>JAYTDO010000110.1:0-16062 GCA_043735935.1 Chthoniobacteraceae bacterium
GACGAGCGGGGTGGTGGGCGGAGCGGCGCAGTCGGGATTTTACGATAACGTGATTTTTCACCGCGTCGTTCCAGGCTTCATCATCCAGGGCGGCGATCCGACTGGCTCCGGCGGCGGCGACCCGGGTTTTTCCATCGGTCACGAGTTCCGACCGGAGTTGATTTTCAGCGGCCGCGGGCAACTCGCGATGGCCAACTCGGGCGGTGGTTATGAGCGGGGTAATCCATTCGGCGGGGGATACATCCAGTTGGGGAATTTCAGCGGGACTAATAGCACGCAGTTTTTCGTCACCATCGCGCAGCCGCGCTTCCTGGATTTTAAACACACCATCTTCGGCCAACTCATCCGGGGCTTCGACATCCTCGATAAAGTCGTGGCACTCCCGACGAATCTCGATGGCCTCCCGAATACGGCTGACGATAGCAAGCCGACCGTGCCGGTGAAAATGAGCACCGTTTCACTCACGCCCGGGACGGCCGATGCGACGTTGCTCTTGACGGCAAGCGATGTGGGAGCGGCGACTTTGACGGTGACGGCGACCGACCCGTCCGGCGGCAAGGCGGTCCGGATGATCGGAGTCTCTGCGACGAAGGACAAATTCAACGACCCGCCGCTTCTGCTGCCGATTCCGAACCTCATCACCTCCGTCGGAACCGCTCCGACCCTGCCCTTGAAGGCGATCGACCTGGAGCACGACTACCTTCTTTACGGCATCGCCTCGGCGAGCGGGAACACGGCTTCTGGATCGTTTGGGTTCGCGCAGATTTCGGGCAACTTCACACCGCGCACCACGCCGGGATTTCAAGACCTTGCGCTCGGAGTCGCGGGATTCAATGATCCGCTGATCAACGGCGCTGCATCGGCCTCGAATCCATTTGCACCGTTTGATCCGTATCGTTTTCAGGTCGCGGAAATCGCGTATGGGGACCGTGCGATCGAGGCTTCTGCGGTGAATGTGGAAGGGCTCGCTGGGATCGCGATGACGGATGCAATCATCGCTGAATTCGGCGACGGCGACCCGGCTGGGCAGGCTGCGGACTTCGCGGCGTTTGTGATCTGGGGCGATGGTTCCGCGGAGGATGCATCGACGAAGTCGTCACCCAAGGTCCGGATTGAGCGTTCGGCGAAGACACCCGGCACGTTCGTCGTGCGTGGCACCCATACGTTTGCGCGCGCCGGCGTGTATACGATCCAGATCAACGTCGACGGTGCGCTGGGAGCCACCGACCGAGTGCGGAGTCAGGCAGTGATCGCGGTGAGTGGCGCGAAACTGCGCGCGGTTGGCGCGACGGTGAACAATGTTGGATCAACGGTGAATGACCGCGTGCTCGCGACTTTTACCGACACAACGAGCGGCGCCGAGGTTGACGATTTTTCGGGTCGTATCGACTGGGGTGATGGTCGAATATCCCGCGCGACGATCGTGGCGAACGGGGCGGGGCGATTCGCGGTCAAAGGATCGCATACCTATCTGGATGCGGAGACGTTTGCAGTGAATGTGCACATCAAGCGCACGGCGCCGGATCTCGATCAGGCGGTGGCCTGGAGCAGGGTCGTGCTATCGGGGTTCAAAGGACCTCAGCATTTACCGCCCTTTTCACTGCCGAACATCGTCGGTCAGATATCGACGGCGGTGGACGCGGCCGGGGCCGAGGTCCCCTTTAAAGATACGACAGGCACCGGGGCGACATCGGAAACCAAATTCGCCTTGTCCATCATCATGTTGAACTCAGGCGATGTGGCTTCAAAAGAAGGCAAGCTGCGTTTTTATCTCTCGAAAAATACCAAGTTAAATCTCAAGGACGTCGATCTGGCCGGAACTGCGAACGATTCGCCGGCGGATATCCCGCTGTCGATCGGGACTTTTCCCGAAGGCAATCTTCCTGCCCTCCAGGCGGGTCAGGCGCTGCGTTACAATCTTGTCCCAACGACGGACTCGGCGGGCAAACCGCTGGATCTTCGATTAGTCGCGCCAAAGGGGCGGACGGGCTCCGGCTACTACATCCTGGCGCGGCTCGATTACTCCGATGAGTTGACCGACAAGATGCCGATTTCGAAGGACGTTGTCTTCGGCCGCATCAACGGCATCCTTGTCGACAACCGCTCATTGACCGTCACCGAGGCAAACGGCGCGGCACACACGGCGAAATTCACCATCGTGCTCGACGCCAAGCCGGACGACGACGTGACGATCCCTATCACGCTTTCCGATAGCACGCAGATCACCGCGGACAAGACGCAGGTGAAATTCACGCGATTCGATTGGGACCGACCGAAGACGGTAACGGTGACGGCGATCAACGATCCCGATGACGACGGCACGAAAGTCACGACCGTCACCCTCGGGCCGGCGACCAGCAACGACGTCTCATGGAGCCGGATGTCCGGCGGAACGGTGAAAGTCTTCGCCACCGACGACGATCCCACGCCATGATTTCCCGCAAGTTTTCCTTCCGCTCCCTCGTTCGCCGGCTGTGTTGCAAACGGCCCGCGACGGCGTCAACGCCGACCTCGCCTGTCAAGACCACGGCCGCGCGCGATCGAGTGAGGAGTGGGATCGAGCCGCTCGAAGGCCGCATCGCCCCCGCCATGCTCCTAGACGCGCGTACGTTGGTTTATTTTGATCCCGATGGGGACAGGATCACCGTGGCATTTTCGCGTGACGTCTTCGATCTCGATCCGAGTCACTCGGTGAGCCTCGCTGCCGATTTGCGTAATGTCTTCAAATTCACCGCGGGCTTCGCCCACGTGGGCGGCCCCGATGTTAATGGCGACGTGCCGCAACAGCTCCAACTGATCGACCTCGGGCAAGTCTCGCCCGCGACGGTAAACGGAGCGTTCGTGAGCCGGGTCGCCGGAACTTCCCTCACGATCACTGCCGAAAAGCAGATCGTGAATTCGAACTTGGTCGGCGATGACTTCGCCGCGATCGGCGCCATCAAGGGCGGAGGGAATTCGCTGAAGAATGTTTTTGTGGATGGCGACCTCGGGCAGATCGACTGCGGTGCGGGCAACAGCAA
Source organism: Chthoniobacteraceae bacterium (assembly GCA_043735935.1). Lineage (GTDB taxonomy): Bacteria > Verrucomicrobiota > Verrucomicrobiia > Chthoniobacterales > Chthoniobacteraceae > JANLQB01. The sequence continues at coordinate 3,021 of JAYTDO010000110.1, forward strand.
GATCGGACTCAAGAGCCTCCGCGTGCAATCCATCGGAAAATTCGGGACCTCCACGCAGATTCAAGTGGCGATGCCCGATGCAACGCATCCCGCGCCGGATCTCGAAAGCCGGATCAACGGCCGCGTTAAGCTGATCAAGGTCGCCGAAGACATGGGCGGTTATATCCACGTCGTCGACGCGACGACCTTTTCGAACAACGTCACGAACATCACCCAACGCGCCACCATCGACAACATTGTCATTCGTGGATCGCTGATGGGAAACGCGACGGTCGCCGCCACGAGCGATAACACCGGGCACGTCGACGCCTACGATATTGGTAAGGTCAAGATCGGCACGACCGTCGCAGATGGGATCTTCGGCGGGGGCGGGGCAAATTCGGGCGCCGTCACGGCCGGAAATTCCATCCGCAGCGTCACCGTTACCGGCGATATTGTCGGAGGCGCCAAGGACAATGCGGGTTCGATTTTTTCCGTCGGCACGCTGGGCCCGGTGTCCGTCGGCGGCGACCTCAATGGGGGCGATGGGCTGCGCTCGGGTGTCATCCGTTCGGGTGGTCGCATGGGGTCCGTCGCCATCGGGAGCGATGTCGCCGGAGGCGACGTGAAGGGTGGAGTCGGCGACACGAGCGGCGTCATCCTCAGCGGTGGCGGGCTCGGCAAGGTCAGGATTTTTGGAGACATCACCGGAGTTGGTCCGCATTCGGGTGGCGTTTTTTCAGGCGGGAACATCAAAGGTGTCACGGTAGCCGGATCGGTGACGGGCGGCACGAACCTGGCAAGCGGCGCGATCGAGGCGCTCGGAACGCTTGGCCCCGTGAGCATCGGTGGCGATTTGACGGGCGGCAATGGTGCGGCGTCGGGATCGGTGATCAGCGGTGCGTCTTTGGAAAGCATCACCATCGGTGGAAAACTGGATGGTGGAGCGGGGCCCAACAGTGGCGCGATCCTGGCCGGGAATGATCCGAGCAAGGCGGGGCGTAATCTTGGTTCCGTAACGATTGGCGGTGCCATGCTCGGCGACAATGGATCGAGTTCCGGCGCGATCGTCGCCGGCGGCGCGATCGGCACGGTGCACGTCGGTTCGGCGGTGCCGATTGGAACTTCGGCAATTCAGGGTGGAGCCGGTCCGCTGAGCGGTGCGATTTACGCCGGAGGCGCGATCGGAATGGTAAACGTGGTCCGCGGGATTGCAGGGGCAACTGGCCCCGGGTCCGCTTCGATCCAGGCGCACGGGAAGATCGGACGAGTGGATGTGGGCGGCGACGTGGTCGGTGGGGTGGGGGAAGAGAGCGCGTCGATTCTCGCGCACGAAATTCTTCATTCCGGCAAGCCCGTGGCGGGCGATATCCGGAAGATTTTCATCACGGGAAATCTTGGTGGTGCGGGCGTTCGCAGCGCGCTGATCGAAGCCGCGGGCGGCGTTGGACAAGTAAGTTTGGGCGCGATTTCCGGCGGGAGCGGCTCCTATAGCGGCGCGATTGTCAGCGGCACGGGATTGTTGCCCGTAGGGGACACGGAATTGATTTTGGTCGCCGGCGCCATCACCGGCGGCACCGGCGATCATTCCGGTTACGTCGAAATCGGCGCCCGTCTCGGCAGCTTTACCGCGGGTTCGATGGATACCGCAGTCCTCCGTGTCGGCGACCAACTCGGGGCCTTTTCGGTGAATGGAAATATCGTCGATTCTCTCATCACGGCGCGGGGCCAAGCGCAGCCCGGGGCCACGAAAGATGTCGCAATCGGCTCCATTAACGTGGTCGGGAGCGTCACGGGCTCGCGCATCCTTGCCGGCTACGACGTGATCGGAACAGCGGTCAACGGGGACGCGAGCGTCGGCCGGGTGACGGTGGGCCATGACTGGATCGCAAGCACGCTTGCGGTCGGGATCAGGGCGGGCGATGACGGGCTCTTCGGGACGTCCGATGATAAGTTGATCTCAGGTAATAATCGGGCGGAGGTCGTGGCGAAAATCGCGCGCATCGTGGTCGGTGGTTCGGTGGAGGGAAGTGCGGCCGATATGGATCACTTCGGATTCATCGCACAAAAGATCGCGGGTTTCTCGTCGGGTGGAACGGCCCTGGCCCTGACGGGGACGCCCGGTGAAGTCTTTGAACTCGGCACTCATTCGGACCTCAGCGTCCGGGAAGTCCTTCCCGCGTGATCTTCGTGCGAATTTCCCTCGCCCCGGCAGGCAAGCCTGCCCCATTTTCCCCGCTCCGCTGATCATGCCCGCCCGTCCCCCTTTTCCCGAATTGCTTGAACCGCTCGAGCCGCGCATCGCGCCGGCCATCGCGGTCGTGAATCCGCTGCCCGACATCACGGTGGGCCCGTACAAGACCGGTGCGGACATCGACCTTTCCCGGATGCTGGATCAATTCGTGACGGACAATGGCCACACCATCGTCACGCTCACGACGAATCTCGACACGGATACTTTCACGCCCGGGATCCAGCCTGGGCCGCCGATCGTCATCGAGTTGTTGGACGATTTGGCGCCTCTTTCGGTTCAGAATTTCCTGAGCTACCTCACCAACCCCGACCCGAAGTCGAACTACGTAGGAACGTTTTTCCATCGGGCCTCCCCGGGCTTCGTATTACAGGGCGGCGGGTTTGATGTGGGCACGCCGGACACGCACATCCCGACGCCGTTTGCCGTGCACAATGAATTCGACCCGGCACGATCGAACATTGAGGGAACGATAGCGATCGCCAAGACTGGGCTCGGTCCCAACACCGGAACCAGCGAGTGGTTCATCAACCTCTCGGACAACTCGTCGAATCTCGATAACCAGAACGGCGGGTTTACGGTTTTCGCGATCGTTCGCAATGGGCTCAACGTGGCGAAAGTCATCGCCAGCCTCAGTCTTTACAACCCGGGCAACGACGGATCGGGCGTGCCCGTCCAGAACTACGATCCTGATCCCGACCAGAATCCCAACACTCCCATTCCCGTTCCGACTGCCGATCAGCGGGTGGTGATCACCGGTTACACCATCACACCGCCGCCGAGCGGGAATGTCAGCGGGATCACCTATTCGCTTTCGGCCGTGACGGACGCGGTGACCGGGCTGCCGAGCGATCTCGTCACCGGGAGCACCGATGGGGCGGTCCTCCATCTGAATTACAAGGCGCATGCGGCAGGCGTGGTGAACCTCACCGTCCGCGCGGATGACGGGAACGGATCGACGGCGGAAGATACCTTTACGGTGAACCTGCAGCCGAATCTCGTGTCGAGTTTCGTTGGCGACTCTTTCGAGCCGGCGATCATCGGTGGTGATCTAACGACTGCGCCCATCGTCATCGGCAACACCGGCGGAGGTTGGGCCGTGGGCAATGTGGACGTGAAGGTGTATCTTTCCAAAATCGGGGGCGTCGATCCCAGTGGCGTCATCGTCGAACCTGATCGCGATGTTCTGATCGGGAGTTTCGTTAATGTGCCGATCGACATCGCGGGTGGGGCTACCACGACGTTGATGAAGACGCTACAGATCCCGCGGCAACTCGTCACCACCACCGGCGAGGTATATCGGGTCCTCGTCCAGGTGGCGCCTTCGGACGGTGTGATCGTCGAGCGTTTCAGCGACGATAATGTTTCGTTCGACAGCAACGTCCACGATTGGGAAAACGGATTCGGAACTTTTTCGGTGACCGGATATGGGAAGCGCAAAAATGCGGTGCTGACCTACGTCGAACCCGACGGTGACGTGGTCAGTTTCGGCCTGACGAAGGGAAGCGGTGGACGGGTCGCTTTCGATGGGACGTTTGCCGATCTCTCGGTCGTCACCGCGAGACCCGGTGCGGTGCTATCGGCCAAGGTGGTGACGGCGGTATCGTCGGCGAAAGGCGATATCGATTTGGAAAACGTCGACCTGTTTCAGTTCATGGATCGGGTGAATCTCTCGAAAGTCGCGCTCTCTGGTTCGTTCAGCGCGGCGCAGGGGGTGCGGCAACTCTTCCTTGGCGATGTCTCGGGCGGCGGGCTGATTACGCTCGGCGCGTTTCCAGCTGATCAAAGCGGCAAGCCCTCGATCACATTCAAACGTGTTGCGGACTTCGGGATCGAATCCCTTATTGGAATCAAAGCGATCCGCGCAATCGAGTGGCTGGACACTGGCGGAGCCGCCAGCGTCATCCGCGCGCCGTTCATCAAGAGCCTCTTGATCTCGGGGCGTCCGGGAGATGTAGCGACCTCTGTGCGAGGTGATTTTCAGGCGAACGTCAACGTCACGGGAGAAAAGGGGCTGAGCGTTCTCGACGTCGCCGGCTACGTCAAGGACGCGACCATCTTCAGTGCGGGAAACGTCGGCACGGTCGATGTCGGGGGGCTCGACCACGCGAAATTGTTCGTCGGCGTCAACTCACTGCCTACGGATGCGAGCGGCTTTGCGGTCACCCGCTCGATCGATAGTCTGACCGTGCATGGCGTCGCAGGAGAGCTGTTCGCCATCATTGATTCGGATGTTGCCGCAGCCCGGATGGGAGCGGTTTCAGTGAAGAGGATCGATGGCGCCAGCGGCAACGATTCCTTCGGCATCGTGGCCGATGTCATCCGGTCGTACAACCGGGGTAAGAGTCTGAGCGTGGAAAGCCTCAAGACTCCTCAAGTCTTCGATCGAGTGGGCCACTACTCCGTCCGCATTCTCTGACCGGCGGCTTTTCCTCGGGAAAAACTAAGCGGTCGGACCCTTTCGGAGCCGACCGCTCAGCAACCCCCGAAATCTTGATCAGCGTTTCTCGCCAGTCGCGGCGACCGCTGCGCTCTTGGTCTTTCCCTTTCCAGCCACCGCAGCTACGTCCAGGGCAGTGGAGGCATGGCGATAGGAGCCATTCTTGGCCCATGAATACTGGGGAATATATTCGCTCTTCGAGACGCTGTTTGCGGCGATCGGGCGGCTGGTATTCGTGGGATCGAGGATCCACCAGGTGCTGCCGTCGTTCCACATCACCCAGGCATGGCTGATCTTCGATGAAGAGCGGGCTTTGCCGATGACGTAGCGGACATTGGCGCCGCCGAGTTGGTCCACCAGCCACAAGGATTTCGCTTTGCAGTCGCCGGCCTTGGCCTGTGCCGTCACTGCCGGGAGGGCCGCCGTGTAAGGTTCGGTGAACGAATACCGAAAGCCGCGTCCGGTGCTGAGGAGCGATTTAACGCGGCTCATGTCCGTGTTTTGGCCATGGAGACCGTTGAGGACCTGCTTGACCGGATTCATGTAGCGGTCATACGGGGTGTAGCCAGCGGGTTGACCGAGATCGATGACCGCGAAAGCGGCTGATTGAGCGAGAATGAGAGCGGCGAGAGCGGCGAGGGAGGATTTGATATTCATGGTGATTATTAGAATCTTCATAAATACCATCAGCTTGAGGTATGCCGCGTGGCGTTCCTTTCGCAAAAATCCCGCAAAATCGCCGCCCCACCGAGGCGCGGCCTTGGGTGTTTTAGTCAGTTGCCGCGCCCAATTTGGGAATCCGCCGCCGCCATTCTCAGTTTTGCGCCTTTCCGGCTCGGTCGGCCCTTCCCGGCGTCTCAGCGGGTGCTCGAATCTGGGGGCTGACGAGCCCGATCTGTGAAAATTCTGCAATGGAGATCCACTTCCGCGCTCGCCAGTCGCGAATCCAGCGCGCACTTTCTCATGAATATGAGCACTGGAATCGTCGATACCCATCAAAAGGCTCTCAACATCAACATCGATCGGCGGTTTTACGGCACGTTTGCGGAAATCGGCGCGGGGCAGGAAGTCGTTCGCTGGTTCTTCAGGGTCGGCGGTGCCGCCGGAACCATCGCAAAATCGATGTCCGCCTACGACATGACGGTCAGCGACGCCATTTACGGCCACACAGATCGGTACGTTTCGCGTAGCCGCCTTCAGGCGATGCTGGACCACGAGTTTCAACTCAACCTCGATCGCCTCGGCGAGAGCCGCGGCGACAACACGGCCTTCTTTGCGTTCGCCGATACCGTCGTCGCGCGCAGCTACAAAGGCGGCAACGAGTGTCACGGTTGGATGGGAATCAAATTCCAGGCGCATCCGAGAGACGAGGCCAGCCAGATCATCATCCACGTCCGGATGCTCGATAACGAAGCGGGCCTTCAACAGGAGGCGCTCGGCATCGTCGGCGTGAATCTGCTCTACGGCGCGTTCTTCCAGCACCACGAGCCCGACGCGCTCGTAGAGAGCCTGCTCGACAAACTCACGACCGGCCGCATCGAGATCGACATGATCGAGTTCCACGGCATCGAATTTCGCTACGTGGACAACCGCCTCATGGCGCTGAAACTCGTCCAACTCGGTCTCAGCGGCGCGGCCATGTTCGGCGCCGACCGTGCGGTGCTCCAACCCTCCGAGGTGCTCCACAAAAAGGCTGTCCTCGTCGAGCGCGGTAGTTTTCGTCCCATGACGCACGTGAACATCGACATGATCGAGTGTGCGCTGGCCAAGTTCCAGTCGGAGCCCGCCGTCGCTGGGAAAACCGTTCTCCCGCTCATGGAGATCACCATGCGTAATCTCCTCGCCGGCGGAACCGCCGTCGACACCCGCGACTTCCTCGCCCGCGCCGACCTCCTCGCGGCGTGCGGAATGACCGTCCTGATCTCCGATTATTTTGAATATTACCGCCTCGCCGCCTATCTCGCGTGGCGCACGAAGGAGCCGCTCGGCATCGTCCTCGGCGTGCCCAGCCTCGTGGAGCTCTTCGACGAAAAATACTACACGCAGCTTCCCGGCGGCATCCTGGAAAGCTTCGGACGCCTTTTCAAAAACGACCTCAAAATCTACGTCTACCCGCTGCGCCCCAAACAGGACGCCGTGATGCAGACCGTCAGCAATATCGAGGTCGATAAGGAACTTCGGCCCCTTTACGAATACCTCTCGGGCCGCGGGAGTTTTGTCCAACTCGACAATTTCAAACCCGAGTACCTCAGCATCTTCAGTCGTGATGTCCTCAAGCGGATCGCTTCCCACGACGAAACCTGGGAGCAGATGGTCCCGCTCAGCGTCGCCGAGTTGATCAAAAAACGCGGGTTCTTTGGGTACTCCAAGACCCGGATGGACTAGGCCGCATTCCTCCGCCCGATGGCCTTCCTCGACGTTCATTGTTTCTCCGACGCGCTCGGTCTCTCCGTCGCGTTTCACGTCATCCTCCCGCAAAAATCCGCGAGGCAAATCGGCATGGCTGGCGGCGAAGCGCGCGCCCAATATCCCACCCTCTACCTGCTCCACGGGCTGAGCGACGACCACACCATCTGGATGCGCCGCACTAGCATCGAGCGTTACGCTTCCGCGAAAAACATCGCCGTCGTCATGCCCGCCGTCGCGCGCAGCTTTTATCAGGACATGGCGACCGGTGCGAACTACTGGACCTTCCTCAGCGAAGAGCTCCCGGCCCTTTGCCAGCAATGGTTCCCGCTCTCCACCGCGCGCGAGGATCGTTTCGCCGCGGGCCTTTCCATGGGCGGCTATGGCGCGCTTCGGCTTGGTTTGGCAAAGCCGGATCAGTTCGCTGCCGCTGCGAGTCTCAGCGGCGCGCTGGACATCGCGAAGCGCCTGCGAGAAGCCGGCAGGGAAGGCTCGCGCATGAGCAAGGCCGAGTGGCAGGGCATCTTCGGGCAGGACTTGAAAGGCGAGGGGACCGACGCGGACCTCTTCACCCTCTCGCAAAAGCTCGCCACTTCTGCTCTCCCGAAGCCCAAACTCTACCTCTGCTGCGGCACCGAGGACGGTTTGCTCGGCGACAACCGCGACTTCCGCCGGCACCTCGACAGCATCCACCTCGACCATACCTACGAGGAAAGCGCCGGCACCCACGAGTGGGGATATTGGGATGCGCAAATCCAGCGTGTCCTCGACTGGCTGCCGATTCGCAAGTAGCCGCCAACAAACTCCCGTCCGGCGGGTTCACTGTTCACCATGATAAAGTCCACCCTCAGCGTTCTCGCATCCCTCCTCACCCTCGCGTCCCTCGCGCACGCCGAACCGCTCGCCATCGGCGTTCCCGCGCCCGAAGTCACCGCCGTCAATCAGGACGGCAAGGAAGTGAACTTCAAAGACGTTTACGCCAAGGGCCCGACGCTCGTTTATTTCTACCCGAAAGCCGACACGCCCGGCTGCACGAAGCAAGGCTGCAGCATCCGCGACGCCTGGGCCGACCTCACGGCGAAAGGCATCCAAGTCATCGGCGTGAGCGAGGACCAGGTCGACGCCCAGAAAGCCTTCGCAGGAAAATACAAACTGCCGCACACGCTCATCGCCGACAGCGACGGCAAGGTCGCCAAGGCGTTTCAAGTCGACATGAAAGGCGTGATGACTTCGCGCCAGTCCTTCCTCATCAAGGACGGGCGAGTCGTCTGGAACATGCTCAAGGGCACGAGCACCGAGACGCACGCGGCCGACGTCATCAAGGCGTACGACGCGCTCGCGAAGTAAGCGCCCGTCAGGATTTGCGAAACGCGCGGCTCTTCGGGGCCGCGCGTTTTTCGTTTAGTGCAGCAGCGGTCCGAGGATCTCCAACCCCTTCACCAGATCCTCCTCGCTCGCCTTCGCGCAGTTCAGCCGCACGCAGCTTTTCTCCGGCGTGCCCGTGAAGAACACCGCGCCCGACGCGAACGCCACCTTCTGCGCGAGCGCCGCCGTGCGCGCGGTCGCGAGATCGATCACGCGCGGCAGTTCCGCCCACAGCATGTAGCCCCCTCGCGGCGGTGCGATGTGCGTGCCCTTGGGAAACGAACGTCCGATCGCCTCCAGCGCGAGATTGCGGCGACGTTGATTGCGCACGCGCAGCCGATCGAGATGCGGATCGAGCGCGCCGACTTCCAGGAACTCCCGCAGCGCCACCTCCGACACCACGCTGCTGTGCAAATCCTGCTGGCACTTCCGCGCCGCCACCTCCTCGTGCAGCGTGCCCGGCATACACACGCCCACGCGCAGCCCAGGCGACACCGTTTTGGAAAAGCTCGACACATACGAAACCGTGCTGCCGTCGTCATACGCCAGCATCGGCTTCAGCGCGCCGCCGTCGAGCAACTCGCCGTAGATGTCGTCCTCGATGATCCGCACCCCTTGTCGGCGGCAGATCTCCACGAGCTGCTCGCGTTGCGGTTCCGGGATCGTCGCGCCGGACGGATTCGACAACGCCGAGCACACCACAAAACACTTCGGTTTCCAGCGCGCGAATAATTCCTCCGCCTCCGCCGGATCGATCCCGTCGCCGCCGCGCACCGGCAGCGGCAGCACGCGCACCTTCAGCACGCTCAGCAGTTCCAGCATCCCGTAGTACGCCGGCGCCTCGACCGCCACGACGTCGCCCGCTTCGAGGAACACCGAGAACATCACATGCAGCGCCTGCGTGCAGCCCGTCACCGTGATGAGCTGACTGCCCGCGACCGCGGCCCCGCGCTTCTGCAGCCGGGCCGCCAGCAGCTCCCGCAGCGCGCGATCTCCCTCCGGGTTGTGATACGCAAACATCGCCGAACCCTCCGCCGCGAACGCCCGCGCGAACGCCTCGCGCAGTTCCTCCGCCGGCAGCGAGTCCAGCCCGGGCACCCCCGCGGCGAGATTGATCAAATGCGGCTCATCCGCCTGGCGCATAAAGTCGATGAGCCGGGCGGTAGCTCGGAAGGGAGCGGGAGAATTCATGGACGCTCTTCTAGCAGACGCGCCGGGCGCGACAACCGCCGCGTCACGAAGACCAACGCAGTCGCGACCGCCGCGAAATACCACGGCAGCCAGCGCAGCGCCCGCGCGAAGATTTCCTCCTGCGAGCCCGCGCCACTCAGCCCCCGTGACAGCCCCGCAAACATCAGACCCACCGCGCCGTACGCGAGATTAAACGCCAGCCCGCGGAAACTCAGCACCGTCGCCCGCCGCTTCGAATCCGTCACCGTCGCGTTCAAATAATGCGACACGAAAAACTGCACCATCGACATCGCCATCCCGATCGGCGCCACCAGCAGCAGACCCCAGCGCGGCCAAGCGCACGCCACGCCGATCAGCCCCGCCAGCGTCAGCCCGGCAGTGATCGCGAAATTCGCGCCCTCCGATCGGTTCGCCACCAGCCACTTCGAGAGACGCGGCGTGAAAAACCCGAGCACCGCAAACCCTGATCCGATCAGCCCGAACGACGCCTCCGGCAGTTGGATCAGCCGGTAATAACTGCTCCCGAACGTCAGGAACAAACGGATGATGCTGTCGAAACAAAGCCCCGCGAGGATCACGATGAGCGCCGGCGGCGTCCGCAGGATCCAGCGCCCCGCCGCCACCGTCGTCCGCCACGTCTCATTCTCCGCGAGCGGTTCGTGCGCCTCCGGTTGCGGCTCGCGCATCCGCAGCGTCACCAGCAGACAGAGCACCGCATTCATCAGCGTCAGATAAATCGGGAAACGCATCGTCACCTCGTGCGTCGCCTTCCAGTCGATCCCCAGCACATCCACCACACGCTGCACCGCGCCCGGATCGTACACCGCGCCGCCCAGCATCATCGCCACGAAAAACCCGCCCGACTGCCAGCGCATCAGCCGCTCCAGCACCTGCGGCCATTCCCGCGCGCGCCCCTCCGCCACCAGCGAATCATACGCCAGCGCCTCATCCGCCCCGCTCGCGCTCGCCTCCGCCGCCCCGCTCAACACGCGATTGAGCAGGAACACCCAGAACAACCACGACGCCCCGCGCGGCGCGAACGCAAACAGGCTCATCTCCACCACCATCAGCCCCGCCGCGAAGACCACCATCTTCTTCCGCCCGAACCGATCCGCCAGCGCCCCCGACGGGATCTCCAGCCCCACGATCGCCGCCGCCCACGCCACATTCAGCAGCGCATATTGCTCCAGCGTCAGCCCGAAATCCAAAAACAACACCGCCAGCACCGGATAATACCAGCGCGCATTAAAGAGCACACGAAACGCGATGAAGAGCGGGATGTTGGAATTCAAAGTCGCCGTGATACAACGCTCGCCCGCCGCCCTGATCCAACCTCAAATTCCCAAACGCATGGACATCCTCACCCTCGACCTTCCCGGCATCCCCAAAATCGCCAGCGGCAAAGTCCGCGAAATCTTCGACCTCGGCCAGCACCTCCTCTTCGTCGCCACCGATCGCATCAGCGCCTTCGACTGCATCCTCCCCTCCGCCATCCCGCACAAGGGCGAGGTCCTCACCCAGCTCTCCGCCTTCTGGTTTGCGAAAATGACCTTCCTCGAAAACCACATCGTCTCCACCGACTTCGCCGACTTCCCCGCCAGCCTCCATCCCTTCGAAGCCCAGCTCCGCGGCCGCTCCATGATCGTCCGCAAAGCCCGCCCCCTCCCCATCGAATGCGTCGTCCGCGGCTACCTCATCGGCTCCGGATGGAAAGACTACCAAGCCACCGGCGCCCTCTGCGGCATCGCCCTCCCCGCCGGACTTCGCCAGGCCGAAAAACTTCCCGAGACCCTCTTCACCCCCTCCTCCAAAGCCGCCACCGGCCACGACGAAAACATCTCCTGGGCACAAGCCGCCGCCATGTGCGGCGAAGACATCGCGCGCCAGGCCCGCGACCACGCCATCCGTGTCTATGAAACCGGACGCGCCTTCGCCGCCGAGCGCGGCATCATCGTCGCCGACACCAAATTCGAATTCGGCCTCCTCGACGGCCGCGTCATCCTCATCGACGAAGTCCTCACCCCCGACAGCTCCCGCTTCTGGCCCGCCGACCAGTACGCCACCGGCGGCAGCCCGCCCAGCTACGACAAACAATTCGTCCGCGACTACCTCGAGACCCTCGCCTGGGACAAAACCCCGCCCGCCCCCGCCCTCCCCGCCGACGTCATCGCCCGCACCTCCGCCAAATACATCGAAGCCTACACCCAGCTCACCGGCCGCCCGCTTTCCTAATCCGCGATGGCGCATCCCCGCCCCCTGCGCTAGACACCCTCCGTGCGCCCCGAGATCGAAGACTTCATCCTCCACCTCGCCACCGAACGCGGCCTCTCCGACAACTACCAGCTCTCCACCCGCCTCTCCCTCGAAGGCTTCGCCACCTGGCTCGAACGCGCCCGAATCATCGAAAAGATCGGCGAACAAGCCCTCGCCCAAGCCATCCAAACCGGCACCGTCCCCCAGATGATCTTCGCCGCCCGCGAAGTCACCCTCCGGCACATCTCCGACTACCTCGGTTCTTGTAAAAAGCGCGGCCTTTCCGCGGCGTCCATCAAGCTCGTCGTCGTCGCCATCAAGATCTTCTTCCGCTGGCTCCAGGCCCGCGGAAAGATCGAGCGCGACATCGCCGAAAGCCTCCCCCTCCCGCGCACCGAGCAATACCTCCCCGAGACCCTCAACGAACTCCAGGTCGACCGTCTCCTCGACGGCATCGACATCGCCGCCCCCCGCGGCCTGCGCGACCGCGCCATCCTCGAGCTCCTCTACGCCAGCGGCCTCCGCGTCTCCGAGCTCGTCAATGCCCGGCTCGAATTCCTCGACCTCGACCAGCGCATCATCCGCGTCACCGGCAAAGGCAACAAAACCCGGCTCGTCCCCGTCGGCAGCAAAGCCTGCGACGCCATCCGCGCCTACCTCGAGCGCGCACGGCCCGAGAGCGTCACCAAAAAAACCGGCAGCGAAATCTTCCTCTCCACCCGCGGCGGGCGAAAGCTCACCACCGTCCGTATCTGGCAGATCGTGAAAGAAACCGCCAAACGCGCCGGGCTCGACATCAACGTCTACCCGCACCTCCTCCGGCACAGCTTCGCCACGCACCTGCTCAGCAACGGCGCCGACCTGCGCATCATCCAAGAGCTCCTCGGCCACGCCGACATCGCCACCACGCAGATCTACACGCACGTCGATCAACGCCGCCTCAAAAGCGTGCACCTCAAGTTCCACCCCCGCGCCAAATAACCCCGCGCGAGCCCGACCCGCATTCGGTCGAAAGGGACGAATCCGCGAGCCGCAGGAAGGTAGGGATGGCTCTCTGAGCCATCCAAAGCGCCCCCAGCGAAAGCCCTCAACCGCCCGCCCCCGCGCCCGCCCCCGCGCCCGCCCCAACGCCCGCGATCCCCGGCCCCCGCGCAGTC
>JAYTDO010000111.1:0-14571 GCA_043735935.1 Chthoniobacteraceae bacterium
CACTGCGCGGGAAATGAGATCATGGCTTGCTCAATTCGGTTCGTTCGAGGTACAGCAAGCGGATTCAGTGGCAGCGATCTTGCAGGAAATTGACAGATGTATTCCCAATATCCTGATTATGCAAATGCAGATTGGTCCGAAGAGTTCGATGGATGTTATCCACTCCCTTCGCGTAAACCGGGCAGCTTCCAATTTGCCTGTTGTAATTCTTGGTAATCGGCATCATCGGGCCACCGTGGCTCGCGCACGTCGCCAGCTTTGAGGCGATCCAGGCGATCGACGGCATGTTTGTGAAAGGCTTTAAGCCGAAGAAAGTCGGCGTCTTCCCGGGCTGCACCTATTGCCAGCCGCAGGTCGCCAGCGTCGGCCTCACGGAGCGCGCCGCGAATGAAAAGGGGCTCAAGTTCAAGGTTGGAAAATTCCCATTCATGGCGAGCGGCAAAGCGCGCGCGGTCGGGGAGATCGACGGTTTTGTGAAACTCATCTTCGGCGAGCCGCATGGCGAAATCATCGGTGCGCACATCATCGGTGCCGAGGCGACGGAACTCATCGCCGAGCTCGGCCTGGCCATCACCCTCGAGGCCACCTACGAAGACATCGAGCACACGATCCACGCGCATCCGACCCTGAGCGAAGCGGTGCACGAGGCCACTGGCGTGGCATTCGGGCACGCGATCCATATTTGAGCCTCCGCCTCGAGATGCTGCAGGTCGCGCGGCTCGCCCCGAAGGCGCTCGGCGACTCGGCGGCCTGCGTCCGCGATTTTCTGGCGCGCCAGTTCTCGAACGAAGGCGGAGCGATCGATCGCGTCGGAAAGAGCGACCTCTATTATACGATCTTCGCCCTGGCCGGGTTGCAGGCCTTGCAGGCGGAGATGCCGGTCGCGTCGGTCGAGCGTTACCTGCGCGGATTCGGGGTTGGGGAAGGGATGGATTTCGTGCATCTCGGAGCGCTCGCGCGGTGTTGGTCGGCGGTGTCGGGTGGAAATGTTCCCGCCGATCTCGCGGACGCGGTGCTCGCACGCATCGAGTCGCATCGCGCGGCGGACGGCGGATACGAGGCGGACCGCGGCGCTCAGTTTGGAAACGCCTACGGGTGCTTCCTCGCGCTCGGCGCCTACCAGGATTTGCAGCGCGCGATGCCAGAGCCGCTGCGCATGGTGCAGTGCCTCAAGTTTCTCGAAACGCCGGATGGCGCATGGGCAAATGCGCGCGGGCTCGGCATCGGATCGACGAATGCCACGGCGGCCGCGGTCGCCGTGCTCCATCAACTCGCGATCCCGGTGAACGCCAGCGTCGGCGACTGGCTGCTCGCGCAGGCTCACCCGCAGGGCGGCTTTCGCGCGATGCCAAATGCGCCGCTGCCCGATCTCCTTTCGACCGCCACGACGCTGCACGCGCTCGCCTGCCTCGAACGCGATTTGCCGGCGCCGTTGCGCGAACGGTGCCTCGATTTCATCGACACGCTCTGGAGCGCCGACGGCGGGTTTCACGGGCATTGGGCCGATGACGACCTCGACGCCGAGTACACCTTTTACGGCCTGCTGGCGCTGGGCCACCTGAGCGTCTAGCTTGCCGCGCATGAACAAGCACATCGTCCTGTACGACGACGAATGCCCGTTGTGTCAGTTTCAGATGAAAGTGCTGAGCTGGCTCGACTGGCGGAACGGCCTCGCCATCGTCCCGCTCTCCGATCCGCGCGCGAAGGAAATCGCGCCTTCGCTGACGAGGGAGGATTTGATGGAGGCGATCCATTGCGTGACGCCGCAGGGTGCCATCCATCGCGGTGCGCGCGCGATCCGGTTTCTCGGAATGCGGCTGCCGCTGCTCGTGCCGGTCGCGCTTTTCCTATGGATTCCGGGCGTCATTTTCCTCGCGGAAATCATGTACGGATGGGTGAGCCGAAACCGCCAATTCCTGAGCCGCATCTTCGGTTGCAAGGATGCGTGCGCCATCATGCCCGCGCGGAAGCGGGAGCAGGACAAGCTGGCGTAGCGTGGACGGCGAACGATTGCGCGCCGCCCTGGCGAAGGCGACCGCCGCGCTGCTGGCGGAACTCGGACCCCGGGGTCATTGGGTCGGCGAACTTTCCAGTAGCGCGCTTTCGACGGCAACGGCCGTGGTGGCGCTCGCGACCATGGATCGCGAGCGGCATCGGGACTTGATCGGCGGCGGACTCCGTTGGCTCGCGGATCACGCGAACACCGACGGCGGATGGGGCGATACGATCCGCAGCAAAAGCAACATCAGCACGACCGCGCTTGTGTGGGCGGCATTTGGCGCGGCGCGGGCGGACGCTGAATATGAAAAAATCGTCGCGAGCGCTTCGCGCTGGCTCGCACACGCGAGCGGTGCCGACGCCGGTCTGGAACCGACGATGCTCGCCGACGCGATCAAACGCCGGTACGGGAAGGATCGCACGTTTTCGGTACCGATCCTGATGACACTGGCGCTCGCTGGGCGCACCGGCTGGGAGCACACGATGCCGCTGCCGTTCGAGCTGGCAGCGCTTCCGCATCAGGTCTTCGGCGCGCTGCGTCTGCCGGTGGTGAGCTACGCGCTCCCGGCGCTGATCGCGATCGGTCAGGTCATCCACCACCATCGTCCGTCACGGAATCCAATCGCTCGTCTGACGCGCGCCGCGCTGCGCTCGCGGACGCTGTCGGTATTGACGACGCTCCAGCCCGAAAATGGCGGTTTTCTCGAAGCCACGCCGCTAACGAGTTTCGTCACCATGAGCCTCGCGGCGATGGGGCGGCGCGAACACGTCGTGGCGGTGAAAGGCGCGGCGTTTTTACGTGCGTCGGTGCTCCCGGATGGAAGCTGGGCGATCGACACGAATCTCTCGACGTGGGTGACAACGCTGGCGATCAAGGCGCTCGCGCACCAACCGGCCTGGGCGGTGCCGGAAGCGCGGATGACGCTGCGCGAGTGGCTCGTCGGGCAACAGTACCGGGTCGAGCATCCGTACACTCACGCCGCGCCGGGCGGCTGGGCGTGGACGGATTTGCCGGGCGGCGTGCCGGATGCGGATGACACGCCGGGCGCCCTGCTCGCGCTCCTCACGCTCGGCGCGGTCGATCCCGAGACCCGGCTGGCGGGACTCGCCGGTGTGAAGTGGCTGCTGGGTTTGCAAAATGGCGACGGCGGGATTCCGACTTTTTGTCGCGGCTGGGGAGCGCTGCCATTCGACCGAAGCAGCCCGGATCTGACGGCTCACACGCTGCGCGCGTGGAGCGCGTGGATGCCGCAATTTGACGAACGCCTGAAGCGCCGCGTGCAGCGCGCGATCGGCCGCGGGGTCGCGTTCCTGCGCCGGACACAACGTGCCGATGGCTCCTGGCTGCCGCTCTGGTTTGGAAATGAACATGCGCGTGAGGACGAGAACCCGACCTACGGCACGGCGCACGTCCTCGTGGCCCTGCGGGAACTGCGCGACCGCGATTTCGCCGTGCCGGAGCGAATGTCGGCGGCGGCGGTCCGGTGGCTGGCCGGGGCGCAGAATGAGGATGGAGGCTGGGGCGCGGTGCGCGGCGGGCCGGCTTCGACGGAGGAGACGGCGCTCGCTCTCGAGGCGCTGGCCGGGACGGAGGAAGTCGCCGCCGTCAAAGCGGGCGAGCTCTGGCTGGTGAATGCGGTGGAAGCCGGCACCTGGGGCGAGCCTGCGCCGATCGGGTTTTATTTCGCGAAGCTGTGGTACTACGAGCGGCTTTATCCGCTCATCTGGACGGTGGGTGCGCTCGGGAAGATCGCGATCCTAAAGTAGCGCGCTGTCGTCGCGCTTTTCGAGGCGCATGACTTGTTTCTTCACGACCTCGACGTTTTTCGTGAGCTCGAAGAGCGCCTTCACGATCTCGCCTTTCGTCGGCTCGTCCTCGAGCGCGGGCAGGAGCGGGTGAATGCTCGTCACGCCTGCGGCCAGGCTGTTGCAGGCGTCGCGGATTTGTTGAATGGCGGTCGGTCGATCCATGTTTTGGATGATGAAGGCCGCGCGGCGATGGGCAAGCCTTGAGAGGCGCGGGGAGTGCGTGTAGGGAAAGCGCCCACATGCGCGTTGTCGTCACCTGCGGACCCAGCTACGAACCGATCGATGAAGTGCGCCGGTTGACGAATTTCTCGACCGGCGAGCTCGGCATCCTGCTTGCGAACCGGCTGACGCGGGCGGGCTTTGACGTGGTTTGCTACAAGGGCGTGGGCGCGACGTGCCCGCTGCGCGTCGAGGGAGCGAGGGTGGTTCATTTTGCGACGAATGAAAACCTCCGCGGAGAGCTGGAAACGCTCGAAGATCGCGAGGACGTGGCGGCGGTCTTCCACGCGGCGGCGCTGTCGGATTACCGGCTGAAGAGCCTGCACAATAGCAGTGGAGCGGAGATCGCGGCGGCGAAAATCCCGAGTCGCAGCGGGGAACTGACGCTGATCCTCGAGCCGGCAGCAAAGCTGATCCACGAGATGCGCGTGCTTTTCCCGAAGAGCAAAATCGTGGGATGGAAGTATGAGCTCGGCGGAAGTACGGCGGACGCCCTGGCGGCGGCGGAGCGGCAAATGGAGGAATCTGCGACCGATGCGTGTGTGGTGAATGGCGCGGCGTATGGGCCAGGATTTGGATTTTGCGAACGCGGGCAGGAAATGGCGCACTGCGCGGATAAACACCGGCTGGCGGCGTTTCTTTCGCGCTGGGTCGAGCGCTCCGTGCTGGATGTCGGCGGCGGGGCCTAGGCGCGCTCGGCGAGGAAGGCGGCGACTTGTGCGGCGAGCTTCGGGCCGATGCCTTCGGTGGCGGCGATTTGCTCGACAGAAGCCCGCCTGAGGCGGGTGACGCTGCCGAAGCGTTCGAGCAGGATTGCTTTGCGCTGGGCCGAGACGCCGGGGCATTCGTCGAGCAGGCTCTCGGCGATGCGGCGTTTCATGAGGAGTTGGTGGAAGCCGTTGGCGAAGCGGTGGGCTTCGTCGCGGATGCGCTGGAGGAGCTTGAGCGCGCCGCTGTCGTGCGGAAGGCTGAGCGGCGCCGCGCGGCCGGGCCGGTGGATTTCCTCGTATTCTTTCGCGAGTCCGATGATGGGGAGATCGTAGAGGCCGAGGCTCTGGAGCTCGCGGCAGGCGGAGCTGAGCTGGCCTTTGCCGCCGTCGACGATGATCAGGTCGGGAAGCGTGGAATGCCGGGCGCCTGGAGCGGAGATGCGTTTGATCGCGTCGGCGGGATTTTCCTGCGAAAATTCGGCCGTGTCCGGGTCGACGGCACTCGCTTCGCGCAAGGCGCGGGAGTATCGCCGCCGGACGACCTCGGCCATGCTCGCGAAGTCGTTCTGGCCTTCGACGGTTTTGATGCGGAAGCGCCGGTATTGCGCGTTGGCGGGGCGGCCATCGAGGAAACACACCATGCTCGCGACGATGTGGGTGGTGCTGATGTTTGAGATGTCGAAACATTCCATGCGCCGCGGCGGGCCGGGGAGGCCGAGCGCGTCGCCGAGGGCGGCGAGATCCGCGACGGGATTGATGGTGCTGGTGACGCCGAGACGGTTGCGCTGGTCGCGGGTGTAGCGCGACATGGGTTTGGTCGTCTTCCGGAGGTCGTCGAGCATGTTGCGAAGCTCGGCGGCGCGCTCGAAATCGAGGGCGGCGGCGTAGGCGCGCATTTGCTGCTCGAGTTCGTCCAGGCCTTCTTTTGAGCGACCGTCGAGGAATTCGCACGCGCGTTCGACCCGCTCGCGATACTGGGTGGCATCGATGTCGGCGAGTTTCATCGGCACCTGATAGGTGGAAGATTTCAGCTCGCGCTCGCTCGGGTTGCCTCGGCCAAAGGTGAGCACGCCGAACTTTTTCCGCATGAATGTGAGTGTTTGGCGCAGCGCGCCGGCATTGGCATACGGGCCGAAGTAACGCGCCGATTCGTCGTTCTTCATCCGCGTGAGGCGAAAGCGGGGCCACTCGTCGCGCAGCTCGCATTTTACGAGGAGGAAGCGCTTGTCATCGCGAAAGCTGATGTTGTAGCGGGGCCGGAATTCCTTGATGAGCCGGCCTTCGAGGAGGAGCGCTTCCGGCTCGCTGGCCACGATGTGCCATTCAAAATCCCAAATGCTCTCCAGCAGGGCGCGGGTCTTGATGTCGGCGCGCATCGCGCGGGATGGGGTGAAGTACTGGCCGAGCCGCTTTCGCAGATCGCGCGCTTTGCCGACGTAGATGACGCGGTTAAAGCGGTCGCGCATGAGGTAGACGCCCGGCTTGTGCGGGGCGTCGCGCAATTTCACCTTGGGATCGGATTTTTCGTGGGTGGCGGACATTCGGGGCTGGCTCGCGGGGAAGGTTGCATCCTTTTGGCGTGCGGCTACTATTGCGCTCCAAATTTCATGAAACCCACCGCTTTTTTCCTGGCCGCATTCTGCGCCGCGCTCACGGCTTTCGGGCAGGACTCTGCGATCGTGCGCACGGGCGATGAGCCGGCGAAGGTCAAGAAGGAGCAAGCCGTCACCGCCGTCGAACGCCCCGGGCAGCCTGCCAAACCCGCGCCCACAGGGGCCGGAGACGACATGATGCGCATTCCCTCGCCCGCGGCATCGGCTCCGGCCGGCGACGAGGCTGCGACCGTGAATCTCTGGAAGCTCGTGCAAAGCGGCGGCTGGGCGATGATCCCGCTGGCCGTCCTCTCGATCATTACCGTGATGCTCGTGCTGGTTTACCTTTTCACGCTTCGTCGCAGCTCGGTACTCACCCCGCATTACATGAACACCGCGGACGTGCTTTTGAAAAAGCGCGACTATCTGGGGCTGCTGGCGATCTCCAGCCGGCACAGTGAAGCCGTGGCGCGAGTGGTGCAGCGGACTCTGGATTTCGCGACGAAAAACCCAAACGCCTCCTACGAAACCGTGCGCGACATCGCGGAGACGGAGGGCAGCGCCCAAGCGGCTTCGCTCCAGCATCGTACGACCTACCTGGCGGACATCGGCATGCTTTCGCCGATGATCGGGCTGCTCGGAACGGTGATCGGCATCATTCACTCGTTCGGCGTGCTGGCGAGCGGGACGGTGTCGCAATCGCGCGATGTGCTGCTCGCGGCGGGCGTCTCCGAAGCGCTGGTGGCCACGGCTTCCGGCCTGATCCTGGGCATCATCGCGATGGGTTTTTATTCGCTCTTCCGGAACAAGGTGCAGAGCCTCATCTCCGATCTGGAAATCGCGTCGGCGCATGTGATGGGACTCATCGCGCTGAACTATAACAAGAAGCGCGAGCAATCGCGCGTGGCGCTCGAAGACGAATTTTAGGCTCCACTCCCCGCATGAAATTCCGCAAACGCGAAGCGCCTCACATCATCGGGTTCCAGATCGCGCCGATGGTCGATATCCTGCTAGTGCTGCTGTGTTTTTTCATCGTCACCTGGAGCTTCGCCCGGAAGGAGATGGAGCTGGACGTGAAAGTCCCCGCGGCTGAGAGCGGCAAGGAATCGAACCCGGTCATCAACCAAACCGTGCTGAATGTGAAGGCGGACGGCTCAGTCGTTTGGAATCGGAAGCCGACTTCGCTGGCTGAACTCGGCGACAAGCTCAAGCAACTCGCCCGCCTTTATCCCGACTACGCCATCATCCTTCGCGGCGACGAGCGCGTGGATTACAAATACATCGTCAACGTCCTCGATGTTTGCCGGACGGCGAACATCTGGAATGTCGCGTTTGCCACGGGCAAAGTGGAATGAGTCGGGCGCGGCTGGCCGGATTTACCCTTGTCGCGCTTGGGCTTGCGAGAGTGGCGTTTGGCCAGCAGCCGCCTCCGCTGAAACCGTTCACGCCCGATGACGGCAAACCCGTGCTCCGCGCGCTGCCCGTAGCTACGCCGATCCCGATTCCCCGGGCGACTCCGGCTCCAGAAAAACCCCCGGCCACGCCGAAGCCGGTCGCGAAGCCACCGAAGCCAAACGCCGTTCCCCAGCCCGACATCCCGGACCCGACCGGCGAGATCCGGCTGACGCCGAGCGGCACTTCGATGTCTGCCGATCAGCTCCTGCTCAGCGTTGCCGACGGGTATTACCTGAAGCAGATGTTCGACATGGCGGCGCCGGAGTACGAAAAGTACCTCGGCATGTATCCGACCGCGCCCGAGCGCGCGACAGCGCTTTTCCGTCTCGCGGAATCGTACCGCCGGAACGGCACCGTTAACGCCGCGAAGAACACTTACGAAACGCTCTTGAACCAATTCGGGACGGGTGAATTCATCGGTCCGGCGGCCTACCGCCTCGCGGACTTGTATTACCAGGAGCGCAACTACCGTCTGGCGTTGCCGATGTTCCGAAAAGCTTCGGTGCGTCTGAAAGAACCGAAGCTGGTGAACATGGCGAAGTTTTACACCGGTCGCACGCTGGAAGGTCAGGGGAACAAGACGGAGGCGCGGTTTATCTACGAGGAACTCGTCGGCATCGTGAACGACAATCCTTTCATGGATGCGAGCCGGCTTTCGCTCGGTGTGCTATTGAAAGAGGCGGGCAAGACCGACCTCGCGCTGAAGCAGATTCAGGCGTTGCAAAAGACGACGGAGAACGCGGACCTGAAGGCCGAGGCGACAGTGCGGGCCGGCTTGTGGCAGCTCGAGCTGAATCAGCCGAAGAAAGCGGCGGAAGACCTCGAAGAGGCGCTGAAGATGCCCGGGATCGGCAAGTGGAAGGACGTCGCGCAGATCGGCCTGCTGCAGATGAAATTCAACGACGGCAAGTATCAGGAAATCCTCGATCAATTCGGCGCCGGCGCCGCCGAGGTCAGCGCCGACTCGCGGCCGCAGTTTTTGGTCATCGTGGGGAACTCGTACCGCCAGCTTGGCAAACACAAGGAGGCGCTCGCGTTATACGATCAGCTCATCAAGGATGCGCCCAACACGCTCTATGCGCGGGATGCCGCGTATGAGCGGATCAAGTGCCTGTTCCAGATCGAATCGCCGGACCTCAGCGCGGAGATCGATCAGTTCCTCACGTCGAACCCGGACAACAGCAATCGCGACCAGGTGATCTTGATGAAGGCGGAACTGCTTTTCAAAGCGCAGGATTATCCGGCAGCCGCGCCGCTGTATGAACTCGTTTCACGCTCCCGGCAACTGATCGGAAACTACAAGGCGAAGGCGCTCTACAAATTCGGCTGGTGCTCGCTTCAGACGAAGGAAAACGACAAGGCAATCCGCGGCTTTACTGAACTCATCGACGGATATCCGACGAGCGACTCCCTCTCGTCCGCATACTTCCAGCGCGGGATTGCGCGACTGAGGAGCAAAGACCTCGCCGGTGCGCTGAAGGATCTGAACGATCTCACCGCAAAATACCCGAAGGCGAAGGAGCGCGAGCCAGCGCTCGAACAAAAAGCGATCATCCAGGGTTTGCAGAACGACACGAACGGAATGGTGGAGACCTACAAACTGCTCCTGGGTGAATTCCCGAAAACGGCCGTCGCTGCCGACGCTAACTACTGGATCGGATCGGTCGCATTTGAAAACAAGAGCTACAAGGATGTGGCGGGACCGCTCGGAGTGGCGCGGAAGCTCGACAAGGAAAAGTTTTTCGAGCGCGCGAGCCTCCGAATTTTGCTCGCCCATTATTACCTCGAAGATTGGGACTCGGTCGGTCGGGAGATCGACCTCTACGGCAAGGAGGGTGGCAAGGGCGAGGTGCCCGAGCAGGTGTTGCGCGGAGTCGGCATGCATTTCTTCGAGCTCGGCGAGCGCGCGGAAAAGCCCGACGTGGCGGTCGAAAACTTCACGTCTGCGGCGAAGTATCTCGCGCTCATGGTGAAGCGCGAAGACGCCAAGGCGGACGACTTCCTGAAGCTCGGCCGTAGCCAGCTCCAGCTTGGGAAATTCAAAGAATCCGCCGACGCGCTCGGCACGTATCTCAAGTCGGTGAAGGACCCGGCTCCTCGCTGCCTCGGGTTACTCGCGCTGACGGACGCCGCGGTGGGGATGCGGGATTTTGATGCGGCGCAGAAGGCGGTCGACGAAGCGCTCCGGTTGCAAAGCGAAGGCCGCTTGAATGCGCGGGCGCGGATCGCCAATGGCGATATTCAATTCGCGCAGGGCAATTTCGAATCGGCAGCCAAGATTTACGAAAGCGTGTCCGTCATCATCGACGACGAGGAAATCACCCCGCGTGCCATGGATAAATCGGTGGAGGCATACAAGCGCGGCGGGAAAGACGCCGAGGCGAAGCGACTGCTCAATACCCTGGAGAGCCGCTACCCGGAGTACGGACAAAAGAAGAAGCGGCAGTAGTTGGGAATTGGCGCCTTGGCCCGCCGCTGACCGGCAGGCAGAGATCTGGGGCTGACACTGAACGGCGACTCGCCAAACGCGCCCACGTTCCTTACTGATCGGGTGTATGAAGTTTCCCGAGCTTCACCCCCGGCAGCCGTTGCTCGGCGTCGCATTGGCGTCCGTTACGGGGATCGCGGTGGCGGATGCCACGCGGGCGAGCGAGCCCGAGTCCATCGCCGTGGCGTTCGCGCTTTTGGTTTTTGTGGTGGTGTATCCGCGGCGATGGAACTGCTGGCTTTTCGCTGCGGTCACTTTTTTTGCCCTCCACACATTGACGCATTACGGCAGCGATGGCCGCATGCTGGCAAAAGAGTTCGGCGATCGTCGGCAAGTGGTGCACGCGACCGGCGTCGTTTGGTCTGCTCCCGAAAAACCCGGCGAGTGGTCGAAAGAAATCACCGCGTTGTTCCGCTTGAAGTTGGATTCTATCTCCGTCGACGACCGCGTGGTGCACCCGCGCGCGATCGTCACGGTTCGTTGGGCGGGCGAGATGCCGGCCTACGGAGATCGCGTGGAGTTAAGCGCCACCGCCCAAAATCTCGCGCCGCCGCGGAATCCCGGGCAGATCGACTTTACCGGCTATCTCCAGCGGCAGGGGATCTTCTCCGAGCTCAAGGCGCGTTTCCGGGCTGATTGTAAAATCATCGACCACGGTCACGGCGCCCGCGCGCAACTCTTCGCGCTCGCCGCGCAACGTTGGATCCGCACGCGGCTCGAGCTCGACCTCGCCGATTCACCCGACATCGCGGCGCTCATCGAGAGCATGGTGCTCGGGATGCATGGCGAGACTCCCGGCGATGCCAAGGAGATGTTCCAGCGCACAGGCACGTTGCACCTTTTCGCGGTCAGCGGGCTGAACGTCGCCATGCTCGCGACCATCGTTTGGTTTCTGCTCAAACCGCTGGGCGTGGGGCGAAAGCTTGCCGTGTTCTTGATTGTCCCGATCCTTTGCGCGTACGCGCTCGTCACGGGCCTTTCGGCGAGCTGTGTGCGGGCCACGATCATGGGCTCGATCCTGCTTGTCGCGTTTCTCTTCGATCGCCCGCCGGTCGTTTACAACAGCCTGGCCGCTGCCGCCATCGGCATCCTCGCCGTCGATACGAACCAGCTTTTCGTTCCCGGCTTTCAGTTCTCGTTCGTGCTCGTTTTTACGATCGTTGGGCTTTCGAGCCGGATTCAGCGGTGGTTTGAAAAATTCGGCCAACCGGATGCGTTCCTTCCTCGCCCGCTCTGGGGCGTCGCTGAGCGATTACAGTCTTCATTGGTCGGCATGTTGGCTGGTGCCCTCGGGGTGACGCTTTCCGCTTGGATCGGTTCGCTCGCATTCACCGCCGGTTATTTTCATCTGTTTTCACCCGCCGCCATCCTCGCCAATCTCATCGCCGTTCCCCTCGCCTTCGCCGTGCTCGCACTCGCAGTCGCGGCGCTCCTTGTGTCGACGGTTTGGACGAACGGCGCCCTGTGGTTTAACAACGCGAACTGGCTCTGCGCAAAAGCTCTCCTCGGAGTTGTGCGTCTGTTTGCCACGATGCCCGGCGGCCATGTTTACGTCGAGTTACCCCGGCGGGGTTCCGACCCGGATTGCGAGTTCACCGTCTTCGATCTCCCTGGCGGCGGCGCGGTGCATCTTCGCGCGGCGGGCCACGACTGGCTTCTTGATTGCGGGCACTCCGCCACTTACCCGCAGGTGATTCTTCCTTATCTGCGGTCGCGTGGCGTCAATTCCCTCGACGGGCTCCTGCTCACCCACGGCGACGTGCGCCATGTCGGTGCGGCGGTTTCCGTTGTCGAAGATTTCGCGCCGCGCCAAATCGTCGATTCGCCCTTGAAGGATCGATCGTCGACCCGCCGCGCGGTCAGCGCGCTCCTGGCCGCACGGTGCATCGGCAAAGGTTTGTGCGAGCGGGGCGACGTGCTGACGGTCCGCCCGGACGTTCGCCTTCGCGTTCTCTTTCCACCCGCGGGTCTCGCGAGATCCGCGGCGGACGACAAGGCCCTCGTCGTACGCCTCGAGTGCGGCGGCGCGCGTGTCTTGTTCACCTCGGACAGCGGTTTCTTCACCGAGCAGTGGCTGGTGAAAAATGAGCCCGATCTTCGCGCCGATTTACTCGTGAAAGGGCAGCACGCCCGAGACATTTCGGGAACGCCCGATTTCCTCGCACGCGTACACCCTCGGGCCGTCATTTGCAGTGGGCCGCGCTTCGGCGCTGCGCCCTCGATTCTCGACGAATGGACCCGCTTCGCCGACTCGCAAGGCATCGCTGTCTTCCGCCAGGACGATTGCGGCGCGGCGCGGGTCGAGTTCCGCCACGGCGCATGGGCCGTCCGCGGACTCGCCGGCGGTCACACCTTCAACAGCCTCGCGCGATAGGTCGGCAGACCCTGCGCCGTGAAGCGCCGCTCGAAGTCGGTGATCGGGTAGTCCTCATCCTCGACCCAATCAACGCGCTGATAACCCTTCGCGTGGTCGAACACCTTTTCCATCCACCGAAAATACGGCTCGTCGTCGGTCTTCACACGCAGCTCGCCGCCGTCCGCGAGGATCGCGTGCAGCGCTTCCATAAAGCCGTCCTGGATCAGCCGCCGGCGCTGATGGTAACGCTTCGGCCACGGGTCGGGGAAACCGACGTGCGCCACCGAGACGCTTTGGAGCGGCAGCAGGTAACGCAGCGCGTAGGCCGTTTCGATCCGCACGATCCGGGCATTCGGGAGATCGTGGCGGGCGATCGCGCGACAAACTTTGCGCACGCGGCCGAGCAGCCGCTCGATGCCGAGGAAATTGCGATCCGGATGACGCTTTGCCATCGCGAGGATGAACGCGCCCTCGCCCGAGCCGATGTCGATTTCAAACGGGCCGGGTCGCGGAAAAATGTCCGTGAGTAGCTGGCGCGCAAAGTAATCGTCGGGCCGGAACTCGATGGCGCGGCCCTTGTCCACGAGTTCGTCCTCGCCGGGCGGGGTGTCTTCTTCAACGTCTTCGTGGTCTTCGGTCATGGCAGGCGTGCATGTGCGCCAGCGCCCCGGCCATCGCAAGCGCAAAGACCGTTTCTCATTCAGACGTGAGGCAACCTCCGCCTAGGGGGTGCCGCTATCCTCGCCATTCCCAAAACGCGGAATTGCGTCTTGCCTCCCTTCGTGCAGAAGCATTCAATCCGGCGCGTGAGAACCCCCGGCCTGCTCCACTTGTCTCTCCTGCGCGCTGGCATGGCTGCTCTTTGGTCCTGCGGGCCATGCGCTGGAGTTGCACATTTCGCCGGGCCGTGCGGCGCACAACTTCGGGATCATGCAGCCCGACTGGCCCAGTCCGTATTGGCTCGGGGCGGGCTGGTACGATCCGGGTGATTCCAGCGGCTCGCGGCTTTTGCTGACGACGGAATGGGACGCGAATCAGCCGCTAATTCTTTTCGATCTATCCGCGAACGACTCGTTGAGCCTTCCGGCACCCGGCAGCGAGGCCATCCTCGACCTCCGCACCCTGCCCTTCGCGTACCCCAATGACATGCCGCGCGAATACTTCATGATCCCGGTCGAATATCGCGGACGCGCCCTGACCCTCTCGCAACCCGGCGGCGTGAGCTACCTGCTGAGCGTCTCCGAGTGGAACTTCATCCCGGACGCGCAGCTTTACTGGGGTGAAGTTTTCGAGGGCTGGACCCTTTTCGATCCGGCAAAGCCCTTCCGTCTGGTCGATCTTACAACCTCGCAACAAACCTCAATCGGCTTGACCGACCTCATCAACGCACCGTGGGAACCCATTCAGGCATGGCCGGGCGAGACCCTCGATCGGCCGCTCGTGCCGGTGCAAATCTGGCTCGACGGACATCAGGCGGGCGTCACCTTCACCCTGCACAGCCGCGCCAGCGGCGGCACCGAACTGCTCCAAAGCGTGACCGCGACCGTCGGCAACGAAACGGAATCGTGGATGTATGGGAGCAGCTGGCAGTATATCCAAGTGCCCGCCGGGTCCGGCCTCATCGCCGCCAGCGTGGGGCAGGCCATGGAATTCTGGCTCACGCGGGATGCCGATGGCGCTGAAGGGCCGCATATCTGGCATACCGGCGAAGGTGCGGAGGGTGCCGCGCCCGCCGTCTGGCCGCTCTTCGGCAGTTTTGCACCGCTACCACCACCGTGGGTGCGGATCGATGTTCGCGTCCCATTGGCCGACGTGGGCGACTGGTTCGGGTATTTCCAATACAACACCGATCCATGGTATGGAGAGATCAGCCTCACCACCGATTCGACTGGCACCCTCTATTCCTATGACGACTATGGCGTTCTAAACGGCTCGATTGAGTTT
>JAYTDO010000112.1:0-4030 GCA_043735935.1 Chthoniobacteraceae bacterium
CGCCAAGATCATCCTGTTTCACGATGACGTCACCAGCCGCCGCGCTGTGCTGATCCAGCAACTCGATAAACTCGTCCATCTCCTGGTCGTTGAACTCCCTGAAAAGGACTTTGTCCCGAAGTTTTTCTCGTATCTCGGCGATCGTGCTCATGGATGGTGCGTTTGCCGCCGCCCGGTTGCACCGGCGACGGCGTGCTGGTTTGGCGACGACGACTAACAGCCCGCCACCGTGCTGAGAAGGATGAAGTTGCGCGGCGCCGATTCGACGATGCGCGGCGTTGCAGCCATCGTGGTTCAACCAAATAGTCCCCCCGCAACCGTGCATCCACATCCACACCCGCCCATCTCCATCATCGCGGAAACCGACGCGTGGATCGTCGTGGACAAACCCCCTCACATCGAAGTGCACCCCAGCAAACCCAACGGGCGTTTCACCCTTTGGGACGGACTGCGTGGTCTACTCGCATACGAAATCGCCAACGGCGGACAAGTCTCCATCATCACCCGCCTCGATCGCGAGACCAGCGGCATCACCCTGATCGCGAAACATCGCGACGCCGCCCGCGACCTTCACGGGCAAATGGAAGCGCACGCCTTCCAAAAGGAATATCTCGCCCTCGCGTGGGGCTGGCCCGTGCACGGCGACTTTACCGTCGACGCACCGATCCTGCGCCAGGGGTCGCGCGGTCCCTCCACCATTTATCTCAAGCAATGCGTGCATCCCGACGGCGCCGCGGCCCTCACCCGCTTCCGCACTGAGCGACTCTTGACCGGTGAAAATGGCGAGCGCTTCAGCCTCATCCGCGCCTTTCCAAAAACCGGTCGAATGCATCAGATCCGCGTCCACCTCTCCCACGCAGGACTCCCCATCGTCGGCGACAAACTCTACGGCCCCGACGAAGACTGCTACCTCGAATTCATCCGAACCGGATGGACTTCAGCGCTCGCTGCCCGCCTGCTCCTGCCGAGGCACGCTCTTCACGCCGCAGCCCTCAGCCTCCCGCAGCGGCAACTCGCGTGGGAAGCCCCTCTCGCTGACGACATCGAGCAGTGGATCGTCAAAGAATTTCCTCGCGACATCGCACCCCAGACCTCTATAAACAATGACTTATGAAGGTCATTGCGAAGTGTAATAATTACTCCGGCTGCGTTATCGCTTATCGTGGAGACGAGATCGAATTGGACGAGGCCGCGCCCTTGGTCTGCCCCGAATGCGGTAAGCCCATCGCCATCAGCGTCGGCGGGAAATCGTGGATGAAAACAACCGCGATCCTTTCCGCTGCAATCATCATCGTCGGCGGCGCGGCGGCTTATTTCGCGCTGTCGATGTTCAAGAGAAAGGATCAACCAAAGCCGGCACCGCTCGCACAGGTCGCCACGGCGACATCGGCGGCAAAGACCGCGACGCCCGAACCGCCCCGCACCACGCCGAAAACCATCGAGGAACCGAAACCCGTCGAACCGGCGCCCGCCCCTGAGCCCACCCCGATCATCCCCACGGCAAAATTCGACGCCGACCCCAACAGCTCGGAGAACAAGACCGTCAAGACCGAAGTCCTCACGCGCATCGACTGGATGCCAAACGTCACCCAGGGCAACAAGGACAAGCTCTACAACAGCGTCGAGCGCGCGCGGACCATGGGCAAGGTTCTCACGATCCAGTTCGGCTCCGGCCAATCCTCGATCCCGGGCACCGACGCCCTCGCCCTCAAAGCCGCACTCGAAGCCCCGGCAGTGATGAAAATCCGCGACGATCCCACGGCAGTCTTTGTCATCCTCGGCTACGCCGACTCCAAAGGGGACGAAAAGAAGAACCTCGCCGTCTCGCAAGTCCGCGCCGACAACGTGCTCAACGTGATGAGAGACAAGTGCAAAATCGTCAACGTCATGCACTCCGTCGCCATGGGAGGTTCCAAATTGCTCGATGCGGAGAACCTAGAAAAGAACCGCATCGTCGAAGTCTGGGCAGTCCTCCCGTGAGCCTTGCGGAAACGCCATCCGTCCCGCTCCCGCCGACGGCCACGGCCTCGAAAACGGTACCGCGTTAAACGCTGATGAGCGCCCACCTCGTCGTCCGCAGCGGACTGCCCCCAAAAACCGTCCCCCTTTCCCTCGGCACCTTGATCGCCGGGCGCGCCCCGGATGTCGGCCTCGAGTTGGCGCACGTCGAGGTCTCCCGGCAGCATTGCCGCTTCGCGTGGGACGGCACCACCCTCACGGTCATGGACCTCGGCAGTGTCTGCGGCACGACCGTCAACGGCACCCGCATCGAAGGCGTGACCATTCTCACCCAAGGCGACCGGATCGGGATCGGCCCGGTTACCCTTGAGTTCGGAACCGGCGAGCCTCCCTCACCCAGTGAAATCGTCGCCACCGAACAGATGTCCATGCTCGTACACGGCAAACCCGCCGATCGCATCCCGGTCGCCGCCGAGGTGATCATCGGGCGCGACGCGAAAGGCGACGTCGTGCTTTCCGACCCGGGCGTCTCGCGGCGCCACGCCCGCATTTCTCCGGTCGCGGGCGGCGGCTGTATGGTCGCCGACCTGAACAGCACCGGCGGTTCATTCATCAACGGCCACCGCTTCGACGAGCGGGAGTTGACCGTCGGCGACCGCCTTCAGATCGGCCCGTTCTGTTTTCAATACGACGGCGAAGCGCTCGCGCTCGTCACCAACGCCTCCGGTGGCTCGCTGCGCGCCACGAGCGTGTATTTCCGCACAGGTCCGCAAACCATCCTCGACGACATCACGCTCACCATTCCCTCGTCGCGCTTCGTCGGAATCATCGGTCCCAGCGGCGCGGGAAAATCCTCCCTCCTCCGCGCCGTCGCGGGACTTCACGCTCCGACCGGCGGCATCGTCCTCGTCGATGGCACCGACGTTTACGGCTCGAACGCCGCACCCTCGCTCGGCTTCGTGCCTCAGGACGATATCGTCCATCCCGAATTGACGGTCACCGAGGCACTCCGCTTCAGCGCCCGGCTCCGCCTCCCGCGTGGCACCCCCATCCCGGAGATGGAGAAACTCATCACCCAGACGCTCGACCAGCTCCGCCTCAGCCAGCGCGCGCATCTCCCCATTTCACGCCTCTCCGGCGGCCAGCGAAAACGCGTCAGCGTCGGCGTCGAACTGCTCGCGAAACCCTCGATCCTCTTCCTCGACGAACCCACCTCGGGCCTCGATCCCGCGACCGAATTCCAGCTCATGGAATTGCTCCGCGATCTCGCCGATACCGGCTGCACCATCGTTTGCACCACGCACGTGATGGAAAACGCCTACCTCATGGATCAACTCGTCGTCCTCGTCGCCGGCCACCTCGCCTTCCAGGGGTCCCCGCAGGAGGCGCGCGACTATTTCGGCGTCGGCAAACTCTCCGGTCTTTACGACCGGCTCGAAGAACGACCCGCGAAAGAGTGGAAGACCCAACTCGACGAGAAGTTTCCAAATCGCACCGACGACGACGACTCCCAAGCTCGGAAGCCCGCCCGCTCCACCACCCCGCAGCGCCGCCGCATCGCCCTGCCGATCCTGCTCCATCGCCAGTGGGCCATCCTTTCCGCCGACTGGCGGAACTTCATCATCCTGATGGGCCAGCCTTTGATCATCGCCGCTCTCGTCTGCTGGGTCAGCGACGATCGCGCGCTGATCATGTTCTTTTCCTACCTCGCCACGCTGTGGTTCGGATGCAGCAATGCCGCCCAGGAGATCGTGAAGGAGATCGCCATCTTCCATCGCGAAAAACTCGTCGGCGTCGGAATCAACGCCTACCTCGGCTCGAAGTTCATCTTCCTCACCGCCATCACCGCCGCGCAATCGCTCGTCATCTTCCTGTGCGTTCTCTGGTTTGAAGGCGGGCGCGATGGTTCGATCGCCTGGCAGTTCATCGGCCTCGTCTCCACGGCGATCGCCGCCGTCGGCATCGGCTCGGCCATCTCGACCTTCTCGCGCTCGGTCATGCAGGCCGTCATGATCGTCCCCCTCATCCTCATCCCGCAGATCATCTTCTCCGGCTTCACGGTCGCTCCGGC
>JAYTDO010000113.1:0-2189 GCA_043735935.1 Chthoniobacteraceae bacterium
GAATTCAGCGCAGCCCGATATTTCCGCACCTTTCGTGCGGCGGGCATGGCGCTGTTCCTGTTCATGATCGCCGGAGCACTGAACGCCGCAGACAACACCCTCACCGAGTCCGAGACGCGCGATGGCTGGGTGTTGTTGTTCGATGGCGCAACGACCAATGGCTGGATGGCGAGCGATGGGAAACCCTGCCGCACGGCGGTGGCACAAGGGAGCCTGCAACCGCACCAGAGCGGACACTACATGCTGGTCCACACCCAGCAGTGGTCGAACTTTGTACTCAAGCTCGATTTCAAGATCAGCCCGCGCTGCAACAGCGGCGTGTTTGTGCGGACCGCGTCGCTGGAGCCCCGGCCCGGCAAGGATATTGGTTTCAACGGAATCGAGATCGCGATCGACGACACCAAAGACGCGGGCTTCCACGACACGGGCGCGATTTACGATCTCGTGAAACCGGTGAAGAACGCGATGAAACCGACGGGGGAATGGAACCAGATGGAGATCGCGTGCATCGGGCATCGCATCGAAGTCGTGCTCAACGGTGATCCGGTGGCTCGTGCGGACATGGAGCTGTTCGTGGACCCGAACAAGCGTCCGGACGGAACCGCGCACAAGTTCGACATCGCCTTCAAGAATCATCCGCAGCGCGGCTACATCGGGTTGCAGGATCACGGCAGCCCGTGCTGGTTCAAGAACATCAAACTGAAATCCCTTCCCTGACGACTATGAACGACAAGAATCTGGCTGGTAAAGCTGCGGTCATCACCGGCGCGAGCAAAGGCCTGGGCAAGGCGATGGCGCTCGCGCTCGCTGAGGCTGGCGCGAAGGTGGCGCTGGTTTCACGGAACCGCGAACAGTTGGAAGCAGTGGCGGCGGAATGTCGTCGGCTCGGAGGTGAGGCGCACGTCTTCGTGGCGGACGTGACGAGCGAGGAGCAGGTCAAGCGGTTGTCTGACAATGTCGCCGGGCCGATGGGCACGATTCAAATTTTGATCAACAATGCGGGCATCAACATCCGCAAGCCGGTCACGGATTTCACTTTGACGGAGTGGCGCGCGATCACCGACACGAATCTCACCAGCGTCTTCCTCCTGTGCCGCGCGTTCGTGCCGCAGATGAAGGGATGTGGCTACGGGCGCATCATCAACATGACATCCATCATGAGCCATGTGGCGCTGCCGCTTCGCACCGCGTATTGCGCGAGCAAGGCAGGATTGCTCGGCTTCACCAAGGCGCTCGCACTCGAACTGGCGCCAGAGAAAATCACGGTGAACGGAATCAGCCCGGGGCCGTTCGCCACGGAGATGAACACGCCGATCATTCAGAACCCGGAGGCGAACGCACAGTTCATCGCGAAGATTCCCTCGGGACGCTGGGGACGGGTCGAGGAGATCGGCAGGCTGGCGCTCTACCTTTGTTCGGAAGAGGCCGGCTTCATCACCGGCACGGATGTCCTGATCGATGGCGGTTGGACGGCGCAGTAAACGAGTCGGTTTTCGCAAAAACACATGAACAGCCTGTTGGCGGAATTCATCGGCACGACGCTGTTAATCGTCCTCGGCGACGGCGTGGTCGCGAACGTCGTGCTGAACAAGTCGAAAGGAAACAACTCGGGCTGGATGGTTATCGCCACGGGCTGGGGGCTGGCGGTGGCGCTGTCCGTTTATTGCGTCGGAGGTTTCAGCGGAGGTCACTTGAATCCTGCGGTCACGATTGCCATGGCGACGATTGGGAAATTCCCGTGGAACAACGTCCCCGGCTACATCGCAGCGCAGATGGGAGGAGCGTTTGTCGGCGCGGTGATTGTGTGGTTCGCGTATCTGCCCCATTGGAGAGAGACGCCGGACACGAGCGCGAAGCTCGGCGTCTTCTGCACGGCACCGGCGATCCGTCATCCCCTCTCGAACTTGATCACGGAGATCATCGGGACGTTCGTTCTCGTCCTCGGCGGGCTGGCGATTCTGACTCCGAAGAACCTCAACCCGGACCACGGCCTGGACACGGGACTCGGGCCGCTGCTGGTCGGTTTGCTCGTGCTCGGCATCGGCGTGTCGCTGGGAGGTCCGACGGGTTATGCGATCAATCCGGCGCGTGATCTGGGGCCGCGACTCGCCCACGCTCTGCTGCCGATCGCCGGCAAGGGCGGCTCGGACTGGAGCTACGCGTGGGTGCCGATTGTGGGGCCGATCATT
>JAYTDO010000114.1:0-5084 GCA_043735935.1 Chthoniobacteraceae bacterium
CAAAGATCTCCTGGAAAAGAAGCTCGTCGTCAGCGACCGCGAGCATCCAGTCGAACTCGTCTCCGAACCCAACAGCGCCACGGATACGATCCGGGGTTGGAAGCGCGCCAGCGAAGCGGCCGACGCGCCACTGGAGCAGTTCCGCACGCAGGTCAATCTCGGCTTCAACAAGACGCTACAGGAGACACTCGCGAAGTACGACATTTATCCCGCAGAACGTGCGGACAACAACGTCTTTGCGTCGCTTCTCGTGGGGTTCCTTCCGATCGCGATTTTCCTGCTCGTGCTCTATTTCCTTTTCCGGCAGCAAATCCGTATGGCCGGCAAGGGTGCGATGAATTTCGGGAAATCGAAGGCCCGGATGCTCGCTCGCGACAAAAATAAGATCTCGTTCAAAGACGTCGCCGGCGTCGAAGAGGCAAAAGAAGAGGTCAGCGAAATCGTCGAATTCCTCAAGGACCCGAAGAAGTTTCAGAAGCTCGGCGGGCGGATTCCCAAAGGCGTGCTGATGATTGGCTCGCCGGGAACCGGGAAGACGCTGCTTGCGCGGGCGATCGCCGGCGAGGCGGACGTTCCGTTTTTCTCGATCAGCGGTTCGGACTTTGTGGAAATGTTCGTCGGCGTCGGCGCGAGCCGTGTGCGCGACATGTTTGAGCAGGGCAAAAAGTCTGCGCCGTGTCTTATTTTCATCGACGAAATCGACGCCGTGGGCCGGCACCGTGGACACGG
Source organism: Chthoniobacteraceae bacterium (assembly GCA_043735935.1). Lineage (GTDB taxonomy): Bacteria > Verrucomicrobiota > Verrucomicrobiia > Chthoniobacterales > Chthoniobacteraceae > JANLQB01. The sequence goes on from JAYTDO010000114.1 coordinate 730, forward strand.
TATGGGAGGAGGGCACGACGAACGCGAACAGACGCTCAATGCGCTTCTCGTCGAGATGGACGGCTTCGACACGCAAGAAGGCGTGATCATCATCGCGGCGACGAACCGTCCCGACGTCCTCGATCCTGCTTTGCTGCGCCCAGGTCGTTTCGACCGGCAGATCACCGTTTCGCTTCCCGATGTGAAGGGGCGCGAGGAAATCCTCCGGGTTCACTCAAAGAAGGTGAAGATCGCGGATGGGGTGGATCTCGGCGTAGTCGCTCGTGGGACTCCGGGCTATAGCGGAGCGGAGCTCGCCAACGTCATCAATGAAGCGGCGCTGCTGGCCGCTCGGCAAGGGCTCAAGGCCATCACGCTGCCGGAACTCGAAGAGGCGCGCGATAAGGTGCGCTGGGGCCGGGAGCGGCGTTCGTTGGCGCTCTCCCTGAAGGAGAAGGAAAACACCGCCTACCACGAGGCGGGGCACGCGCTCCTGTTGGAACTTTGCGAACATACCGAACCGCTGCACAAGGTGACCATCATCCCGCGCGGTCCGTCGCTCGGCTCCACCATGTGGCTGCCGGAGGAAGACAAATACAACACACGCAAGAAAGAGCTGCTCGATTCCCTCGTCGTCACGATGGGTGGTCGGGTTGCGGAGGAACTCGTCTTTGGTGATGTGACTAGCGGTGCCCGGGGCGACATCAAGCAGGCCACCACGATGGCTCGCAAGATGGTTTGCGAGTGGGGCATGAGTGAGAAGATGGGCATGGTCGAATACGGCGACCACGATGAGCACGTTTTCCTCGGACGAGATCTCGGGCGCTCGCGCGAATACAGCGAAGCGACAGCCCAGGAGATCGACCGTGAAGTCCGCAAGCTTTGCGACGACGCGTATGCCCGTGCGACGCAGCTCCTCACCGACCGCAGGGACAAGCTGGAAGCCATCGCCAAGGCGTTGCTCGAGTACGAGACTTTGGACGGAGCGCAGATCCGCGACATTATCGAGCACGGGACGATGAAGAATCCGCCGGTGATGCCGACGAAGCCGCCGCGTTCCGAACCGCCGCCGCTTGCACCGCAGCAGGATCGTCCGCAGAGCGGGAAGCTCGATTTTCCTCCCGGACTCAGCGAACAGCCCGCGTAGGGCGGGGCGCTTCACGCCCAGGCTACACTTAAGGAACCGGCAGATTCGGCACCGAGAAATCGGGATGCGCGAAATCGAAAAGGTCGCTCATATCATGGGCGGCCGCATCGCGAGCCGTGAGGGCAGGGAGGTCGAACCTCGTTTCGATGAATTTCAGGATCGACGTGTGATCGAGGACCACGTGAGAAACAAAATGTCGCTTCGTGTAGGCTGAGACGGCGACGAAGGGCACCCGGTATCCGAGACGGTCGTAAGTGTATTTCGGCTTGAGACCGATCGGATCGATCGCATCTGGGAGTACCGCGGGCGGCGGAGCGACGTGATCGTAGAAGCCGCCCGACTCGTCGTAAGTCAAAAAGAGCACGGTGTTGCCCCAATAGGGGCTATTCATCATTCCATCGATCAATCCGCGAACCCACGCCTGCCCAATGGCCGGGTCGTAGGGCGGATGTTCACTTCGCGCCGCGTCCGCATCGATGAAGGAAACGGAAGGCAGAGTTCCGCTGATCATGTCAGTGAGGATGTCGCCAGACTTGAATTGCTTGTCCGTATTGGCCGCCGCGACAAGTGGAAATTTGGCCAGGTAGCCTTTGCCGTCGGCGTAGTATTTCCAGGACACACCGGCTTCGTTCATGGAATCGAAGATCGAACGCTGCGTCACGCCTCCCTTCGGCGTCACATTATTGGTGCGACCGAAAGCGGTGCCGCACCAGAGGAAGTAACGATTTGGCAGCGTCGGTGCCATGACCGAGGCAAAGTAGCGATCACTGATCGAGAAGGTATTTGCGAGCGCGTAATAATACGGAAGATCTTCAGCACCGAAGTAGGTCAGCGACTGCCAGCGGAATCCATTGTTGAGTCCATCATTCCATACGTAATGAAATCCACGCCATGAGTGGGGCGCGTCGTATTTATATGGAAAGGTCACCCTGACAGGGCTCTGCACACGCCGGTGGACGCGCAGGGTGACTGATTTATCCCGGTCCAATCCATCGACCGCATTTCCATAATATTCCGGGAGATTCAACGCTCCGAAGTAATGATCGAACGAGCGATTTTCCTGCATGACCACAATGACATGCTCGATTGGCAGGCTCGCGGGCGGGGCGGTTTGGGCCGATGCTCCGACGGTCAGTAGGCCGGCAATTAATGCGGCGAAGGGTAATGAAAGGATCGAGCTGGAAAAAGCGTGTCGTCGATACGTAGTTTTGCTGAGAAAATCAGGGGGATTTCGGAATGACATCGGGCGATCGTAAATGTGGGGATTCCATTTGTCATAGGCTTTTTAAATCCTGTCATTGAATTAATCCCTGTCCGTTTCATCTCCTGAAGCCGGGAGAAGAATCTCGCATCGGCTGGGAGAAGATTTTGCGACGAAGCGGATGAGAAGCGCGACTGAGACGATACCGAGGGAAACCGCGAGGGCGCTCCATACGCCGATGACTCCGAAACCGAATCGAAACGCCGCGTAGTACGCGAACGGCAGGAAGACGATCCAGTATGCGACGAGGCAGATCAGCATCGGGACCGTGGCGTCGCTGAGCCCGCGGAGGGCGCCGGCTCCGACGACTTGAAGCCCATCAAAGACTTGAAAGACCGCCGCGATGAGGAGCAACTGGGCGGCGACGCGGCGGACTTCGCTATCGTGGACAAACGCTCCTGCGATCGTGACGTTTGCGAGGGCGAACGTCAGGCCCGCGGCTCCCATGATGATGAATCCGAGGGCGAATGAACTGAGGCCGATCGCGCGGACGCGGCTCGGTTCGTGGGCGCCCAGAGCCTGGGCGATGCGGATCGTCGTGGCGTTTGCGATACCCAGTGGAAACATGAAGGAGGTCGAGGCGCACGAGAGAGCGATCTGGTGGGCGGCGAGAGCGGTGGGGCCGAGCCAGCCCATCATGATTGCGGCGACGGAAAACGCACTGACCTCGAGCAAAAGTTGAGTGGCGGCTGGAATGCCAATTTTCAACATGGAACAAAGGCGCTCCCACCCAAGCGGGCGCAGCCAACCGACGGGGATGGCGTGGTGAAAGCGGCGCGCACGCCCGATGAAGACCATGACGGCGAGCAAGGATGCGATTCGCGCGAGCAAGGTGGCCCAACCGGCTCCCTCCAATCCGAGCGCAGGGCTTCCGAGGTTTCCGTAAATGAGGATCCAGTTGAGAATGCCGTTCAGGGCGACGCTGCCGAAGAGGATCAGCATCGGTGGCCAAGGGTGGTGGAGCGCTTCGGAGAACTGCTTCAGGCTAAACGCGAGAAGCATGGGTAAGAGCGACGCGCCGCAGAGGAGAAAGAATTTACGGGCTTCTTGGGCGACTTCAGGGGCCTGCCCAAAGCTGCCGAGAAAGTGACCGGTGATGAGAACACCGCCGAACATGATGAGCCCCGCAATCGCGGCGATGGCGAGGCCGTGGCGGAGGACTTCCCCCGTTCCTTCGTGATCGCCGGCACCGTGAGCTTCGGATGCTCGGACGGGGATGGCTTGGAGGAGACCGATGCCTACGAGCATAGGAATGCTCAGAAGGCTGTTAGCAAAGGCCGATGCCGCGAGCGGTACGACGCCGACGCGCCCGACCATGGCGCTGTCGAGCAGGCCCATCATCATTTGACTGACCTGCCCCGCCATGATCGGAACGGCTAGGATCAAGGTCCGTCGGGACTCAGTGACAAAAGAGCGAAACATGTTTGAAGCGTCGGGCCGGTTTGCCTGCGACGGGCTCGTCGTGCACGAGCGGTCGGATTCCGCGGATCCTTTTTGGAAATCAGCTCGCGAAGAGCTCGCTCATGCGCTCGGAGAGGAACTTGAGGCGGATCGCATCCCCGCCGGCAACCTCTGCGATGCCGTAGCCTTTGTAGCCGATGTCATCGAGAGCTTTCATGGTCGCGGGCCAGTCGTTGTCGCCTTCGCCAAGCTCGACGTTGAAGCCCTTCCCAAGACCCTCGTTGTCCCGCTTCTTGCGGCTGAATTCCTTGATGTGAAGGTTCGCGACTCGCGGGCCGAGGATGCGCGCCCACTGCTCGGGCCATCCGAAGGTGATGAGGTTTCCAACCCAGAAGGTCGGCGGCTACCGTTCGGCGTGGGAATGGCCCGGCTGAGGCGACTTCTTCTTTCGACGCCCAGCCAGCAACAACCACACCGCCAGGCCGGTGACGCCCGAGCCGCTCTGGCAGAGACAGCTGCCCACCCCCTCGCTCCCCGTCCCTGCGTCGACCGTCGAAAGCTGCGGCC
>JAYTDO010000115.1:0-2513 GCA_043735935.1 Chthoniobacteraceae bacterium
GCGTTTTCGTGCGCCACTGGACTTGCTCTCCTCGGCAGCTTTTGGCTCGAAGCCAGCCACCCGGCATCGCCCGCCGCCGCTTGGTTGAGTGCCATCGCGGCGATCGTCTATCTGGCCGCGATGGTCCCCTTCCACCGCCAATCTTTACCGCCGCGCACCGCGTCGCTCGCCGCACAACTGGCGCTGCTCGCGCTCGTCGCCGGCTTGATCTTCCCGCTCCTCTGGCCGGGGCAGCGCGTCGCCGGATTGCACATCGTCTTTCTCGGCGGCTTCAGTCTCATCACCTTCACCGTCGCCACGCGCGTCGTGCTCGGCCATTCGGGAAACGAGGCGCTCTTCGAGACACGCCTGCCCTCGTTGCAAATCTCCGCGTTCCTGCTTCTCGCCGGTGCCGTCTTCCGCGCGGTCGGTGACTTCTCCCCGGAGCGACCGCATTGGCTCAACGCCGCGAGCTATCTGTGGATGCTGGCTGCGTCCGTGTGGGGATTTTCCGTGCTGCCCAAAGTGCGCCTCGCCGATTCATCGGAAGACGTTGCCTGCTCAGCCAACGCCAGTGTGACTGGCACCGCAAGCTGATGGACGGATGGCTAAACCAACTTAGCTCGCCTGAATCGGTCGCTTTCAGCACGCTTCTGCTGGCGGTCGTGGCAGTGCTCGGGCTCGCGCTCGGCAGCATCAAGACTCGCGGAATCGGACTCGGAATTTCCGGCGTGCTCTTCGCGGGAATCCTAGTCGGCCACTTTGGCTTTGAGCTGGAGCCGCAGGTGCTCGCCTTCGCACGCGACGGCGGACTGATCATTTTCGTTTACACGATCGGCGTGCAAGTCGGGCCGGGCTTCTTCACGTCGCTGCGCAAACAGGGCTTGCCGCTCAATTTCATGGCCGGGGCGATTGTGCTGCTCGGAGCGGCCGTCGCGTTGCTCATCGGCTGGCTCGGTCATTTCGACATTGCGCTGACCACGGGGATTTTCGCAGGCGCGACGACGAACACTCCCGCGCTCGGCGCCACGCTCGAAGCGCTCAAGAGCGCGGGCGATCCGTCGTCCACGCGACTTGCTCTGCCCGGCATCGGTTACGCCGTGGCGTATCCATGCGGCATCGTGGGCATCATCGCGGCGATGCTGGGATTGCGAGCTGTGTTCGGAGTGAACGTCGGCCGGGATGCCGATGCCTTTTCTCGGGAGCAACGCGCCGGACATGAGCCGCTCGAACGACTGAACCTGCGCGTGGACAAAGAAAATCTCGACGGTCTGACGATCGCAGAGCTGCCCGGTCTCAGGGAGCTGGGCATCGCTGTCTCCCGCGTGCGGCATCAAAGCGATCGCCAGGTTCGCACGGCGCTGCCGGGAACGAAGATTCATCGGGGCGACGTGCTGCTGGCCGTCGGCCCGCCCGCGAAGCTGGCAGAGTTCGGGCTCATCGTCGGGGAAAAGAGCTGCGACGATCTCATGCAGGCACGCGGGCGCGTGAAATTTCGACGGGTCGTCGTCACCGCCGCGTCCGTGCTCGGCAAATCATTGCGCGAGTTAGGTCTCGACCATTTCTATGGGGTCACGGTTACCCGCGTGAGCCGCGCCGATGTCGAGCTGGCGGCCACGCCGGACTTGCGTCTGCAATTTGGCGACATCCTCCAAATCGTGGGTCAGCCGGAATCGATGCCGGAGGCCGTCCGCGCGCTCGGCAACTCCGCCCAGGAGTTAGGCCACACTCACTTCATTTCGGTTTTCCTCGGCATCGCGCTCGGCATCCTCGCGGGCACTTTCCCCATCGACCTGCCAGGACTGTCCGCGCCGATCCGGCTCGGTCTCGCCGGCGGCCCGCTCCTTGTCTCGATCCTGCTCAGCCGCATCGGTCGCATCGGTCCCGTCGTCTGGCATGTGCCACCCACGGCGAATGCCGCGCTGCGCGAATTCGGCATCGTGCTGTTTCTCGCTTGTGTCGGGATCAAAGCGGGCGGGCACTTCTTCGCGGTGCTCCTGCGAGGCGACGGCCTCCTCTGGATGGCGGCGGGTGCAGCGATCACGCTGGTGCCGCTGCTCGTCGTCGGCGTCATCGCGCGCGCCATTTTCAAACTGAACTTCATGAGCCTGTGCGGACTGCTCGCCGGCAGCATGACCGATCCGCCCGCTCTGGCCTTCGCCAATGCCATTGGCCGCTCCGAGGCGCCTTCCGTCGCCTACGCCACGGTCTATCCCTTCACGATGTTGCTGCGCATCGTGGTCGCGCAAGTGATGGTGCTCGTGTTCTCGCGGTGAAGTGAACCGAAGAAATGCGCAGTGTTTCCCGGCGAATGCGTAGCGGCGAATCGTGCCCGCGCGAAGATGGCCTTGTCAGTTGCTCAACGCCGCTCGGTCGCCCGCCGCATTATTGATGTGACAGTGCAGATCGAGCCCGCCGCGCGCTGAATCTCCAAACATCGAATGAACAATCCCGGCTCCCATTTCACCCGACGGCGCTTTCTGCGCAATGCCGCTGCCGCCAGCGTGCTCGCGGGATTTGAAAGCCTCGTCCCA
>JAYTDO010000116.1:0-1753 GCA_043735935.1 Chthoniobacteraceae bacterium
TGGGACGAGGCTTTCAAATCCCGCGAGCACGCTGGCGGCAGCGGCATTGCGCAGAAAGCGCCGTCGGGTGAAATGGGAGCCGGGATTGTTCATTCGATGGGTGCGGCGTTTTGAGATTCAGCGCAGTTGCGCATCGTGAGCATCCATCAGCGGGCGCGCGCGTTCGGCAGCGGCGAAGCGATCCGGCTCCCGCTGAAATTGCTCCATGCACTGCGGAGAGCAGATGGAGATCATCTTCGCCTTGTGCCGGAGGTGATTGAAGGACTCGCGGCATTCGTCCGCATTCCAACCGCAGACGGTGCAGATGTCGTCCATTTGAACAATCAGGCCGCCGGCTCGGTGAGAGCTTCCGGTTCCACGCGGCGGATGCTTTCCGCGAGCACGGAGAAGGTGCGGCCCTTCAGTCCCGCGGCCGCGTTCTCCAGCACGAAGACGCAAGTGCCATCCGCGGTCTGGAGCGTGATCTCGGTCGCGTGAACCATGTTCAGGTAGCTCTCCTCGTTAGGGCCGATGTGAACACTGCCATCCTCCGTGCGCACGTCGATAGATGTCGCGATCCCGGTAAAAACACGGCCACTCGCCGTGTTCAGCTCGACCGTCAGGTCATTCATTTTGTGGGAACGGGCGACCCCGTGCCGCCCAGCCCTAGGTGGCTGGACGACGCGATGGAGGGCATCGGAGCCGTGGAGGTGGTTACGCCTTTTTGTGGTCCGTGCAGACGTAGGCCGATTCGTCGCCGCACTTAGTACAGGTGTGCGTGTATTCCGCAGCAGCCGTGCCTTTGCCACTGCCGGGCGACTTGAGGGTGATTTTGCCACCGCAGCCCTTGCAGTCATGGTTCGAGTCCGGGGCGAACCAAGACAGGATGGTGGCCTTTTCCTTTTCGCCTTCCTTGGCATTGACTGTTTTGCAGGAGGTGCAGGCCATGGCGACCTTGGCATTGGCCGTGCAGCAGGTCATGGCTTCGGCCTTGGTGTGCACGACATTCGGGAAGGCGGGCGCAGTATTCCCGCCGGGGCCGGCGATCGCTGAGGTGGTGAAGATGCCCGCCGCAACGGCGAGCGTGAGGTGGAGTTTGGTGGTCAGTTTCATGATGCAGTTTTGTTTGTTGATTTAGCTTTGTTTTGATGTAGCAGCATTGTGCTGCCTGTATGTGGACTTTCGCGAATCAAGGTGAGGTCTGCTCCGCATCCGCCCGGAAAGACTCCGCATTTCTTCGGATGCCTCGGCGTCAGGCTTTGTGCCCTGCGCAGGTGTAGGCGGACTTTTCGCCGCACTTGGTGCAGACGTGTTTGTAGATCGTCACCGGCCCCGCTTTGCCGCCGGGCACCGAAAGGACTGAAACCTTGCCGCCGCAGCCGGGGCAGCCGTGCGTCTGGTCCGGCGCGAACCATGAGAGGAAAGTCTTCTTCTCCTTAATCGGGTCCACCGTTTTGCACGACGTGCAGGCGAAGGCCATCGGCGTGCCCTTTTCGAGTTTTTCCGCCTGCGCCTTGCTGTCAATGCGGGTCGGATAGTTGGTCAAGTTAGCGTTGCCTGGGCCGGCGAACGATGACGTGGTGATGAACGCCGCCGCGAAGGCGAGCGCGAGGTAGGTTTTGGTGTTCGTTTTCATTTTGCGATGAGCAGAAGTTTCATCGCACCGGGGAATCGGAGCTACGCATCCGCCCCGGAAGACTTCGCGTTTTTTCGGGGCGCGCTAGGCACCCGCCAGCGTCCGCTCAAGCCTCTGCCAACGGGAGCTTCGCGCGAT
>JAYTDO010000117.1:0-20846 GCA_043735935.1 Chthoniobacteraceae bacterium
CACCGGTCGCATGGCAGAGGCGGCCGATGTTGCCGGTGTTCGGAGGGATTTCGGGTTCGACGAGGACGACGTGAAACATGGGCGGGTGCGGCGGGAGGATAGTTGCGGCGGAAGACGATGCACGACATCATCCCATCATGATCGTCTCACTCCTTGGGCTCGCCATTATGCTGGTTCTCGTCGGCGTGGGCATCGTGCTCGGCGCCGTCGCGGTCGCGGCCACCATCGCCCTCGTGGCAGCCGGCGTGGTCTCGTCGTCTGTCATGATCGGCGTCTGGCGCGGCAAGGTGCAGTCAGGCTTCCTCGCTCTCTTTCTCCAAGGCGGAATCCTTTCGGGAATTCCCGCCGGGATGCTTTGCGCGCTGATCGCGCACGCGCTCTGGGAGCAGGTCAACGGCTCGCTCGTCCTCGTTCTCGCAGTCGGCGGACTCGCCGGCGCGCTAGGCGGAATGATCGTCGCCGTCCTGTTCTCGCTCATCGCGAACCGCTTGCAGCGATGGCTCTCGGCGCGGCTCGAAAGCAAGAGTCTTGACCCATTGCCTCCGCCAACACGCGACGCTTGAGCGGAAAATCTACGGTGACGGCGGGCTGCCGGCTTCCAGGAATTTTTTCCACTCCTCGGCCAATTCCTCCACCGAGTGACCGGTGCGCGTCTTCCAGATTTCGCCGGTGTATCGCCCTTCACGCATTGCCGAGTTGAGTTCCTTGAAGATGTCCTTGTCGTATTTGCCGACGACGTAGTTTAGGAAGTTTGCCGAGACACGGTAGCTGCCATCGTAGCGTGCCGATGCAGCGCGTTTCGGGCTGATCTCGCAGCCTTTGGATTGCGGCTCGAAAAGGTACCACCGGATGTAATCCGGGATGCCTTCGATGAGCCAACCGGGCGGCCGCTCGGCATCGGGCCGGCGCGCGCGACCGTATTGTTGGGCGACGTGGACGAGTTCGTGAACCATTGAGCCGACGGCTTCTCCCTTCAGTTGCCCGCGATACCAACCGGGCGCGCCTTCGATTCGGTTTCCGCTCGTCGCGGCGACTCCCTTGTATCGCTCGGTAAATGTGACGCTAAAGGTTTTTGGCGCGGAAAAACCTTCGCTCGGGAGCATCTGCACGATGAGCGGATACCATTTTTGAAGCGCGGGGACTAATTCGCGATGCGCCCAATCCGTCAGATCCGGCGCCTCGGTGGTTTCCACGGTGAAACGATAACCGCCTTCCATCTCCGCCTGCTCGACGATCTGCTTCGGCGGTTCCGGAGTGGTCGGCGGCGTCTGAGCGCAGGCGCTGGCCGAGACCACGAGCAACGAGGCAATTTGCTGGAGGAAGGTAGATCTCATGAATATTTCCCAACCCTGCCGTGTTGCAGCGGCGTAGACAAGGAATGCGTCTCCGACACGCGCGGAATCTTGCATCACTCGAACTTCCCGCTAAGACACAAGCCGCGCGGCGGTCATCGCTGCACAACTTTAAACCCCATATTCCAAATGAAATTACTCCCCTCCATCGTCGCACTCGCCCTCACCACCACGCTCGTTCACGCGGGCGAAAAGCAGCTTTTTAACGGCAAAGACCTCACGGGCTGGAAAGGCCAGATGGAATTCTGGAGCGTGAAGGACGGCGCGATCACCGGACAAACCACCAAGGAAGTCCCGGCGAAGGAGAACAACTTCCTGATCTGGCAGGACGGTGAAGTGGGCGACTTCGAATTGACCCTCAAATACAAAATCGTCGACGCGAATGGGAAAGCCGAGGGCTTCGGAAACTCGGGCGTCCAGTATCGCAGCAAGGTCGTGAAACCGGAATACTCCGTCGTCGCCGGCTATCAGGCCGACTTCGAGGTGGGCAAGACTTACAGCGGCATCCTTTACGAGGAGAAGGGCCGAGGCATCCTCGCGCAACGCGGTCAAAAGGTCGTGATCCACGAGGGCGATGCTCCCAACAAACCCAAGATCGAAGTGGCCGGCGAGGTCGGGAAGAGCGACGAAATCCAGGCGGCGATCAAGCCGGCGGATTGGAACGAATACAAGATCGTCGCCAAAGGCGGCCACCTCCAGCACTTCATCAATGGAAAGCAAACCGTGGACGTGACTGACGAGACCGCGATCGGTGCCAAAAATGGCGTGCTCGCGCTCCAGTTGCATGCGGGCAATCCGATGACCGTTCAGTTCAAGGATATGGTGCTCAAAACCAACGAGTAACTCCCTCGAACCAAAATATTTTGCGAGGGCCGCGGGGCAAAATGCCGCCGCGGCCTTTTCGCATCCCCCCACTGTGCGCCGCTGGCAACAGGTCAATCGGATTCCGTGGCTCGCGAGCGCCGCGCTGCTCGTCGCGGCGCTCGGGCTCGCCGCCTGGCGCTGGGCACCTGGCTTGGACGTGCGCGACGGTCGCGACGATCGCGGGCGCAATGGCATCGCCATCGGAATGCAGTGGATCGCTGATGACGCGTGGTTTGACCGGCATCAACCGCCCGTCGACCGGGCGCGTTGTCGCGACCCGCTCTTCGCCGGTCGATTCGCTCGTGCCTTGCGGGAGAATCACGTCACCGAACTGTTTATCGGCATCCCGGCTCCCGATGCGGATGGCGCGATCCACGGTCTCGACTCCGAACGAACGGAAGCATTGCTTTACGAATGCTACGACGTGAGGGCGTGGGCGGCGATCAATGCCACCGGGATGCCACTCGGAGACAGTCGCTGGCGTCGCTTTTTCGTGCTGAACGTCCGCCGCCTGCTCGACCGCCATCCACGACTGCGCGGCCTGCAGATCGAGGCACGATCCGTAAACGACGGTGACCTCACGTTCGTTACCCTCCTCGATGAAATCCGTGCCACTTCCACTTCCGACGGTCGTTTGCTTTCGATCGTCATCGGCGACTGGAAAGAGCCTTACCTGCGCGAAATCGCCACTCGCGCCGATCAGATCACGATCCCGCTCACCATCGCCTCACCCCTTTCGGAAATGCTCGGTCAATCTCGCAGGGCCACGCGCATCGGCCAGACCCTCGCTTCCCTCGAAAACAAGTCCGCGCTGCTCAAAATCCCGTCCGACCGGCGGCTGCGATCCACCCTCGCCGCCGTTCACCAAGCATTGAACGGCCAGCCAGTCCCTGTCAGCTACGGCGGCGTCCTGCTGGATTCGAATGGTCCGCCCAGCGCCGACACCTGGCGCGACTTTCGCGAGCGTTTCCTAAAACCCTGACGCCGACTCCCGGCGGTCCGAGCGCGTTATTTGATGAGTTGCTCGAGCGCAGCGTCCGGCTCCGCACCGAGTTCGATCGCCAGCTTGTAATGCTTGCGGGCCATTTCCTTGTTCGGCGGCTGCTGCGTGGCAAAGACGACCGCGAGATTAAAATGCGCGTCGGCATATTGCGGATCAAACGTCGTGGCCGTTTCCAACTCCTTTTGCGCGGCCTCCTGCCAGCCTTTCTGGCTCGCGGTAATCCCGAGGTAGTTGTGCGCGGTGGCGTTCTTCGGATTGATCGCGAGCGCTTTCGTCAACTCACTGACGGCTTCGTCGTACTTACCCTGGCTGTAATAAACGATGCCGAGCGTGCAGTGCGAAAACCCATCCTCAGGCGCGATGGCGATCGCCTTTTTGAAGGACTCTTCGGCCAGCTTGAGCTTGCCCGCGCGGAAACGGACGACCCCGAGATTCGATAGGATATAAAGGTTGCTCGGCGCCTTCGTGAGGATCTTTTCGTAGATCTTCTCAGCGTCTCGGTATTCGGCCTTGTCGAATTTCTCCTTCGCCTCACGAGCCTGCGTAAGCAGTTCGGCGGGGACGGCGGGCGCGCCAGCGTCTCCACTCGGCACAGCGTCCGTTCCGGGAGCGGAACTCGCACCAGGGGTCGCTCCGGGAGCCGTCGTCGCGGGCGTGGAGCCGGGCGCCGGGACGCTCACTTTATCGTCGGGACCCGCCGTTTTGGCGCTCGCCATTTCAGTCTTCTCGGCAGCCGGAGTTGACGGTGTCTCGCCTTCCTTCGTCGGAAGTTCACCCTCTGGAGGTGGCCCTTTCACGGTCTTGGGCGCCTTCGGTTTGTCGGGCGTCTTCGGCGTCGGTTTGGTATTCGCCAGATCCAGACTCGGGACGCCCGCATCCGGCGCGATCCCCGTGTCGATCGTGAGCGAAGGTTTCGGCTTCTCTTCCATCTTCGGCGGCACCGGAGGCGGCGTCGTCTCCACCACAGGCGTGGCTGGAGGAGTCACGGGGGGCGTTGCTTCAACCGGCGGTTTTACTTCGGCGAGCATGGGCGCTTCATGCTTTGGTTCGGTGCCCGCAGCGACCGCCGGTTTATCCACCACGGTCACAGGCGGAGGCGTCATCGCCTCGGGCGCGACCGGCGGCGCGGATGCGATCTCCTTCGGTGCGGCGATTGAGATTTCAGCGTCGCTGATTTCGATCGTGGGTTGTTTGAAAAGTTTCTTCTCGCGCTCCGTCAGCTTCACGACCGGCTGGCCGAGGAATTCGATCTGGTCGATGAGAGCTTTCGAGTTCACCTCCAGCTTGGCCAGCTCCGTCAGCACGAGCTGTTTGGTTTTGTCGCGCACGGCCTGGGTTTTCATCTGCCGCACGACGATTCCACGGAGCACCTCGTTTTCGTCGATGAGCCGCTTGCGATCCGCCGCGGTGGTCGTCGCGTCCGATTTCATCTGCGCGAGTTCCTTCGATTGCAGGTCGAGTTTGCTTTGCAATTCAGACATCTGCGTCTGGTAGGCCTCGCCCTGCTTTTTCGCGTCGACGAGTTGCTTCTTCACGCCGTCCATGTCCGCCTTGAGCGTCGCGATCTGCTTGTCCTTTTCCACGCCTTGCGCCTTGAACGTTTTCACCTGCGACTCCGCTTCTCCTAGCTTGGCCATCAAGGTCGTGTTGTCCGCCATCAGCTTGTCCACCTGCTTTTGCGCCTCCTTCATCTTCGCCACCTGCTGGAGCGCCTCGTCGCGTTCGCCAGTCACTTTTGCGAGTTGATCCTGCACCTTGCCGAGTTTGGAAGTCAGGTCGCCCTTCTCCTGCAACGCCTTGTCGATCTCCTTCTGCATGGCCGCGAGTTTACCCGGCACCGCCGCACTGTCGCGCTTGGCCGCATCCCGCTCGCCGGCCAGCGTCGCGATTTTGTTATTGGCCGCCGCGAGGCGCGAGGCGATCTGATCCCGCAACTCGGCTTCGGCGTCGCGATCGATCTGTGCGTCCCGGAGTTGTTTTTTCAACCCGTCCAATTCAGCCCGCATCTGCTTTGAAGACTCGGAGTCCTTCGTCGAGTCTCCCTCCTGCTTCAAGAGCGCATCCTCGAGCATGTTCGCGCGCTTCTCGAGTTTCGCCTGCTTTGCCGCGGACTCTTCCGAATCCTTGATCGCGCGATCGTATTTCTTCGCCAGATCCTCCTTCTCCCGCGTCACGAGATCGAGACGACCCTTGGTCTTTGAAAGATCCTCCTGCAAATCTTCAATCTGCTTCTGGACGTCCTGAAGCGCATTGCCGGAACGCGCAGCCGGACGCGTCGGCGTGCCTTTTTCCTTTGGCGGAACAAAACTTTCCGTCCCGGGGATGATCGCGTCATCGCTCTTGGGAAGGGTCCCGATCAAGTCGTCCTCCGTCGGTTTGGTGCGAGAAGCGGGGCCGCCGATTTTTCCCACTTGCGCCTCCAGCCGCATCACCGCATCGGCGGTTTTTTGACGACGAAACTCGACGACGGGCGGGCTCCAGCTCGGCGCCGTCTTGCGGAGCTGATCGAGCATGTTGATGGCCTGCTGGTAAGCCTTGAGGGCCTCCTTTTTGTTCCCAGAAGCTTCGAGTTTCTCTGCCTTTTGCGCCGTCGTAAATGCGTCAAAAAAGATGTCAGACGGGTCGGATTCCGCTCTGAGCGGAGCGATTCCGAGGCTGATGCAGGCGAGTAAGGTATGACGAAGTGCAAGGCGCATAGGGCAGGCGAAAAGTGGGCGAAGCTACAGGAATTGATTTTTACATGCAATCAGTTCTCATCACCTCCAAATGAAGCCTCCGATTCCACGCGCCACGGCGCTCAGTTCTCCCGCGCAATGGATCGATCGCGATGTCCTCGCAGCGTTCCGGGAAGCGGGCACCAACGCGCATCGGATCTACTCCAGCCCGGGCGCATGGATCGAACGATTCGGCGACGACCTGCTGCTTTCATACAAAAGCGACAACGACCGTGATCGGGTCCTCGCCGATCTCCCGGGCCGGATCGCGGAGCTCGGCCTCACCCACCGTCGGCTTTTTGGAAAACACCTTCCCAAGCAAAACTCCGAACGCATCGCCCCAGTCTGTCTCGAAGGAAATCCCGCCACCTCCCTGCTCACCACGGTCGAGGAAGAGGGCATCAAGTTCGGCCTCGATTTCGGCGCAGGCTACTCCGCCGGTTTCTTCATCGACCAACGAGCCAATCGCGCCCTGCTCCGCCGCGCCCCGGCCAAGCGGCTCCTGAATACCTTCGCCTACACCTGCTCCTTCTCCGTCGTCGCCGCCCTCGCCGGCGCGCACACCACCAGCATCGAACTCTCACGGAAATCCATCGACCGGGGCCGCGCCAACTTTGCCCTCAACCAACTCGATCCCACACCGCATCGATTCATCGCCGACGACGTCCTCGAACGCCTCCCGCGGCTCGCGGCGAAAGGCGAAACCTTTGACGCCATCATCCTCGATCCCCCGACCTTTTCGCGTGGAAACGGCGGCCGCAGGTGGCAGGTCGAAAGCGACCTCGAAACCCTCGTGCTCCAGGCCCTCGCCCTCGCAGCACCGAAGGCCAGGATCCTCCTCTCGACGAACTGCACCCGCCTCGATCGACGCGCGCTCGAGACCGTCGCGCGGTTCGCACTCAAAGGCACACGGCGAAGTGCGGAGTTTCACCAGACGGCAGCCCTTCCCGATGTTCCCGCGGGCACTGCGGCGAATACCCTATGGCTCTTTCTCAAATGACGCCGGAGTGGCAGCTCGCCAGTCGCTCATTTACTCCCAGATGAAATGCTCCAGCCGGAGTTGTTTCACCCGTGCCTTCGCCTCGGCCGCACGCGGCCCGTCCAGCACAGCCATCTTTTCATAGATCCCGATCGCCGATTTCCACTCCTTGCCGGCCTCCAGGATCCGCGCCGCGTCGAAGCCCGCCTTGTAATACCACAAATAATCGCGGTCCTCCGGACGACTGCGCCCGAGCACATCGTAATAGGCGACGAGAGCCTCCTGCACCCGCCCCGTATGCTCGTACGCCGCCGCCTTTTTGTACAGAGCCTGGTTCCTCCAACCCGCCGGCACGTCGGGCGTCGTGGCCAGTTCATCAAACACAGTCACCGCGGCAACGAGTAGTGCCGGATCCTTTCGCCCGAGGATCACAAGGTTGTCACCCTTTGCCGCGAGCGCCGCAAAACGCAGTTCCGCATCCGCCGCCGGCTGCGCTTCGAGGATGATATCGTAGAGTTTATTGGCTGCGCTTTCCTTTCCAAGCCTGCCCTGCACGATCGCCTGCTGCTGCCGGGCGTAGAGCTTGAGTTGGCCGTCCCGCTTCACGACCTGGTCGAAGAGATCGAGCGCGCGATCGATGGAGCCCGGGTTATTCGTTTTCATCGCAGACTGGCCCGCGAGGAAGAGCGCCGTCTCCGCGTAGGGGCTGCCCGGCCAATCCTTCCCGACCGTCACGAACTGCGTCTCGGCGTTTGCCAGATCGTCATTCCGAAAATAAACCTGTCCGAGTTTGAAGCGTACCTCGGCGACGAGCGGCGAAGCGGGGAAGCGAAGCAAGAAACGCCGCCCGAGATCGACCACTTTCGAATCGTCGCGAGGCGTCTTCGACTCTTCGAGAAAGATCGCGAGATACTCCGCGTGTTCATCCATCTCCGGCTGCCGCGGCGCCTCACCTACGGCGAGCAAATAGCGCGATGCGTCAGGGTATTTCGATTCGAGAAATGCCAACTCGGCCAGCGCAAGCCGAGCCTCGGGACGCCGCGGGTGCTTTGGGAAATTCAGGAGAAACAACTGCAGCGTTTCCTCCGCGCGCGGATCGCCGGCTCGCGCCTGGACGAGCCCTTGCTCGAGGATCAGCTCCGCCCGCAAATCACTATCCGGAAACCGCGCAGTCATGTCCCGGTACTGTTCAAAGAAACGGTCGAAATTTCGGTGGTTCAGCGTCGCGAGGGCCGCATCGAAGATCGCGGTCTGCCGAAGCTTTGCCGAACGCCGCCCGACGTTTTCGAATTTGTTCAACGCGAGCAAATACTCGCCCTGCTGGTAGCTCACGATCCCCGTCCGCAACTCGATTTCCGCCCGAAGTTCCTCCGTCTCCGCATGACGCTCCGCCGCCTCGAGCGAGACCACGGCGGCGGCAAATTTCCGGCGTTCGATCTGCACATCGGCCTGCATCAGGTAGACGTATGGGAGCAGCGGATGCGTCGGAAAATTCCCAATAAACGCGTCGATGGAAACCGTTGCCCGGTCAAGCTTGTGAGCCCTCAACTGCAACCGCGCGACGTAAAATCGCGCAAGCGCCGCGCGCCGTTTCTCCGGAGCGGCGGCCCACTTTTGCAAACCGCTCTCGGGAGGATTTTTCTCGGCGACATACACCTGGTCCAAGCGCCGGAAGACGAGGTCGAGATATGCGCTGTCGGGATATTTCCAAATGAATCCCTCAAGCACGCGATCAGCGACTTCGTAGCCGCTGAGCAAAATCCGCGCATCCGTCATCGCCAGCGTCGCCGCCACACGCAAGTTTTCGGAAAGCATTTCGGATTTGGTCAGCTCATCGAGCACCGCGATGCACTCCGCCGGATTGCCATCGAGCAACAACAACCGACCCCGCAGATAACGCTCCCAGAGCCAATCGCCGGGCGTCTCGATATGCGCTTCAGCGAGCACGGTCCGGGCGCGGTTTCCCTGCTTTGTCTCCGCGAGCAGTCCGGCCAGCCGCATCCGCGCCGTCGTGGCTCGGGGATTGGCTTGGATGAAAGCTTCAAGGACTTCGATCGCCCGCGCGGTCTGCCCCAGCGCGTGGCTGCTTTCCGCAAGGCCGAGCTTCGCCGCCGTCGGTGCATCCGGTTTCGCCGTAAGCCGTTCGTACACTGGAAGCGCCTCCGCCCATCGGCCCATGCCAGCGAGGATGTGAGCGTGCAACAAGAGCCCGCGTTCGTCGTCGGCGACGACGAGGGGTTGCACCGCTCGCAACGCTTCGTCGCGACGTCCCGCCGCGAGCAGCGCTTCGCCGAGTAGAAGGACCGACGCGGTGCGATATTCCACGGAGAAGTTTGGGTCGGCTCGCAACGTCTCGATTTTTTGAATCGCAACTTGCGGAATGGATTCCGCCAGAGCCCGCCGGGCCTCCGATAGCAACTCCGGCTCCGCACCCCAAGACGGCGCGACGGCGAGAGCGAGGATGAGCGAGAACGGGAGCCGTTTCATAACATTCGCCGGAGATAACGCCCCGTGAAGCTTTGCTCAACCTTCGCGATTTCCTCCGGCGTGCCCTGAGCGACGATTTCCCCACCGCCCGCACCGCCCTCGGGCCCGAGATCGAGCACCCAGTCGGCGCACTTGATGACTTCCAAATTGTGCTCAATGATGATGAGCGTATTTCCGGAGTCGCGCAGCTTCATCAGGACTTCGAGGAGCTTGTGGATATCGGCAAAATGGAGGCCGGTTGTCGGTTCATCGAGGATGTAAACAGTGCGACCAGTCGCCTTCTTCGCCAGTTCGGTGGCCAGCTTCACGCGTTGAGCTTCACCGCCGCTGAGCGTGGTGCCCGACTGCCCGAGGTGCAGGTAGCCGAGACCCACGTCTTCGAGCGAATGCAGCTTGTCGGAGATCTGCGCGACGTTGCGAAAAAAACGCGCTGCCTCGTCGATCGTCATATCGAGAATGTCGGCAATGTTCTTGCCCTTGTAGGTCACTTCCAGCGTTTCCCGATTATAGCGACGACCGCGGCACACCTCGCACTCGACGTAGACGTCGGCGAGAAAATGCATCTCGATTTTCTTCATCCCATCGCCTTCGCAGGATTCACATCGACCGCCTTTGACGTTAAAACTAAACCGACCGGCATCGTAGCCGCGAATACGCGACGCCGGGAGGTTCGCGAACAAATCCCGCACCGGTCCAAATGCCCCGGTATACGTCGCCGGGTTCGAGCGCGGAGTGCGGCCGATCGGCGTCTGATCGATGACGATCGCCTTGTCGAGCTGCTCGATCCCGCGGATCGCCGCATGGCGCCCGGGACGGTCTTTGGATCGGTAAAAATGCCTGAAAAGCGCTCGGCGCAAAATATCATCCACGAGCGTCGATTTCCCGCTCCCAGAAACGCCCGTCACGCACGTGAGGCAGCCGAGTGGAAAGGCAGCGGTGATGCCGCGAAGATTGTTTTCGTGGGCACCGGTCACCGTCAGCCAAGCACCATTGGGCTTCGTGCGGTTGCGCGGCACGGGGATCTTGGCGCGGCCGGAAAGGTATTGTGCAGTCGGAGAACTTTCGACCATCAGGATTTCCGCAAGAGTTCCCTGGGCGACGAGGTGACCGCCGCGCGCACCCGCGCCGGGACCGAGATCGATGACGTGGTCGGCCTCGCGGATGGTATCTTCATCGTGCTCGACGACGATGACCGAGTTCCCGAGATCCCGAAGGCGGCGAAGCGTGCCGATGAGGCGGTCGTTATCGCGCTGATGGAGGCCGATGCTCGGCTCATCCAACACGTAAAGACATCCCGCCAAACCCGATCCGATCTGCGTAGCAAGGCGGATCCTCTGCGCCTCCCCTCCGCTAAGGGTGCCGCTCTCGCGGTCGAGGGAGAGGTAACCCAGGCCCACCTCGACGAGGAAACGCAGGCGCGCGGCCACTTCGCGCCGCACTTCCGCAGTGATGAACTCCTGCTGTTTTGTCAGCGTCAGGCCATTGATGAAAAGCAGCGCATCGCCAACCGCGAGTTGGGAGAACTGATGAATATTCAGGGCTCCGTCCGGTCCGCTCACGCGCACTCCCAGGATCGCGGGTCGAAGCCTCGCGCCGTTGCAAACCGAGCAGGTCCGCCGACTCATATACTGGCGGATGCGCTGGCGCGAAAACTCGCTGTCGGTCGTGGAGTAGAGATGTTCGATCTGCGCCACCACTCCATCAAACGGCTTGATTACCGCCGCTTTCGAGTCGCCGTATTTCATCTCGATCGTCCGTGAGCCGCTGCCACGGAAGACGACTTCGCGGAATTTTTCCGGCAAATCCTTCCACGGCGTGTCTACCGATACTTTGTAGGCACGCGCCAAAGATTCGAGCGTCGCCGCGTAAAACTTCTGCATTCGCGCCGCCGCCTTTGCCCACGGCGCTACGGCTCCCTCGGCGAGCGATTTATCCGGATCGGGCACCATCAGTTCCGGATCGCAGACCTGCTCGGTGCCCAGACCGGTACAGGCCGGACACGCGCCATGATGGCTGTTGAATGAGAAATGTTTCGGCGTCAGCGTGGGCAGGGTGAAGCCCGTCTCAGGATTGCTGTATTCGGTGGAAAACTTGTGCTCGACCCACTCTTCAGGTTCGACTCCCTCGACTCGGCGAAGGACGGAAACGCGGTTTCGACTCCATTTCAGCGCGGTATCGATCGAGTCCGCGAGCCTCGCCCGAACACCATCGCGCACGACAAGACGATCCACCACGGCCTCGATGACGTGCGCTTCCGCCCGTTGAAGCTTCACCGTCTCGGCCCCTCCCAGTTCCAACACCTCACCGTCGATACGCACCCGAACGAAGCCCTCACGCTTCAGCTTTTCGATGACATCCCGGAATTCCCCAACCTCGCTCTGGACGATCGGGGCGAGCAGCATGATGCGGCTTTCGGCGGGGAACTCGAGGATTCGGTCGACGATGATCTGTTGCGTGAGCTTGAAAATGGGAACGCCGGTCACGGGATCGTGCGGCTGGCCGACTGACGCGTAGAGCAAGCGGAGGTAATCAAATACCTCGGTGGTGGTCGCGATGGTGGAACGAGGATTGCCGCCCGCGCTGCGCTGTTCGATCGCGATCGCAGGGGAAAGGCCCTCGATGAAGTCCACGTCGGGCTTCTGCATCTGATCGAGGAATTGCCGTGCGTAAGCGGAAAGGCTTTCGACGTAGCGCCGCTGCCCCTCGGCGTACAACGTATCAAAAGCCAACGACGATTTTCCCGATCCGCTCAACCCCGTGATCACCACGAGTTTCTCCCGCGGGATCTCAATCGTGATGTTCTTCAAATTGTGCTGGCGCGCACCGGTGATCTTGATAGTCTGCGCAGGCATTTTCCCAAATTCGTTTAACCGCCAAGCAAAGCAGAACGTCACCCATCCGCGAGAGGTAAATTCGATGTCCGACAACAACTTTTCACTCACTCAAGAAAACTATCAGGAACTCATCGAGCTGTTCCGCGAAATCAAACACGACATCAATAATACCCTGGCGGTGGTGATGGCACTTTCCGAACTCGCGCAACGCAACCCAGCTCATTACGAAAAGCTGGCCAAAGCCATTCTCCAGCGCGGCCCGGACGTGGTTCAGAAGCTTCAAGACTTCCAAACGGCCATGGCCGTCCACGTGCGGCCGAAAGACTCCACGCCCCCGGTTTAGTCACCGTCTTTCGCTCTAAACGCGGATCTCCGCTCCTCCGTCGGCGACCAACGATTCGTTAGCCGATACAATCTCGACCCCGACCGAGTCAGGCTCGGATTCGCCTTCGCTTCGACGAATTCAAGCGGGCTTCGCGATGCGGCCTTTTTCTTTTCCAACAGGGGAAATCCGAAGCTTGTGAAATTTTTCACAAAAGACCTTGCGGGAGCGCGGGCGCCTTCGCATTCTCTCCGCCACCGTGCGCCCAATGGCTATCACCGCCGCCGTCATTTTTACCCTCATCGCCCTTCCGGCGTGCGGACCGCGCATTGGCAATCAAAACCTTGAGGTGGTGAATCGCCAGCGAGCCGCTCTGGACCGGTTAGGCAAAGGGCTTTCGCCGAAGGAAGTCGAAGCGATTCTCGGGCAGCCCACCCGGGTGGAAAATTTCAAAATCCCGCTCGTCACCCACAAACCGGTGCTCGACGGCGTGCGGTTTTTTTACGATCAGGATGGCCACACCATCGAGCTCCATTTCGTGGACGGAAAATTGATCTCCGATGCCCCGCTGCTTGGCGCCGAACAGCCCGAGAGAGAAACGAAGTAAAATGAAGATTCCTGCCGACCTTTCCGCGCAAATCGACGAGGCGATCTCGCACTATCCGGGCAATCCCCGGAGCGCCTCCCTGCCGCTGTTGCATCTGTGGCAGGAGCATTTCGGATTCATCTCGGATGAAGCGATCACGTGGATCGCCGCAAAGTTGGGCCTGACGCCGATCAACATTCTCGAACTGGTGACGTTTTACCCCATGTTCCGGCGAGTGCCGCCGGGACAACGTCACATCCGGGTTTGCCGGACGCTTTCCTGCGCGATGGCTGGCAGTTACGAACTCAAGGCGGAACTGGCGAAACAGGCTGGGATCGACCTCGAAAAATGGGCGCACGAACAGCACGGCGGCCACGGAAACCCGGTGGCGGTCTCGCCGGACGGGAAGTTCAGCATCGAGTTCGTCGAGTGCCTGGCTTCGTGCGGCAGCGCCCCGGTGGCCATGGTGGACGACCTTTTTAAGGAAGACGTGAAGTTGGCCGACGCGGGGAAACTTCTGGCATTGGAAACGAGCGACGCCACGACGATCCGCGTGCGGGAGCCGCATCCCCGGGAAAAGCGTATCGTTTTTAAGAATATCGACAAGAAGGGCTGGACGAACGACCTCGCCTGCTACGTGAAGGATGGCGGCTACAAGGATCTGAAAAAGGCGCTGAAGATGAAGCCCGAAGAGATCGTCGAGGAAGTCAAAAAGAGCGGGCTGCGCGGGCGCGGCGGCGCCGGATTTCCGTGCGGCGTAAAGTGGGGGTTCATCAAGCGTGGCGGACCGAAGCCGACCTACCTCATCTGCAACGCGGACGAGTCCGAACCCGGCACATTCAAGGACCGCTACATCATCCATCAGGACCCGCATCAACTCATCGAAGGGATGATCATCTCGTGCTTCGCGGTCGGCGCGAACCTCGCGTATATCTACATCCGCGGCGAGTTTCCCGAAGGATCTCGGATTTTGGAAAAGGCACTCGCCGAAGCACGGGAAAAGGGTTTCCTCGGGAAGAACATTTTGAAGAGCGGGTTCGACCTCGATATTTACGTCCACCGCGGCGCCGGGGCTTACATCTGCGGCGAAGAGACCGGGCTGATCGAATCCCTCGAAGGCAAACGCGCCTATCCGCGCATCAAGCCTCCGTATTTCCCCGCGGTGCTGGGCCTGTATCAATGCCCGACCATCGTGAACAACGTCGAAACCCTTTGCGACGTGAAGCACATCCTGGCAATGGGAGGTGGAGCGGAATACGCGAAACTCGGGAAGCCCAACAATACCGGCACGCGCATCCTCTGCGTCAGCGGCGACGTGCAGCGACCCGGTTACTACGAGATCGAAGTCGGCTCGGTGACCATGGGAGAACTGATCCACGACATCTGCGGCGGCCTGAAGCCGGGACGGACCTTGAAAGCCGTCATTCCCGGGGGATCGAGCGCCAAGGTGCTCAAGGCGGGCGAGACGTACAAATTGAAAGACCGCGAACTTACACTCGAAGACATCCCGATGGACTTCGACACGCTCGCCGCGTGCGGTTCGATGGCCGGGTCCGGCGGCGTGATCGTGATGGACGACACGCGTAACATGGTCGAGACGCTCAACAACATTAACGAGTTTTACGCCCACGAAAGCTGCGGCCAATGCACCCCGTGCCGCGAGGGTTCGCTCTGGATGAAAAAGATCACCGACCGGATGCTCGCGGGCGGCGGTGTTGATCGTGATCCCGACACTCTCAAGACCGTGGCCGACAATATCGCGGGCAAGACGATCTGCGCCTTCGGCGAGGCGTGCTCGTGGCCCACGCAAAGCTTCGTGGCGAAGTTCCGGGAGGAATTTTCCGGCAAGGCCACCAAACCCGTCCCACCGCCGATGCCTCCCGAATACAACACCGCGGAACTGGTCGGCGACGAACCGATCGCGACCCAGCACGACGCCCGCACGGGATCGCCACTTGCACCTGCTGCGACAAAGTAAATGAGCACCGAAGTACCGCCCGCAATTCAGATGGTCAACGTCCAGGTCGATGGCGTCTGGATGCAGTTTCCCAAAGGCACGCGCGTGATCGAAGCCTGCGCCCAGGCGCAAAAATTCATCCCGCGTTACTGCTACCACCCGAAGCTCAGCAGCCCGGGCAACTGCCGCATGTGCATGGTGGAACTCGGTTCGCCGAAAATGACTCCCGACCGGAAGCCCGTCATCGGCGCCGATGGCAAGCCGGAGATCAACTGGATCCCGAGGCCACAGATTTCCTGCGCGCAGGATGTGAGTGAAGGCATGGGCATCCGCACGGACAGCCCCATGGTGCAGGAGTGTCGCAAGGGAGTGATGGAATTCCTGCTCATCAACCATCCGCTCGACTGCCCCATCTGCGACCAGGCCGGCGAATGCCGCCTTCAGGAGTTTTCCGTCGAATATGGGAGCGGCGAATCGCGCTTCCTCGATGACAAGGTCAAAAAGCCGAAGAACACGGAACTCGGTCCGCGCGTGACGCTCGACGCAGAGCGCTGCATCCTGTGCTCGCGTTGCATCCGGTTCATGAAAGAGGTCGCGAACGACGACGTGCTCGGCTTCACCGAACGCGGCAGCTTTACGACCATCGGCTGTCATCCGGACAAGACGCTCGACTCCAATTACTCGCTCAACACCGTCGACATCTGTCCGGTCGGCGCGCTGACTTCGACGGACTTTCGTTTCAAGATGCGCGTCTGGTTCCTGAAGGAAACCAAGACCATCGACGTGAACTGCGGCACCGGCTGCAACATCACGATCGGCTCGCGCGAGAATGTCATCTACCGCATCACCCCGCGCGAGAACAATGACGTGAATTCCGTCTGGCTGCCCGATTCGCATCGGCTGAATTTCAAATACATCGCACGCGAAGACCGGCTCAAAGTTCCGACGGTCAAAGCCGAACCAGTGGAATGGCGCACGGCAATCGCCATCACCTCCGAACTCCTCAAGGCTCAGCCCGGCGACCAGATGGCGCTCATCGCCAGCGCCCGGATGACGAACGAGGAACTCTTCCTCGCGAAGCGACTGGCAGCGGCGCTTGGCATCAAACAATTTGACGTCGTCCCTCGCAAAGGTGAAGCCGACGGCATCCTCATTTCCGAAGATCGGAACCCGAACACCAACGGCGCGCGCACCCTGGGCCTGTGTGGGGCGCGGCCCGGCGCAAAGCTCAAGAAGATCGCCGAAGCCGTGAAAACGGGCGAGGTTCGCTGCGTCATCACCCTCGGTGAGGACTTGATGAAAGCCGGTATCTTTGAAGGCGACCTGGCGCGCACGATCATCATCGCGCTCGACATCCTGCCAAACAAAACCACCGCACACGCCGCCGTCATCCTGCCCGGCAGTGGCTGGGCGGAAAAGCGCGGTTCGATGATCAATGAAAAAGGACGCCTCCAGCGCCTCAATCAGGCTGTCGCCGCGCCCGGCCAGGCCCGCGACGATTGGGAAATCCTGCGAGACCTCATCCAAGCCGTCAGCGGCTCGAATGGCCTCTACATGATCGAAGACGTCTTCAAGTCCATGGCGGCGGAAGTCAAAGAATTCGCGGGACTCAGCCTTAGCAAAATCGGCGACCTCGGCCTGCCCTTGCTCGACCTTCAACCAAAGGCGGAGGCCGCAAAGTAGCCGCACCTTTACGACATGGATTTTCTCTCTTCGATCCCGTGGGAAATGATGGCGTGGTCCGTCGCCAAGACCGTCTTCCTCATCTTCGCCGTCGTGCTCCCGATGGTCAGTTACACGGTCTACGCCGAGCGACGCGTCAGCGCGCTCATACAGGATCGGATCGGCCCGAACCGCACCGGCTTTCCGCTCACACTCCTTGGCTTCAAGAAAGACTTCTCCCCTTTCCTTGGCGGACTGGGCCAACCGGTCGCCGACGCCGTGAAATTCCTATTGAAAGAGGACTTTGTGCCCGGCCACGTAAACAAACTCTACTTCTGGCTCGCCCCGGCGCTCGCCATGATCCCGGCCATCGTCACGCTCGCCGCCGTGCCCTTTGGCAGTGAGATTTTTGGCCAAAAGCTCGTCGTCGCAGACATCAACGTCGGCCTGCTCTTCATGTTCGCCATTTCGAGCGTCGGCGTTTACGGCATCGTGCTCGCCGGCTGGTCTTCGAACTCCAAGTATCCCTTCCTCGGCGCCATCCGCAGTTCATCGCAGATGATCAGCTACGAATTGAGCATGGGGCTCAGCGCCGTCCCGGTCCTGCTCATCTGCGGCACCATGAGCCTCGGCAAGATCGTCGATTACCAAATCGCCGAAGGCTGGCTCATCGCGCCATTCACCGACGGCCGACTCAACCTGCGCGAACTGCTCCTTTGGATCCCGATCCTCATCGCGTTCATCACCTTTACCATCTCGATGTTCGCCGAGACGAACCGCCTCCCATTCGATCTCCCCGAATCTGAGACCGAACTCGTCGCCGGTTATCACACCGAATATTCGTCGATGAAATTCGCCCTCTTTTTCCTCGGCGAATATACCGCGATGATCGCCGGCAGCGCCCTCATCGTCGTCCTATTTTTGGGCGGCTGGAGCGTGCCATTTCTTCCCAGCGGCTCCGAGGGCTGGTTCTGGGGCCTCGCCAGCATCGGCACCTTCTTCGGAAAAGTCGGCGTCCTGCTCCTGTTCTTCATCTGGATTCGCTGGACGCTCCCTCGCTTCCGCTTCGATCAGCTCATGAAGATCGGCTGGCTTTACCTTTTTGAAATCGCACTGGTGAACATCTTCATCACCGCCGGCATCCTCGCTTTCGTGAAATAACGCGCCATGGCCTACATTGTCCCACGCCCCAATCTCACCTGGAAAGAGAAGATCTATCTCCCTTCCATCGTCGCCGGCCTCGCGATCACCTTTAAACATCTCAGGCGCATGCTCAGCGGCCAGACCAAGGTCGCCATGCAATATCCCGAGGAAAAATGGGACGCGAACCTGCCCGATTATTACCGCGGCGCACCCACGCTGGTCAAAGACGAGCACGACCGCGAGCGCTGCGTGGCCTGCCAGCTTTGCGAATTCATCTGCCCGCCGCGCGCCATCACCATCAAGCCGGAAGAAATCCCCGGCGACTCGAAATTCGCCAAGGTCGAAAAGCGTCCGAAGGAATTCGAGATCGACATGATCCGCTGCATCTACTGCGGCCTGTGCGAGGAAGTCTGCCCGGAGCAAGCCATCTTCCTCCGAAAGGATTACGCCATCACGGGCACGACTCGCGCGGAAATGGTCCACGACAAAAAGAAGCTCTACGAACTAGGCGGAACCATGGACGGCCTCGTTCACAAGTGGAACCCGCTCAAGTAGCCCGCGATGTCACCGATCCTCTTTTATCTCTTCGCGATCATGACGCTCGTCTTCGGCCTCGCCGTCGTCGCGAATCGCAACCCGGTCGCGAGCGCGCTGAGTCTCGTCGTCTCCTTTCTCGGCCTCGCCGCGCTCTTCGTCGGGCTCGACGCTTTCTTCGTCGGAGTCATTCAGATCCTCGTCTACGCGGGCGCGGTCATGGTGCTCTTCCTCTTCATCATCATGCTCCTCGACCTCAAGGCCGAGGCGCGCCGGAAGATCAATCCCATCGCATACGGAATCGGCGGCGTGATCGCACTTGGATTCATCGGTGAACTCTTTTACGTGCTGAAGAATTTCGCCGCCGGTCACAATGAATTCCCCGCCCTGCCCGCGGGTGCAAAGATCGACGACGTTCGTGTGGTCGGAAACACGCTCTTCTCGACGCACAACCTGCCTTTCCAAGTGATCGGCGTGCTCATCCTCGTCGCCACCATCGGCGTCGTCATCCTCTCGAAGCGCGAACTGAAATGATCATCACGCTCAACCACTATCTCGCCGTCAGCGGACTACTTTTCGCCATCGGCTTCACCGGCGTTCTTTTGCGCCGGAATATCATCATCATCTTCATGTGCCTGGAGTTGATGCTCAACGCTGCCAACCTCTCGCTGGTCGCATTCGCGCGTTACAACGTCGGCCCCGACGGCCTGCCGAACTCGAACGCACAAGTCCTCGTCTTCCTCATCATCACCGTCGCCGCCGCCGAAGTCGCCGTAGGCCTCGCCATCATCGTCGCCCTCTTCCGCGCCCGCGCCACCACGCACGTGGACGACATCGCGGAACTCAAGTTTTAAGGCATGGACCCAAATCTCGCCTGGTTCGTTCTACTCAATCCGCTCATCGCGGCCGCCATCATCCACCTCGTCCTGCGCAAATCCGCGGGTACCAGTGCTGCCGTCTCGGTCCTTTCGTCCATCCTCGGCGTCGTCGCGAGTTTCGCCCTCTGGTTCTCGTATGCCGCGGCGATTGGCAAAGAACCCGAATACAGGTTCGCCACCGAAATCCCATGGCTCGACTTCGGCGCAGCCCTGCGCGTGCCGATCGGGCTCGTCATCGACCGCCTCAGCGCGGTCATGCTCATCGTCGTCACCGTCGTCGGCTCGCTCGTCCACATTTATTCCACCGTCTACATGAAGGACGACGCCGGGAAGTCGCGCTTCTTCGGCAATCTGTCGCTCTTCATGTTCTCGATGCTCGGCATCGTGCTCGCGAACAACTTCGCGATGATGTTCATCTTCTGGGAACTCGTCGGCGTTTCCAGCTACCTCCTCATCGGCCACTGGTTCACCCGCGACACCGCCGCAGCCGCCGCGAACAAGGCCTTCCTCGTCAATCGCATCGGCGACTTCGGATTCATGCTCGGCATCCTCATGGTCTGGGCGTGGGCTGGCTCCGTCGTCTTCACGGACATCGAACACGCCATTCCGGCTCTCAACAAAAGCGCCGGCTTCATCACCACGGCCGTCCTCCTCGTCTTCTGCGGCGCGGTCGGCAAAAGCGCGCAACTTCCCCTCCACGTGTGGTTGCCCGACGCCATGGAAGGCCCGACGCCCGTCTCCGCGCTCATCCACGCGGCCACGATGGTCGCCGCGGGTGTCTACATGCTCGCGCGTGTCTTTTTCCTCATCGGGCTCAGCCCCGCCGCGCAGGGCGTCATCGCCTGGGTGGGAATGCTCACCGCGGTCCTCGCCGCCCTCATGGCGACGCAGCAGGACGACATCAAACGCATCCTCGCCTACTCCACGCTGTCGCAACTCGGCTACATGGTCAGCGCCATCGGCCTCGCCGCACCCGGAGCCGCGATGTTTCACCTCTTCACGCATGCCTTCTTCAAGGCGCTGCTCTTCCTCGGTGCCGGCGCCATCATTCACGCCCTGCATCACGAGCAGGACATCTGGAAGATGGGCGGCCTGCGCAAGTCGATGAAGTGGACCTTCCTCACCTTCACTGCTGGCTACCTCGCCCTCATCGGCGCACCCGGTCTCTCCGGCTTTTTCTCGAAGGACGCCATCCTCATGGCCGCCGCCGACCGCAGCATCTTCATCTTCCTCATCGGCCTGCTCACCGCGTTTCTCACCGCCTTCTACATGACCCGCCTCTTTGTCGTCGTCTTCCTGGGCAAACCCCGGACCCATCAAGCCGAACACGGCCACGATGGTCCGCTGTGCATGACTGGCCCGCTGCTGCTCCTCGGGGTGCTCGCCGTCGTCGCCGGGTATTTCTCGGAAGAATTCTTCGATCGCGCGACCGAGATTCCCGCCGCCATCGCCACCATCAAAGCCGTCCACCACGTCTGGTGGGTGCCCACGCTCGCCATCCTCGCCTTTGTCGGCGGCCTTGGTGCCGGAT
>JAYTDO010000118.1:0-2958 GCA_043735935.1 Chthoniobacteraceae bacterium
GCCTTTGAAGCGCTGGATGCTGAGGCCCTTCTTGCCGATCTCGATAACTTTGCTGAGGATTTCTGGGACGGAGAAAAGGGCGTGAGTGACGGCTTTGTCACCTTCGCCTTCGATGAGTTGGAAGATCGGGTTATCGCTGTCGGAGAAGTGCTCGACCTTGAGGCCCTTGCGGTTGAGTTCGGCGACGAGTTTTTGCACGGAGACGGACTCGTGCAACTCGATGAGGCGGGCGCGGCGGCGGGCGCCCTCCTCCTTTTTCTTCGGCGCGACCTTTTCCACTACAGGAGCGGGATCACCTTCGGGCGTGAGGTCGCTTGGTTCCGGTGCGGGGTCGTCGAAGAGGGCGAGGTCGCGGTTTTCCTCGTGGAAGGCGCGGACTTCGGCCTCGCCGGGGAAGTAAGTGACCCATTCGGTGTTACCCTCGCGCACTTTTACCATGAAGGCGGGGAAGACGCCGCTCTTAGGATCGCGCTCGGTGATGTAGGTCTCGAAGTCGCCGCCGTGCCGCCGGATGGCATCGCTGAATTTCGCAAGGCGTTCGAGCAGTTCGAGGATGTCCTTGAGCTGCGAGGCGGTGATGACTTTGCCGTCGGCGAGGTTCTTTAGTTTCACCTCCTCGGAGCCGAGGGTGATGAGGATGCGGTTGAGCGCGGCGTCGTCGTCCACGTATTCCTCGCGCTTCTTGCGCTTGATGAGGTAAAGCGGCGGGCAGGCGATATAGACGTGGCCTTTGCGGATGAGGTCGGGCATCTGCCGGTAGAAAAAGGTGAGCAGCAGGGTGCGGATGTGCGACCCATCTACATCGGCGTCGGTCATGATGATGATCCGCCCGTAACGCAGCCGCGCCAAGTTAAAGGCACCTTCGTTTTCCTTCAGGGTGGCCTCGCCGCTGGCGACGCCGATGCCGGTGCCGATGGCGGTGATGAGTGTCTGGACTTCGGTGTTTTGCAGCACTTTATCGAGCCGCGCTTTCTCCACGTTGATGATCTTGCCTTTGATCGGCAGGATCGCCTGGAAACGCCGGTCGCGGCCCTGCTTCGCGGAGCCGCCGGCGGAGTCGCCCTCGACGACGTAGAGCTCGGTGAGTGCGGGATCGCGCTCGGAGCAGTCGGCGAGTTTGCCGGGCAGACCGCCGCCGGTGAGCGCGCCTTTGCGCACGGTCTCGCGGGCTTTGCGCGCGGCTTCGCGGGCGCGGGCGGCCATGAGGCATTTGTCGATGATGCGTTTTCCAACGCCGGGGTTTTGGTCGAAGTGCAGCATCAGTCCTTCGTAGCTGACGGAGCCGACGACACTCTCCACCTCGGGCGAGATGAGTTTCACCTTGGTCTGGGACTCAAAGCGCGGGTCGGGATGTTTCACGCTGACCACAGCGGCGAGACCTTCGAGCACGTCGTTGCCAGTGATCGCCACGTCTTTCTCCTTCAGCAGTGAGTTATTCTTCGCATACTGGTTGATCGCCCGCGTGAGTGAGCCGCGGAAGCCACTGCTATGCGTGCCGCCATCGGGGTTCGGCACGGCGTTGGTGTAGCAAAGTAACTGTTCGTTATAGCTGTCGTTATAGTGCAGCCCGATTTCCACGATGATCTTGTCGCGCGTGCCTTTGATCATGATCGGCTTGGGATGGACCAGCGACTTGTTCTCGGAGAGCCGCGCCACAAAATCCTCGATCCCGCGCGGATGCTGAATCTTCACCGCGTGCCCGCCCTCCGCGCGCTCATCGAGAAACGTGAACGACAGCGGCGCATTGATATACGCGAGATCGTTCAGCCGCGTGATGATGCGCTCCGACTTGAACTCCAGCGTCTCCAGAAAAATCTCCGCGTCCGGCTTGAAGGTGATGAGCGTGCCCGTGTGCCGCTTGCTTTTCACCTCGGCGATGACGTGCAGTTTCTGTTTCGTCACGCCGCGCTCAAAGGACATCGCGTGAATCTTGCCATCGCGGGTTACTTCCACTTTGAACCATTCCGACACCGCGTTGACACACTTCGCACCGACGCCATGCGTTCCGCCGGAATACTCATAGTTCCCCTGTCCATACTTACCGCCGGAATGCAGCCGCGTCAGCACCAGTTCCACACCGGGGATGCCTTCCTCCTTGTTGATGTCCACCGGGATGCCGCGCCCGTTGTCGCGGATGGAAATGGAGCCGTCGCTGTGGATGTTCACGTCGATGTGCGTGCAGTGCCCGGCGAGGAATTCATCGACCGAGTTATCGAGCACTTCCGAGACGCAATGATGCAGCGCGCGCTCGTCCGTGCCGCCGATATACATGCCGGGCTTTTTGCGCACTGCTTCGAGCCCTTTGAGGGAACTCAAATCATCGGCATCGTAGGTCGTTTTTTTGGAGGCGGTTTCGGATTTTGGAGCGTCGGGATCGGCCATATTTTGAGTGGGGAAAATGTGAGGCGGAATGCTAGGGAGACGGGTAGCTGCCCACAAGGGGTTTTTTGGCCTGTTTTTCGGGGGTTTCCGCAATCGCTTGGGGCCGGTGAAAATGGCGACCACAAGATATTGTTGGACACCGCCGGGCGGATGCGAATCAATCCGCCCCGTGAAACGCATCCTCCGGCTCGCCGCGCTCCTCCTTTTTTGCGTCCTCACTTTCGCCGCGCGCTGCCACAATCTGCGCGACGTTTTCCTCGGTGGAAAAATCTACTTCGCCGATGCCGACTGCTACTCGCGAATGACGCGCGCGCGGATGGTCGCCGAGCATCCGGGGCTGATCGTCCGGCATCACGATTTCGAGAACTTCCCGCAGGGCGTGAAGGCCCACACCACCGCGCCGCTCGACTACCTCATCGTGGCGGGAAAAAAGCTCCTCGACGCCGGGTTCGCACTTTTCGATTCGGGCAAGACGAGCGTCTTGCGCGGACAGACGCTCGACCTCGCGGGCGCGCTCATCTCGCCGCTGCTCGGGGTGCTCACCTGCGGCTGGCTCGCGGTGTGGGCGTGGTCGGC
>JAYTDO010000119.1:0-2327 GCA_043735935.1 Chthoniobacteraceae bacterium
GCGCGGACGTATCGCGAGGTCAACGACCTCTTCGGCGACATCGTGAAAGTCACGCCGTCGAGCAAGGTCGTCGGCGACATGGCGCTCTTCCTTTTCACCCAAGGGATCAAGCCCGCCGACGTGGTGAATCTCCCGCCCGGCACGAGCTGGCCCGAGAGCGTGCTCGACATGCTCAGCGGCGGACTCGGCGAGCCGATGGGCGGCTGGCCGCAGGACGTGGTGCGCGCGATCCTCGGCACCGCCAAACCGAAGCGCGTGAAGCCCGCGCCGGTGAAGCTGAAGGACACGAAGGCCGAGGTCGCCACAAAGACGAAGCGCGAGCCGAGCGACGACGACCTCTACTCGCATCTCATGTATCCCGGCGTCTTCGCGGACTTCGCGAAATTTCAGCGCGAGTTCAGCGACGTGAGCGCGATGCCGACGCCCGCCTTCTTTTACGGCCTCCAGCCCGGCGAGGAAATCAGCGTGCCGATCGAGGAGGGCAAGGTGCTTTTCATCAAGCTCATCAACGTCGGCACACCCGACAAGGAAGGCCGCCGCATCATCAACTACGAGCTGAACGGCATGCCGCGCGAGGCCGTGGTGCAGGACAAATCCGTCGCGCCGAAAACGAAATCGCGCGTCAAAGCCGACGCCGCCGACCCGCTCCAGCTCGGCGCGCCCATCCCCGGCATGATCACCGCGCTCTCCGTCAGCGTCGGCAGCAAGGTCGCGAAGGGCGACAAGCTTGTGACGCTCGAGGCGATGAAAATGCAGACCACCATCTACGCGCAGCAGGACGGCGTAGTGGCCGAGTTACTCGTCGCCACCGGCGACTCCGCCGAAGCCGGCGACCTGCTGGTAAAACTGCGCGCGTAGGGCATCAGGCGACGAAAGGGTTGATGATGCGCAACCCGGCAACGTGTTGAAATCGTCACGTTGCACGTCTCCAGCCGTGCTCATATAGCGCAGGCTACCGCCGCTTGCGGCGAAAGGAGAGCGCCCGAAAGGCGGCCCGAGCGGATTGCACGCAGATAGCCGTCAGCGAAGCGATAGGCGAGGTGGCGTTTGTTGTCTGCATCGGATGAATGTCTTCTATCGGTGCTCGGTCAGGGACGACGATAAACCCAGTCACGGCTTCGCCGTAGGTCTTGAATCGTCCAAGCGCGAAGTGATGCGCCGTGAGCGCACAAAGCGCGGCGTCGAGCAGGTCGATGTTGGTCAGCGAGCTGGTCTCCACACCGGCACGCGCCAGCAGATCGCGGCGATCGGTTCGCTTTTTCTTGGCAGAAACGATCTTGCCGGCGAGGGCGCAGGCGATGGCTTGAGGGAAAGTCTCGAAGCAAACGGGCGTCGTCATTGGTCGGAAATTTCCGTCGAAAAGCGCGTGACTGGATTCGAGATCCCGGAACAATTCGGCGCCGTTCAGCATCCAGCGAAAGTGATCCTTCGCGTGGATTTCAGCAGCGGCGCGGGTGGGCGTGGCAAAGCACGATATTTCCTCCTTCATCAGTTCGCGCTCTGCGGGGCGGGCACGCCCGGTGACACTCCACCGACATGGGGCATCCACTGCGATGAAGCGTGCTCCAATGCGACGGCACCATGCGGCGACCTCCGCCGTTTGGAGTGAGGTGAACTTGTCCAAATACTCACCGTCACGAAAAGCCACAGCGTGAAAACCTTTCCGGGAGCCACCCACATCCACTCCAGCCACCACGAAAGGCGAGGGCATGGATTTCATCCGTCAGCTCAGCCCGCGCAGCACCGCCGGATAAAGCGCGTGCTCGGCGACCTGGATCCGCGCGTGCAGCGTCTCCGCCGTATCGCCCGGCAGCACCGGCACGGCGCGCTGGGCGATGATCTCCCCGGTGTCCATTCCTGCATCCACGAAATGAACAGTGCAGCCCGTCTCGGGCACGCCCGCGGTGAGCGCCTGCTTCCATGCCTCCAGCCCCGGAAAAGCCGGCAGCAGCGACGGATGAATATTGATGATCCGCCCCGGAAACGCCTCCAGCAGCGGCGGCTTGATCATCCGCATGTAGCCCGCGAGCACCACCCACTCTGCGCCCGCGCTTTGCAATATCTCCACCACGCGCAGTTCCGCGTCCGGCTCCAGCTTCGTCCTGAAACGCCCCGGCTCGACAAATTCCGCGCGCAGCCCGCGCTCCCGCGCCAGCGCAAGGATTCCCGCCGACGCCACGTCCGAGATCACCACCCCCACCTCCACCGCCAGCGTCCCTCCGTCGATAGCGTCCGCGATGGCGCGAAAGTTTGACCCTTTCCCCGAGCCCAGCACCCCGATCCGGAGCCGCCCACCGACTTCCGCCTTCATCCTTCCGACTTCATTT
>JAYTDO010000120.1:0-4471 GCA_043735935.1 Chthoniobacteraceae bacterium
TTCGATCGGCGGAGTGACGACGAAAGTCTTCAGTGGCCCGAACATCCTGCATTCGGCGGACGGCGACACGGCCATGCGGATCGTGTAACGCGCCCGGGAGCGTCGTTGCGGGTGAAAGGGTGGTCCGTCCGGCGATCGTCGTCCGGTCGGGTGTATCATCGCGTGGAAAAGGCACGGGAAGGGCCGCGCGAAATCCATGGCGCGGTTCCCGAGAATTGGTGTTTGACCGACGGGATCGGGGATGACAGTCTAGTGCCCGTGAGGTCGTAATGGATTCGCGCGCATGGATGCGGGAATTCCGGCAGCGGCAAACTTCGAGTGGCGCCGTGGCTCTCGGAAAGAAGGGCCAGAATCACCCAATCCTCCACCGCGCATCCAATCGTTTCGCTCTCCTGATGAAATCCACCTTTCCGTCCAAACGCCGTCACGCGGCACGCTCGTCCATCGAAATTCTCGAAAGCCGCATCGCTCCCGCGGCCATCGTCTCCCGCGGCGGCGGCAACCTGAACGTCAACGCCCCCGGCACGGTCGATGACGCGATCACCTTCTCCATCTCCGGGAGCAATTTCCGCTTCGCTGATCCGGGCGGCATCACCGCGGGCAGCGGGGCGACGCAGGTGGATGCCAATACGGTCGATGTCTCGATCGCGTCCATCACCGGGAGCATCGCGATCAATACCGGGCTGGGGAATGATGCGGTGACGCTCTCCGGCGCGATCACCACGCCGGGCCCGCTGATCATCAATACCGGAAGCGGGACGGGAACGCCGGGGCCGGAGTCGATCACGCTTTCCGGTCCGCTCACAATTGGCAACGGCTCCCTTTCGCTGACCACGCCGGGCACGATCACCTTCGCCGATAGCGTGACGGTGGCGAACGGGAGCCTCACGACGAGCGCGGCCGGAACGATTGCGCTGACGACGTCCAGCAGTGACCTGACTGCGGGCACGTTTAATCTCACCACGCAGCGAAATATCGTGCTCTCGAGCGGGTCGAGCATCGCGACCTTGGGGACTGGCACCATCGGGCTCACCGCGAATCTGGCCGGGCTAACGACCGGGGATTTCATCGGCATCCAGCTCACGGATGCGACCGTGAGCAGCGCGGGCGGTCTGGTTAACCTCAACGGCACGGGCGGCTCGACGGGGACGAGCAGCCCACAGCACGGCATCCAGCTCGCCGATGGGGCGCAGGTGACGAGCGCGGGCGGGAATACTTTCCTGCGCCTGACGGGCACGGCGGGTAGCAGCGCGAGCACGGCGAATCACGGCGTCCACCTGTCGGCCACTTCCGCGAATGTTCTGGTCTCTTCGGCCGGCGGCCCGGTGGACATCAAGGGCACAGGCAGCGGGAGCGCGGGGATGGGCATCTCGCTCGACGGCAGCGGCGGCTTTTTCCCGCAAGTAGATACCTCGGCGGGGAATGGTTACATCGGGCTGACCGCGGATCGGATCGCGATCGCGCCCGGGGTGGCGGTGATCAATGCGGGGACGGGCGCAAGCAAGTCCGTGCGGTTGCGGCCGCTCGATCCGGCGGCGGCGATCGACCTCGGCGGGGCGGATGCGCCGGGGGTGCTGGGGCTGACGAATGCGGAGCTGGCGCAGATCACGGCCGGGAACATCGTGATCGGGATCGTGGAGGAAGGGACTGGGATCACGGTGAGCGCGCCGCTGACCCTCGCGACCCGTCTGTCGCTCGCGACCGCCGGAGGCATCGCCTTCAACGAAAGCGTGACGATGGCCGCGAACCAGCGGCTGAGTGCCGATGCGGTGGGGACGATCAGCCTTTTCAGCGGCAACTCCGATCTCGCGGCGAGCGGCACGGGGCAGATCTCGCTGACGACGGCGCGGAATATCGTGATCAGCAGCGGGGGGAGCATTACGACGCAGGACGGCCACCTGTCGCTTTCGGCCAATCAGCAGGCCACGCCGACCTCGGGCTCTTTCACCGGGGTGCGGGTGGACGGGCTGTTGCACGTGACGGGCATCGCCAACTTGATCGTGGAGGGGAAGGGCGGCGACGATCTCAATGGACAACAGGTGGGCATCGATATCTTCGGAGGCACGATCCTCGGCGGGACGGGCGGGGAAGTGTATGTGGCGGGCACCGGGGGAGCGAGCGTCGGGTCCTTCAACTACGGCGTCCTCGTCGAATACGGCGCCTCGATCTCGTCCGGCGGCGGTTTCATCGAGATGTTCGGCACGGGCGGCGGCTCCGGTGGGGGCACCAGTTTCAACAATGGCGTGTATGTTTTTGATGACGGCATCATCACGGCAGGCGGGTCCGGCACGGTGTCGGTGACGGGCACTGGCGGAGTCAATGAAGGCCACGGAGTATTCTCGGCGGTGTTCGGTGCGACGGCAGTGACACGGATTACTTCCGGCGGCGGCGACGTCAGCGTGACGGGCACTGGAACCGGGGCCTTCAATTACGGCATCTATCTTCAAGAAGCGCGGACGAGCATCAGCACGGCCACGAATGGCGGGAACCTCTCGCTGATCGCCGACAGCATGAGCCTCGCCGGCCCGGTGGATGCGAATGGTGCCGGCACGGTAACGCTGCGCCAACTGACTCCTGGGGCGCGCATCGATGTCGGCGGTGGGGATGTATTCACCGGCGGCCCCGTCACGCTCGGCTTGAGCGTCGCGGAGCTCGCCCAAGTCACCGCCGGCAGCTTGCAGATCGGCAACTTCGACAGCGGCACGGTCACCGTCAGCGCGCCGATCACGCAGGCGAGAAATCTCACGTTCACCAGCGGCACTGGGATCATTTTAAACGCGAATGTCAGCACGAATGCCGGCGCGACGGACTCCGGCTCCCTCACCTTCTCCGGCGCGGTCACGCTCGGCGCGAACGTCACCCTCAATACCGACCACGCCACCGGCATCGACGGAATCATCAGCTTTGACGATACGATCGCGCTCGGCGCAAATGTGCTCACGCTCAACGCGGGCTCGGCGAACTACTCGATCACGGGCGTCATCAGCGGCCTCGGCGGGCTGACCAAGCAGGGCGTTGGCTCGCTCGCGCTCGACGGAATCTCGGCGAACACCTTCACCGGCACGACCACGGTCTCCGAGGGCCAGCTCTATCTGAATAAGCCCGCGGGCGTGAACGCCATCGCCGGCAACATCACGATCGGCGATACGTTTAACAGCGACTTCCTCACCCTCGGCGCGAGCGATCAGATCGCCGACACCTCGGTCCTCAGCTTCACCTCCGGCGGTGGCGGGAACAGCGCCTTCTTCAATCTGAACGAGTTCAACGAAACCGTCGGCGGAATCCAGACGACGCTCACCGGGACCGCGGCGGTCATCGAGGCGACGGGCGGCGGCGGCACGAATCCGAGCACGCTCACGGTCAACAGCAGCGCGGACTTCCTCTATAACGGCCTCCTGCGCGACACCGGCGGCGGCGGCGCCTCCACCCTTTCGCTCGTCAAGGCCGGCTCCGGCACCCTCACCCTGGATGCGATCAGCGGCATCGACCACACCGGCACCACGACCATCTCCGGCGGCAAGCTCATCCTCAGCAACCTGAGCAGCTTCTCCAGCAACATCGTGAACAACAGCGCCGCGCCGGACGCGCTCACCTTCAACCAGACCGCCGCGCTCACGCTGACGACGACGATCAGCGGCACGGGCGGGCTGACCAAGCTCGGCACCGGGACGCTCACTCTTTCCGGCGCGAATACCTACGCCGACCTCACGACCATCGCCGCCGGCACGATCAACGTGCAAAACGCCAACGCCCTCGGCAGCATTGCGGGCAGCACGACGGTTGCCAGCGGCGCGACGCTACGCATCGATGGCACCGGCCTCTCCGTGGCCGAGCGGCTCACCGTCAGCGGGACGGTCTCTGCCTTCGACGTTGCGACGCTCACCGGAGCGATCACCCTCACCGGCGCAGCCGCCTTCGATGTCACCGACTCCGAGGGATTTCTCACGATCACCAAGAAGATCAGCGGCACCGGCGCGCTGACGAAGGGCGGCGCGGGCTTCCTCAGGCTTGGCTCTTCGGGCAACGATTTCATCGGCGACGTGTCGATCAACGCGGGCGTGCTCGTGGTCGCCAGCGACGGTGCGCTCGGCGACGACGCGAACTCCGTCACCTTCAACGGCGGCGGCCTCGCCATCCCCGGCAGCCTCACCAGCCTGCGCCACTTCATCCGTGCCGTGGATGTGACCATCGACGTCGGCGGCACCGCCAAGCTCCTCGGCCTCGTCGATGGCCCCGGCATGATTTCCAAGATCAACGACGGCAACATCGAGTTCGCCCCGAACTACATCGGCGCGATCGAAGTCACCGAGGGGACCGCCACACTCGGCGGGAGTAAGCTCGACCTCGGCGGCACCGGCAGCGTCATCATCGTCACCATCGACGACGGCAACGGCGGAACGCGCATCGACACAATCACCCTCGCGGACACGACCGTGCTTTCCACGCTCACCATCAAGCCGCAGGCCAGCGG
>JAYTDO010000121.1:0-8227 GCA_043735935.1 Chthoniobacteraceae bacterium
CGCACAACGCAAAAATGGCCGCGCTCAACGGCTCGATGGCGCCATTTTATCCGAACGCGAGAACACACGACGCATCGATGACGATGCGCGATGGGTCGATGAGCACGGCGGGGTGCTCCTTATTCGCGAAGATTCCGCCCGAGCCCGCTGAATCGGGCATGGGAACTTTCGGTCCTCGCGCAGACTGCACCTTACCCCGAAAAAGGAGGGCGGATTACCCGCGATAACCGCGCCAGAGCCAGACGAGGGTGTCGGCGAGGGTTTGGTTGAAGACTTTGCCGTCGCAGTGGCCGGTGGCTTTGCTGAAGACGAAGCGGTGGTGGTAACCCTTGGCGGTGAGGGCGGCGGAGGTGCGCTGTCCGGCCATGACCCAGTTGTGGCTGGTTTCTTCGGGGTCTTTGTTGCGAAGGTCGTTTTCGGAGACGTGGGTGAAGATGCGGAGGGGTTTGGGTTCGCTCTTTTCGATGAGCTTCATGCCGGAGTGGAATTCCCAGGCGCCAAGGGGATACTTCGCTTCCTCGGCTGCGTCGTCGTCCTGCTGGTCGACGAAGGTGCCGGAGTAGGCGATGATGCGGCGGAAGAGGTCGGGGCGCGACCAACCCATGATGAGAGCCGCGGCGCCGCCGGAACTGCAACCCATGGTGGCGTGGCCCCATGGGTCTTTGGTGAAGGCGATGCGGGGGTAGGCGGCTTTGATGTCGGCATTGGCGAGGACGGCGGGGACGACTTCCTCGGCGATGAAGCGGGCGAGCCGGTCGGACATGGTGTCGTATTCGAGGCCGCGCTCGCTGTTTTTGCCGTCGTTGCCGCCGTTTTCGACGGCGATGGCGATGAAGGCGGGCAGCGTGCGTTTCGGGTCCTTGGAAATGGTGAGGTTGTCGAGCGCGTTGCGGACGGAGCCGAGCGGCCCGGGGGCCGTCGTGGATGATGAGGTAGGGGGCGGCGGTGCCGTCCTTGTAGGCGGCGGGGATGTAGACGGAAATCTTGCGTTCGGAGCGGACGGTTTTTTTGTCCGGCTCGAGGGTTTTGTCGTCACCGCGGAAGATCTTGCTGTCGGCGAGCTTCATTTTGAACTCGAAGGATTTGCCCTTCGGGTTGCCGAGGTCGGTGAGGTCCTTGTCGGTGGTGTATTCGGGTCCGACGGTGAATTCGCCGTCGCCATCGGAGGCGGGGTTTTCGGCGAACGTTTCTGCCGCGCGGGCGGGATGGCTGGCGAGGGCGATGAGAGCCGCGAGCGAGAGGAAGGCTTGGCGCGAGGTGCGGAGTGAGTGGGGCATGCCCGAGTGGTACGTGGAAATGGATGCCCTCGGCAATCCCGGAGTCGGCGTTTTGCGTTCGGTACACGCCGCGGGCGCGGCGTGGAAACGCTACGGAGGGGGCGGGCCGCCCGCGCCGGGAGGCGCGAAGCGATATTCGTCGGCGGTGAGCTTTCCGTCGCCGTTGGTGTCGATCGTTTTGAGGGAGATCGGGGCTTTCGCGAGTTCGTCGGCGTCGATGATGCCGTCCTGATTCAAGTCCAGCGCCCGCAGGACGGGCGGCGGTCCCGCATTTCGCCCGGGCGGAAATCCGCCGTCGAGAATCCCGCGCGGCTCGCCTCCAGGCGGGCCTCCGCGCATTCCACCGCCGGGGCCGCCGCCGGGAGGACGGTCGCCTTTCCCAAAACTCGGGTCGGGCGTGCCACGCCACATGCGCGGAACGAAAGGGAACTCCGAACTGATGCAGTAATAATACGTGCCGTCGGCGAACTCCGGCGTGACGCCGGTGCGCCCGTTGCATTCGTCGAGATCGCCGGCGCCTTTGACGAACTCAAAGTCTTGCGTGAAGCGGCCGTCGTAGTTCCCGCCCGGCCCGCCCTGCTGCGCGGGACGCGCTCCGCCCCGCAAGCGGTAGCTGGATTTCATGAGACGAAGCCCGCTCTTTGCATCGAGCGGCTGCGCGTGGGCCCAGTGTGTGTAGATCGGGAATCCATCCGCGGCCCACCCGATGAGGAGCATCTTTTTTCCATCGCCGCCGAGGCGCTCGACGAGTCCGGTCGGGAGCGCGTGGTAATGATACGCGCCGGTCGGTTGCACGTGCGCGTGGTGTTCGTCGAGGCCAAGATTGAGGAAGCCCGTCGCGGCCTCGTAACGCCAGCCGGATTGCGGATCGTTGTTCCAAGTTTCGGCCGTGCCGGGCTCGAACGGCACGCCATTCAGCGCCACGCCCCACCACCAGCCGCCGCGGCGCTCGGGCGTGGCGGAAACCTTCGGATTCAACGGCACGCGAAACGAGTAACTCTGCGGGGTCGGCGTGTTTGGATTTCCTCGGCGCGGAAAAGCTCCCGGCGCATGGTCCGGCCAGCCGTTCGATTTGATGAAACGAAACTCGCCCTCGGTCGTGATCGTTACGGAGTTCGTCGCCGCGCCGGCGCCCGCAGCGGTGCCCGTCCTCGACGGGGAGCCTGCTTGTGCGAGGAAAAGCGCGGGCGCATTTTCCGCGGCGGGATCCTCATCATGGCCGGGATGCGCCGATGCGGTCGCGGCAAGCAAACCGAACGCGCCGATCATTCCGGCGAGGAGATGAGCTTTGTGATTCACAATCCCTTGAGTAACGATCGCCGCGATGGCGAATACGGGCATCGCTCGCGTCGAGCGATCACTTTTCAAGCGGTGGCCGTTGAGGGCGCCCTTCGCCGCCGGGAGCGGGCGCGGTTTGGGGGCCTGCGCCGGGAGCGCCCGACCGTCCGGGTCCTCGCCCGTCAGGATTCGCTCCCGCTCCGCTCTGACCGTCGGGGCGACCGCCGCCGCCGCCCGGTCCACCCGGACGCAGCGGACGGAACTCTTCTTCCGTCAATTTACCATCGCCGTTCTTATCGAGCTTCTTGAGTGATTCGGTCGCCTTCGCGATTTCGTCGGCATCGATCACGCCGTCCTTGTTTAAGTCGAGCGCCTCGATGATCGGATTGGGTGGGCGCGGTCCGCCTTGGCCTCCGGGTCCGCCTCCGCCCGGCGGGCGCGGTCCGTCGCCCGGAGGGCCTCCGGCGGGAGGATTCTTGTCCTGGGCAGTGATGATGCAAGTGGACGCGCCGACGGCCAGCGCGAGGAGGGTGAGAGTCTTTTTCATGTTGTCAGTCTTCGGTTGTTTGGATTTCAGCGCGTGCGCGTTTGCGCGGTTTCGAGGCAGTAGAGAGTGCGGTTGGAGCGGAGGAAAAGTTGACCGTCAGCGATGGCGGGCGTGGCGTTGAATTGCGAATCGTCGCCCGCGATGCGGTTCTGCGCGACGAGCTTGAACTCGGGCTTCGCCTCAAACACGAACGTTCCATTCTGCCGGCTCACGGCGTAGACGAGGCCATTCGCGAGGACGGCGGATGCGTAGAATGGTTTGCCCCCGCGGCCCGTCGCGCTCGCGCCGGGGACGCGCTCCTTGAAGATGGCATTCCCCGTTTTCGCATCGAGGCAGGTGGCAAATCCGGCGTCGCTGACGAAATAGAGCCGGCCATCGTGCAGGACGGGCGTGGGGACGTAGGTGCTGATACTGCCGCTCCAAATGACGTGCGTCTGCGTCACGTCGCCCTTGCCGCCGGTGCGCACGGCGAGGTCGCCGAGTTTCGGAAATCCGCCGGCGACGTAGACGACTCCGTCGCCCGCAACGACGCTCGGCGCGATATTTCCCGGCAGGCCCGTCGTCGCGAACCAGCGCAACTTGCCGGTGTCGGGATTGAGTCCCCACAGTTCCTCTGGCAGCGAAAACACCAGATCGGTTCGACCTTCGCTCTCGACGAGTACGGGCGTGCCGAAGCTGTAGTCGAGCGTGGCGCCCTCGGCCTTCCACGCGATCTTTCCGGTCTTCTTTTCGAGCGCCACGATGGCGTGGCCTTCCTCGGATGCGTTGATGATGACGAAGTCCTTGTAGAGAATCGGGCTGCTCGCGGAGCCCCAGTTTTTGCGATTCGAATCCGACCCCAGGCTCGTCTGCCAGAGCTTCACGCCCGCGAGATCAAAGGCCGCCGCGCCGCTTTTGCCGAAGAACACGTAGACCCGCTCGCCGTCGCTCGCCGGCGTGTGGCTCGCGTATCCGTGCTCGGTGAGAAAGCCGCTGAAGGTGTCCTCGGGTTGGGCGGCGGGAACGGCCGAAGACCACTCGATCTTTCCGTTCGAGCGATTAATGCAGACGAGGTGGCGTTGCAGCTTCAGCGGGTCGGTCCCGCCCTGCTCATCTCCGTAGCCGGAGTAACACGTCACGAAAACGCGCTCGCCGATGACGATGGGACTGCTCGTTCCCGGACCGGGGAGATCGGCTTTCCACAACAAGTTCTGCGACTCGCTCCACGTCGCCGGTGGTTTTGCGTTCTCGGCGATCCCAGATCCATTCGGGCCTCGAAAGCGCGCCCAATCTGCCGCGCAAGCGTCGAACGCACCGAATCCTACAGCCGCAAAAGCAGCGAGCACCGATCCTCGAAGGAGGATTCGCGCAGATCGAATCGGTGCCGTGGATGGATTGTGTGTGCTTTTCATAAACGGACGCTTCAATGCCAACCCTGAGCCGCGACGAAGGC
This sequence comes from Chthoniobacteraceae bacterium, assembly GCA_043735935.1. GTDB lineage: Bacteria > Verrucomicrobiota > Verrucomicrobiia > Chthoniobacterales > Chthoniobacteraceae > JANLQB01. Next base: position 4,535 of record JAYTDO010000121.1, read on the forward strand.
CGAGCTTATTTACAAAAGCTTTACTCTTCCGACAGAGCCTTGAGGAAAGCGACCAGTGCGCGTTGGTCGGCGTCATCGAGGTGCAGGCCACCTTCCGGGTGCTTGGCGAGATTGGGGTCGAGCGTGGCACTGCGGTGCACTCCGGTGCTGTAGTGGGCGACGACTTCCTCAAGCGTGGTAAAGCGGCCGTCGTGCATGTACGGCGCGGTACGCGCGACGTTGCGCAGGCTCGGCGTTGCGAATTTGTGGCGGTCGGATTCGAGATTTGTGACGCGCAAGCGGCCCGGGTCTGAATCGATGGGCGTCAGGCCGTTGTTGTGAAACTGGTGGTCGCTGAACAGCGGGCCGCCGTGGCAGTGGAAGCAATCCGCGCCGCGCTGCCCGGTGCGCGGATCGAATTCAGTCATGAACAATTCGAAGCCGCGTTTTTCATCGTCGTTGAGCGCAGCCTGGCCGCGCAGCGCGCGATCGAACTTTGCATCGTAGGCGGTGAGCGTCAGGAGGAATTGCTCGATGGCGAGGCCGAGTTTTTCCGCGGTAATCTCCTCCGTCCCGAATGCGGCGGCGAACAGGGATGGATACTTCGGATCGGCCGCGAGTTTGCCCGTCACCCGGGCGAGGGTTTCATCCATCTCGGTGTGATCTTCGATCGGCATCAGCGCCTGTGCCCGGAGTGTCGGAGCGCGGCCATCCCAGAAGTAGCTCGTCTTCCACGCGAGATTAAATAGCGGCATGGCGTTACGCGTTCCGGTTTGCGCTCGAACTCCGATGCTGAATCGGCGTGGGTCGGTGAACGCAAAATTCGCGACGTGGCAGGTCGCACACGAAAGGGTGCCGTCGCGCGATAGGGCGGTTTCGTTAAAGAGCGTCTTTCCTAGCGCGACCCTTTCCTCGATGAGCGGGTTGTCTCGTGGAAGCGCCGGCACGGGAAAGGTGGAACTCATCGTGAAGCGATACGGCGTGAACTTTTCAGGCAGGTAGAGCGGCTTCACTGGCGCGGGTTGGCTGATCGCGGGCGTCGACGAAAGGATCTGAGTGACCCGGAAAGCTCCTGAAATATTCGCGACGAGCGAGGCCGCGACAGGATCCCCGTCGCGGGAGTGTGTGGCCACGCCGTCGCGCACAAAGGAAAGCGGGCGAGGTGCGTTGAAAAGGGTCCCGAGGTCAAAATCCAGCAACACCGCTGCGTCGTGGGTAAGGTCGAGCGGCGCGGCGAGGCTGACGCGCGTGCGGTTCGGATTGCGCGCGAGATGAAGCGCGTAACCTTTCAAATCGGGAGTCGCGGCGCGAAAGAGACCCTCCACCGCGAGGAAGATATACCCCGTCTGCCAGCTCCAATGCAGCCCGTTGAGGTTGGGATTGAGCGGGTGGTCGGCCGCGAGGGCGGCTGGATCTCCCGTATTGGCTTTTGCATCCGGCCCGATGTGAAATCGGAGCGCGCGAAATTTTCCGGACGGTGCGTCTTCGAATCGCACGGACGTGCGTTGTCGCGCTGCATCCATCCACGCATAGTGATCTGAGATTTCCACCCACTTACCGTCTTCGCGCTCAAGCGCAAAACTCGCCAGCAGATAGCTCAGTCGGGTGACGGAAAGTGTTTCGCCCGCCGCATTTTGATAACGCAACGAATCAAGCAGAAGAGGGGCGTCGCCGAACGTGTGCCGAACATCGATCTCAAGCGTCGAGGCAAGTGAAGCGCGGGCGCTCAGGATGAGTGCGAGGAAGGCAAGTCGCCCCGCGCGAAGCATGCGGTGGAGCGCGTGCGCCGACCGAGTCGGTGAGGGGACGGCAGTGCCTGCGGGTGGATTCATCGAGTATGAATCAATAGAAAATATGAACCCGCGATGAACGTCCGCACTTTTCATGCAGCCGCCACGACTCGGGTGTTCACTTTTGCGCGCGGGTCGTGGTCACTTTGGCGGTGCCGCATCGCAGATGGGGTTGTATGGGCGCCGTCTTCTTTCCGCGGCGAAAATAGGAATGACGGGCGACGTCGCGACGAGGAATGCGAGGATCGGTGTCATGGTTTGGGTGTGGGTTTGGATGGCTGACGGTCCGGCAACGCTCCCCAGATTTCGCGCATCAGCGCAAAGATGTCCGGCTCGGCTTGCTTCAATTCTCCCGCGACAAAGGGGTAGAAATCATTCGATCCGAAATAGGATTCCGTCATTTCCGCGAAGAACTCCTTTTGATCCGTTAGGCCGTAGTGCTCGCGCATGTGCCCGGGACTGGTGAGCACGGATTTGTATTTTCCGCTGTCGCAAAACTTCTTCCACGAAGCGGTCACGCGCGGTTCGTCGAAGCCGAGCAATTGGTCATGATACGCGTGCGAAAGTTCGTGCAGCACGGCCCAGGGCATCCTGTGGTTTTCAAATGGCGAAAGAAACTGCTCCGCTTCGGGTATGTGGACGCACTTCGCCAGCGCCTCGCTGTAGCCGTGCGAAGTCAACCACCCGGCGTTCGGGTGATACTGCATATTGTGCAACTCGCCGTAATTGAGATCGAGTTCGATGGTCACCGCTCGCAGTTTCGCAAGCGCCGGCTCAGGCACAACGATGGTGATGGCCACCAGCCGAGCGTTGAGAAGCTTGAGCGCCCGTTCGCCGACTGGCGTGCCTTCGCCTTTTAGGAGTCGATCATCCACTCGCACGTTCCAGCCCTCGATTTCCCGCATGCTGTGAGCAGTGGGAAGGGCAGGGGCATCGATGGCGAATGCGTGAACGCATGTGAAGATGAGGTAATAGAGGAGGCTGTTTTTCATTTGGCGGAGAACGTGTGAATGGTGCCGTGGATGGAGCGCTCGACACGCGTTTGATCGGCGGCGCGAAGGTTGGCCGTGAGTTCGTAGCATTGCGTCGGCATCAGATCCGGGACGGTGAGCGTGACGGTGCGCGCGTCTGCACTGAGCTTCGTGCCGGTGATGTGGAGCGGGTGTTCGTCGTAGTGTTGCGAGCCGTAGTTTTTGCTGCGCTTGAGTGACCAAACTTTCATCGCAAAGGCATCGGGCTTCACGCTGTTCAAATCCAGCGGGTCGCTGAAAGTCACGCCGAGCCAGCCGCGCGCGGCGTGGATGGACAGCGGGACGTGCGCGGGCGCGTCTGTGCGACGGATGCGGTGAAAGCCGCCGGGCGCTGTCGCGTTTCCTGCCCACGCAAACATGCCGCTCGTGTAGAGCGCGCCATCGCTTCCGAAGCGTCCGCGCATGATGCCGGTGGCGAAAGCAGGCATCGGTAATTCGCACACCGCGCCCTGCCATTGCCCGGAGACTTCTTCGTGCGGCACGATGAATGCGCGGCCGGTTCCGTAGCTGAGATTCAGGAGGGAGCCACCAAGGGTCCCCCACGCCCCTTTCGGCACCCACACAAGCTCCGCGGGGCTGCGATCCTTTGCGTTCGTGATCCACACCAGCGGCTGCTCCATCGCCGAATCCGACGGGTCGGTCACGTCCGTATAGCCAAACAGGTTGCCGTAAAATCCGCCGACTTTGACGCGGTTGATGCGGTTTTTTGGCGTCCAGAATCCCTCCTGATCCGTGACGAAGAATGTGCCATCGTCGTTCAGGCACACGCCATTCGCAGCGCGAAATCCGGTGGCCAGAATGTCCGTGTGTGAACCGTCGGCACTGACGCGCAGCAGCGTCCCGTGTTGCGGCACGATGGAGTCGAGCGCGTGGCGACCGGACTTCGCGTAGTA
>JAYTDO010000122.1:0-4002 GCA_043735935.1 Chthoniobacteraceae bacterium
TCGTCCGGGCCTTCGGTTCTTGCCTTGCGGTCGATCGCGCTATCGACCACCAGTGCCTTGTATTCGTCTTTTTTCAGTTTTGCGCGTTCGAGCAAGCCACGCAGGTGGTTCTCGATCTGCCCGAGCAGAAGAAACGGTTCGGCCAGCTCGATGAACACGGGTGCCACGTCGCGGGCGGTCACCACACCGCAAAGTTTGTTTTGGCTGGAGCGGACTACCACGGTTCCAAGCCGCATGATGTCACGGACGGCGTCGATCAACGGCTTTTCTTCGTTCACCTCGGTGAACTCGTGGCTGGTGCAATCGCCCACGGTTTTCGGCATCTTGCCTGCGAGGTGGGCGTGGGTGAATGAAGCGTAGCTGAAAATCCCTTCGACGCGGGCACGGTCTCCATTCTGGACGACAAGCAATTCCAGCTTCTCAGCCATCAATCGGCTGAGGGCCATTTTGACGGTCTCCTGCGGGCGGACGGTCGCCGGTGCTTGGCCAGCGGATGGGATGCCTTGGCGGATGGTGACGACGGAATTGCGCGGCTCGGTCGCGGGGACTTCCTCGACCGGAGGAATCTCTGGCACCTCTGGCAGCGCTGGGCTTTTCACGGTCCTGACAAGTCGCCGGACGGTTGCACTAGGTTGCGGTTCCGGCTGCGCCAAAACGATTTTGATCAGGTTGTCGATGTTCTCATTCTCGAAATCCGGCTGGGTCGCGAGCTTGTGTTTCTTCAACTCCTTGCGGATCCGGCTGACGACTTGGAATCCTCGGCGCTCCTGACCGAAAAGCCCGAGAAAGGTCCGCACCGACATGGCTCGCACGCGTTTGTTGTCCGCGATCTTTCCGGCGATTTCCTCAAGTTCACTCTTGGCTTTTTTCTTCATGCGCTCGGGTTCGTTTGGAAGGCTCCGGGCCAGCCGCCGTGGGTTTCGATGACTTGGTCGATCTCGGCCATCAGGCGGATGGTGTTGGAAAGGGCGATGACGATCTTCTGGTAGTGGGCGATGTCCTCGGCGGTGAGGGTGCGGCCTTTGCGATCTTTGAGCCACTTGTGACAGACCTGATAGCCGCCGATGTGGAGGTTCCAAGCGGCTTCTGGGATGCCACTGAAGCCGGAGCTGCCGGGAGTAGTGGTCGCCTTCGCGCCGCCGGAGTCGAGCCAGACGGTGCCGTCGGTCCAGCCGGGTTTGATGACGGCTTTCGAGGGGCCGATGAACTCGGTGAGCGGAGCGTAAGTGTTGCGGGCATTCTTGCCTGCCTTTTTATTCGGAAGAACAGGCAGGAATGCCTGTGTCACGTCGATTTCCAGCAGGTGCAGGGTGACAAGTTCGCCGCCAAGCCGAGAAAGCTCGCGGAAGAGCTCCGAGTTTGAGGTAAGAAGGACAAGTGGGAATTTTTGCGAAAGTGAAGCGCGATACCGACGCCTGTATTCTTGGGAATAAAATAGGGCATACAGCCAATTCAGAACATCCTCCGGTCCGGTCGTCTTCTCGCCATCACCATGACCGGTGGGAACGAATCGTGTGTTGGTCGTAACACACCATTCCTTCACGAACTCCGAAGTAAAATTATGGATCTGCTCGGCCTTTCCTCCCATCAAAGTCTCATAGCGATACAGCGGGAAAAACGTGGTTCCTCGATCATGAGTGCCGGACTTCATCTCGACCATGAGTCGAGAAATACCCACGCTAAATCGATCCGGCGTCGTCCATGTGCTAGAGCAGACGAAGCCAATGTTCGGCCCAGCGACAACGTGTTTCATAGTCGGCAGCGACCGACTGGCTACGACATCCTCATGGTAGAAAATCTTGCGGACATCGAATGGGCGATAAAGGAGCGAATGGATGTCGCTCTGCGCGTGCTTCCCAGAGGCGAGTTTAGGATTTAACTCTTGGACGGTCTCGAGGAGGGAGGCATCATCGAAGCCGATTACCACTGCATCTCGGTTCGTCTTAATTCCCGCTCCAAACTTCACAAATGCGGAGTCGAGGCGGCGGCTAGCTCCACAACCAGTGTCATCCTGCGGTGTGAAACCAAAGTTCTCGACATCAGGTAGGATTCGTCGCCATTCCGTGTTTCTCACAGAACGCGATGCAAGCGCTGCATATTTTATCGGGCGCCGCCCGAGTAATTCGGCGTAGTTCACTTCAGATGCTCCACCCGGCTTGGAACGGACGTAGACGTGGATCGCGACCGCTTGAACGATGTCGAACACGTTCTCATCGTCTTCTGCACCAGCGATGATTTCGTTTCCGCCTCCGTGCAAATTCAGCTCGAATAGACTGCTAAATTCTCTGGCAAGATTCTCTCGCATTCCGCGCAGTGACATAGACGCAAGCATCGTTCCATTGGTGATGTAGCTGAACACTCCAACTCCAGACGCGCCAACGAAGTCTTGAGCGATTGAGATGAACTTGACCAAGTCCTCCTGTAGGTTTCGTTCAAACTGTAGTTGGTTTCTCTCCCGAATTGGCACACCTCGAAAGTTACGATACTTGTCAACAATGCGCCGGGCTTCAGGTGATAGGTTAGCTGAATAATTTGCATACGGTGGGTTGCCGACAATAACCGTGAACCGTTTCGACTTTTTGATTCTGTTCACGGCTTCAGCTTCATGAGCGAGAGCGTCAAAACCAATGAGTTTCACTTGCTTGTCGTCCGGCTTTTCAAGCGCATTGGTGAGATAAATCCGGGCGCGTTCCTCGGTGGCGAAGGTGTATCCGGTTTCGGCGAGCTTGAGGCCGATTTTCATGTGGGCGATGGCGTAGGGCGCCATCATCAGCTCGTAGCCGTGGAGGCGTGGGAGAAGGTGATTCGGGACGTAGTGGTTCCAATACTCGGTGAAGGACTTGAAGTGCGGGCTGCCGCCGGGGAGTTTTGAAGAGTCGGCGAGACGCCAACGCTCCTTGAGGTGTTTGTGGATTATGTCGATGACCTCGACGGGGAAGGTGGCGGTGCCGGTGGCGGGATCGAGGATTTGGACGAAGGGTTCGTTTTCCGATAGCGGCTGGGGGCGGGAGGGATCGTCGGAGAGATCGGGGAGTTTAAGGGAAGATGTGGGCGAGATGCCCACACTCCTTGAAATCATTTCGCCCCAGGTGGTGGTGTCGGCGAGGCCGTGGACGAGGCCGAACTCGGTTTGCAGGAGCTCGTGGACGCTGCGGACGATGTAGGAGACGACGGGTTGCGGGGTGTAGAAGACGCCGCGCTGGATTTTGAGCTTCTTGTTGTAGGCTCCGAGGAAGTGCTCGTAGAAGTGGATGACGGGATCGTCGCCACGAGTCTTGTTGTTGAAGTCGGCGAGGACGAGCTCCATGTGGGTGTCCGGGCTGGTGAGGAGGTCCGTGACGTCGCTAATGCCGAGTTCGTCGAAGTCGATGGCACCCTTGCGGCTTTTGATGCCGAGGAAGACGCCGAGCATTTCCTTGAGGAAGGGACTGGTGAAAATGAGGTTCGGCACGTCGTCCTTGACCAGCGCGGTGCCCTCGCCGGGAAAGGTGCGGCGGACGGAGACGGAGAAGAGACCGTAGGTGACGGTTTGGGCGAACATGTCGGCGAAGCCGTCGTCATCGAGATCGTGAATGAGGCCAGCCTTGAAGGCGCGTTGGAGGGTGCGGATTTCCCCGAAACCATCCTCCATGCGGAGGATCGTGCGGATGCGGTTGCGAAGACGCTGCGCCAGGGCGGCGAGGGCGGTGGCGAGTTCGTCGGACTTGGTGATGACGTGGCGGTGGCGGACGACGAAGGTGTCTGACCATTGCTTGCGCCAGGATTCGGGATCGGCGGCGAAGTCGTCGCGCCAGCGAAGTTTTTCCCCGAGCCGCCGGGCGATGTAATCCATGTGCAGCGGCGTGTCGTCATCGTCCCAACCGAGGACGCGCAGTTCGGCAAGACCCATGTCTGGATGATCGACGAAGTGGGCGAAGGTCATCTCGCGGTTTTCGCCCTCGCCCCAGGCGGAGATGAAGAGGAGGTCGCGGGATTGCCAGCGCTTGTCGTCAGAGGAGGCGC
>JAYTDO010000123.1:0-6706 GCA_043735935.1 Chthoniobacteraceae bacterium
GTCCAGGAACAAGCTGAAGTCGTCCGTGGTCACGGTGCCGCTCAGGTCGTTGTCCCCGTAGTAGGTCGTCTTCACGAGGATTTCATTTCCGGTAAGGCCGGTCACGTTTCCAAAGGCGCTGTAGCCAAGGTCCACATTGCTGGCGACGGCGAGAGCGGTGAGGCCGAGCGGGTCATTGGTGGCGGTGCTGCTGTTGATGCCTGCGCCATTCCACGAACCGCCATTAAAGCCGCTGGCGACTTGGTTGCGGATGGTGGCGAAGGTGCCGCCGCGGACGACGAGCACGTTGTTGGTGAGGTCGAACTTTCCTCCCGCCGTGATGGTCAGCGCCGAGGTGTCCATCGGCGCGATGTTCGCAGGCCCGCCGACATGAGCGGTCATTTTCGCCACGCCCGCCGCGCCGACGTTGAGCGCCGCGAGCTTTTGCGCGACCGCGAAGTTAAGCGTTCCGTTCGCCGTGGCGGTCGAGCCACCCGTACCGAGCGCGGCGTTGAGGTTCGTCGTGCCCACGCTCGCATTGAGCGCCGAATAGTTTTGCGAGGCGTTCAGAGTGAGCGAGCCATTGCCGATCTTGGTGAGGCTTCCGGTGCCGGCAAGCGGATGGTTTAACGCCACCGCGAAACCGTTGGTGTCGAAGATCGCGCCACCCGCCTGGATGTTGGAATTGGCCGCCGTGAATCCGCGGATGAAGTCGGCTTGATCCGCGACAGCGCGGAGGGTGCCGCCATTGTAGTTGAGTTGAGCGGTGCCGGCGCCAGCGGTGATATAGTTTGTATTCACTACACCTCCGTTGAGTTGCACCGTCCCGGAGGAGCCGGCATTCACGCCGACCACGAAGGCCTGCACGTTCGCCACGGCCGTGCCGGAAGTGGTGAAGGTGCCGGTTCCATTTTCGCCCACGAAAACATCGCTATCGGCGGTGTTGAGTATGCCACCACTTTGATTCCAGTAACCGGTTCCGGGATTGCTTCCGAGGGTGATGTGGGTGCCGTTCCCGCCAGTCTTGGAGAACGTGCCGCCGCTCATGTTGAAGGTGCCCGTGCCACTCTGGCGCCCGACGGCGACCCAGTTGTTCACGGTCACGCTGCCTGCCTGAAGGTTATACGTTCCGTTGCCGACGTTCTGGCCGACCCACAGTTCGCCGTTCACGCTCACTGCACCACCGGTTTGCGTGACCATTCCCGTGTTGGTTCCACCGTTGCCCACGATGAAGGTGCCGTTCGTATTCAGTGCGCCGCCGCTGATGGTCGCGGTCCCTGCTCCCACGCCGCCGATGGTGGCACCATTCGTGATGTTCAAAGTGCCGCCGCTCACGTTGAGGTTACCCGTGCCGGCCTGTCCCGCGACGAAGCCGTTCGCGAGATTCGCAGTGCCGGAGCCGCTGACGCTAAAGGAGCCGCTGCCCGCAGCCGCTTCACCGAGGTGCACAAAGTCGTTGGCCGTGAAGGTGCCTCCCGTCACACTGATCGCACCGACGCCACTTTCACCGACGTAAAAGCGATTACTGCTGAAGGTGCCCGCGTTGACCGTCAACGTGCCGTTGCCTCCCGCATTGCGCCCAATGAACGCCCACCCTTGGTTAAAGCTCATTGAACCGCCATTCACATTCACACGGCCGGTTCCAGTGACCCCCAGGAAAAGGTCGAAGTCCGGTGAAACGATCGACGCGGCATCAGCGACATTGACTGTGCCGTTCGTATTCGCCTGATCCCCGACCACAAGAGCCCGGACGCGGGCCGTCGCATTTCCCGACAAGTCCCACAAGCCGACCCCGCCGATGCCGCCATTCTGAAAACGCCCAACGGCAACATTACCTTTATTCGTGCCGCGATTGCTCGTATCGACGACGGCCTGATTGTTCAGGACGCTGTTTCCGCTCATGAAATATTTACCATCACCAAACTGGCCGATCGAAAGAACGTCCGTGTGGTTCTGGTTCCAAGTGCCACCAGTTTGGTTAACCGTACCCGAGCTGCCGATCTGGTCTCCGATGACGGTCCAGTGATTGGTCGTGAGGGTGCCGCCGAAGAGATTCACCGTCCCCACTGCACTGGCGCCCGCGCCGACATAGAAGTCGGCGCTGGCCACCGAACCTGAGGTGATATTCAAGGTGCCGCTGGTCGTGTTCCCGACAAAGAAGGATGCCGCCGTCCAGGTGCCACCGCTCACGCTGGCGGAGCCGGTGAATCCATTTCCGATAACGGCATTGCCCGTACTCGAGAGCGAGGCGGTGCCGGTGACACTGAGCGAAGCAGGCGCTCCACCGCCGACCGTCACAGGGCCGGCCACGTTCGTGACGCTGGCACCCTGCAGGGTCGTGGTGTTGTCCACGACGAGGTTCGATGTGCCGTTGATGGTGCCGGTGCTGGTGAAGGGCCCGTTGCTGAGGACGGTCGCGCCAGTGTGCGTATCGGCTCCCGTATAAGTGATGGCTCCCGAGGCGGCATAGGTCACGGTGCCCGCGCCGCTAATGTTGTTGGCCACCGTCAAGTCGGCGGTCCGGTTAAACGCGAGCGAGGTGCCCGCCGCGAGCGAAACCGGGCCCGATCCGAGCGTTCCAGTCGCTCCACCGTTTCCGACGTTGAGCGAGCCGTTGTTCACGACCGTCGCGGCATAACTGTTCGTGCCGGTGAGGACGACCGCGCCGCCGTTGATGAGGGTCAGATTACCAGGTCCGGAAATGTCTCCCGCAAGGGTCAGCGTGGTGCCGCCGATGACGTCGAGGTTGGTTGAAGCGCTCAGGGCGAGCGGAGCTGCGATCGTATGGCTGCCGTTGACCTGGCTGATGATCGGTGTTCCAAAACCGTTATTGAGCGTGATGACATCGCTCGCGCTGCCGGTGAGGGTGTAGGAATTGGTGTTATTAAATACGATGGTTCCCACCGTTTTCGCGCCATCCACCGTGATCGTGGAGGGAGCCGTGATGATGGACCCGAAGGTGGCGATGGCGCCGATGCTGTTCGGGACCCCGATCGGATTCCAGTTTGCACCCGTGTTCCAAGATCCGCCGCCCGCAACATTCCAAGCCGCGGCCACCGCGTCGGCGATGGTCAACTCGATGGTGGTCGCCGTCGTGTTGTTCAGAAGACCGTAAACCTTGCCGACCTGGCTGTTGGCGATCGAGAAGGACGTGTTCAGCGTGCCGGTGAAAGAGCCGGCGTAGTCGAGGATGGTATAGGTGCCATTCGTGGTGAAGGGCGACGTGCCACCGGTCTGGTAAAGATAAAGACCCGTGCTGCCGAGGGTGAGCCCGCCAGGATTACCGATGGTGATCAGGTCATGGCCTGCGTTGAGCGAGGCCGTTCCGCCGAACTCATAATCCAGACTGCTGCCAGTATTCAGGGTGAGCGAAGGAACGGTGACATTGCCTTCCGCAAGGCTGACCGCCGTCAGGTGGCCGCCGGTGTTGACGACAAACGGACTGCTGAAACTTCCGCTCGCGGCAAGCACGCCTGCGTTCACATTCGTGGTGCCCGTGTGAGCATTTGCACCGGTCAATGAGAGCGTGCCGTCGCCGATTTTGGTGAGACCGCCATTCGTCAAAGCGGAACCACCGGAAAGAGTGAGGATGCCGCCCGCTGTGCTCACGTCGATGATCGCCGTCTTGCCGGTGTTGATCGTGAAATTGCGGTTGGTCGAGGTCCCGAGGCCGGTAAACCGCAGGGCGCCACCGTCGAAGACGAGATTGCTCGCCGCACTCGATGATCCGCCGAGCGTGCTGGGCGCTCCGCCGTCCGACAATCCCGCCACACTCAACGCGCCGGCACTGAGAGTGGTCGCGCCACCGTACGTGCTGCCACCCGAGGCGAGGACGAGCGTGCCGTTGCCCACTTTCGTCACCCCACCGACGCCATCGAGACCCTGATTGACGGTCGCACTGAACGTATTCGAATCGAACTTCAAACCACCCGCCTTTACCTCCAGATTGGTGTTGGTCATTCCGACGAAGAAATCGCCGGAGTTGGCGTTCGCCTTCAGTGTGCCGCCGTCGAAATTGATTTTTGCGATCGAGCCAGCATTGGTCTTTTGAATGAAGTTTGCCGCGAGAGTTCCGCCGTTGAGATTGATGGTGCCATTGCCAGTGGCGGTATGACCGATTCTCAACCCTTGCGTACTGGCGATATTGACCGTGCCGGTGCCGCTGATCGTTACCGTTCCAGTGCCCTCTTCACCGATGATCATCGAAGTCGCGTTATCATTGTGAATCAGGCTGCCGCTGCTCACCGTCATCGTTCCCGTGCCGCCCACGAATCGACCAACCGTCAGCCAGCCGGTACTGTTCATCGTGCCGCCCGAGATGCTCATCGTCCCGGTGCCGGATGCGCCGACTTGGAACGCTCCGACCTTGTTCAATACGCCGCCACTCAATGTATAGCTGCCGTTCGAGCCAGCCACCGCGCCGATCCGCGTATCATCGGCGCCCGCAGTGATGTTCGCGATGCCGCCGGACTGGTTAAAGGTGCCTGTGTAGTTCTTTCCGATGAAGACGTTGCGAATGTTCAACGTTCCGTTGATCAAATTATACGTCCCGCTAGACGCCGCACCGGCGCTATTGTTTTCGTTACTCCCGAGCCAGAAACGACCGTTGGCATCGCCCGTCCCATTCGATACGACGCCCCCGGTCTGGTTCACGACGCCCGTTGATCCGCCCCGACCCGCCTGCGTTTCACCGATGATCATCCAACCGGTCGCCCTCACCGTGCCGTTGCTCACGTTGAGCGTTCCGCTGCCGCCGTTCGTGCCGATTGAAAAGTCGCTATTGGCAGTCACCGTGCCCGTCGTCCCCACCGTCAAAGTCCCAGTGCCACCACCCGCTGTATCGCGCACACCCCCGAGATAAATGCGGCCCGTCGTCATCGAAGTGCTGCCGGACATATCCCACGTCCCCACGCCGCCCGCCCGGCCAATGAAGGTCCACCCCGTGTTCGAGTGATCACCAGCCGTCTGATTGACGTGACCTACAGCACCCGCACCATTTCCCACGAACGGATCTTGAATGGAGTTGGTGGTGCTCGTGATGTTCGCGGTTCCGCCGTTGTTGATGTAGACGAAATTCCCACCGCCGCCGCCCGGTGTGCCGTTGTTCCAGTTCCCAGCCAGGGCCCAATCACCCGTCCCGGTGTTGGACCAAGTGTAATCCACCGCCTTCGCGGGGATGAAGCTCACGAGAAAGGCAGAGATCGACGTAGCAAGGGCGAAGGAAGCGCGCTGGGTTTTCATGAGTATTTTCGGGTAAAAAATGAGGACGAGAGTCTTGACAATGTCAATGCCCACGCGGCCCCGCAATGGGTGATTCGCACATTTACCCCATCGAAATCCACAGGGAATCTCTACCGTTTCAAATGTTTAACGCGATCGAGGAAGGCGCAAAATCGCCCGCGCTCCAGCCGAGTCGGCTCGATTTTCCAGCGCGATGCCTCCCCCGTGCAACGCCGCCGCCTCATGGACGAAACAAAGGCCCAACCCGCTGCTCTTGCGCCCGGTCGCCGGACGTTGCAGGGAATAAAAGCGCTCGAAAATGCGCGGTAGCGCGTAGTCGGGAACTCCGGGCCCGTCATCCTCGATCGTGAGTTCCGCCATTTTCGAGGTCGCATTCAACACCATCCGCACGGCTCCATTCTCAGGAGAAAAATCGATCGCGTTTTGAAGCAGGTTGTTTAACGCGCACTCGATCATGAACGCTTCGCCGATGACCTCCGGCCGCTCGACGCAGGTCAACTCCACCTTCACTCCTCGCGCTTCCGCCGAAGGCTGAAGCTGATGGACCGCCGTCTCGGCGAGCGTCGCGAGCGAAAGCGGCGCCGGGTGTTCCAGAGTCTTCCGGCTCTCGATCGCACAAAGCGCCAGCAACCGGTCGATGATGTTCTGCAGCCGTCGAGCCTCGGCCTGGATGTTCGCGTGAAACTTCGCCCGACGCTCCTCCGGCATGTCTTCGCGCAGCAGTTCCGCCGCGCCGCGGATCGCCGCCACCGGGCTCTTCATCTCGTGCGTCACCGTCTGCACATAGTTTTCCACGTAAGCGCGATTTTCCAGCGCATCGCGCATCTCTTCAAACGCACGCCCTAGCGTCGCCGCCTCCGACGAACCGCCGCGCGGCGGGCGCACCCGTTCACCGCGCGCCACGGCGTGGGCGTATTCCGTCAGTCGGCGGATCGGTCGCGAAAACAGCGTGACCACCAGGTAGGCACCCGCGGTCACCGCTCCAAAAAAAATCAGGCCGATCGTGCGAATGCGAAGCTTGGTCTCATCGCGAAAGGCGAAGAGATTTCGCTGAGGCTTCGACACGCTCACCACCCCAGCGATCCCATCCCCTCGTCGCAGCGGCGCCGCGACAAACATCACCGAACTGTCCTTGTCGGCCGCATTCACATGGGTCGAGCGCGCACCGTAACTCCCTTTCAGCGTCAGGGCGACGTCGCGTTGCCGGCTGTAATCCTGGCCAACGATCTTTCCCTCCGAATCGAACACCACCATCCCGCGCCCGTCCGTGACGTAAAAGTTCATGTCCACCGTCGTCTTTTTCAGGCTGTAAATCTGCGCCACAAACTCCCGCTTTCGCGCCGCGCTCCACTCGCCGTCCAGCGTCGCAAATGTAAACCCGTCTCCCGCGAAACACTGCCTCTCGATCCGCGCCGCCATCAGTTGCGCCACATCGACCATCGACTCCTCGGCCGCCTCCAAATACTCGCGCTCCACCCTTTGCGTG
>JAYTDO010000124.1:0-2220 GCA_043735935.1 Chthoniobacteraceae bacterium
TGCCCGAGGCGGCGATGTCCGCCTCGAAACCCGTGAGCACGAAGTTCCCATTGGTGGCCCGACCCGTGCCGCCGCCCGCCAGAGATGCGTCCGGCAATGCCTCGACCTGGAGTCCCGTGATGCCCCGAAGGTCCGCGCGCACGGTGAACTCGTAAACGTCGCTCGCCGGATTCGCGCCCGTCGCGAGCCACGAACCGTCGGCTTGTTTTACCAGCACCGCACCGCCCTCAGATTTCGCCTCGCGCGGATCGAGCGGCGTCCAGTGCGGCTGCGAGTCGCCACCCACTGCCGTCTCCCACTTCCGCTGATCCAGGTCGAGTTGCGGTCCGGCGTCGTTCAGCGCTTTCTCCGCGGCCTTCTGCGCCGCTTCAAAGGCTTCCCGCTTCGCGCCCTCAGCCGGTCCCGACACCCGCAGCAGCGGCGCCGCGTTTCCCTTCGACCCGTCGATCCCGCTCTCCGGCACCGCGTTGAAGAACGCATACATCTGGTAAAACTCCTTCTGCGTCACCGGATCGAATTTGTGATCGTGACACTCCGCGCATTGGAGCGTGAGTCCGAGGAAAACCGTCGCCGTCGTCGCGACGCGATCCTTGATGTATTGGGTGAGGTATTCCTCCGCGAGCGCGCCGCCCTCGAAGTTGATCATCGCGTTTCGATGAAATCCGGTCGCGATCTTCTGCGACTCGGTCGCGTTCGGCAGCAGGTCGCCGGCGATCTGCTCGACGGTAAATTGGTCGAAAGGTTCGTTCCGGTTGAACGCGCCGATCACCCAATCCCGCCACAGCCACATGTCGCGCCCCGAATCGAGATGGTAGCCGTGCGTATCCGCGTAGCGGGAAAGATCGAGCCAGTCGCGGGTCATGCGTTCGCCGTAGCGTGGCGACGCCAGCAGCCGATCGACCACCTTTTCGTAAGCGCCCGGCGAGTTGTCCGCGAGAAAGGCATCGACCTCCGTCGGCGTCGGCGGGAGCCCCGTGAGATCGTAGCTCACCCGGCGGATGAGCGCCGTCCGGTCGGCTTCGGGTGAAGACTTCAGCCCTTCCTTGTCCAGGCGCGCCTTGATGAACGCATCGATCGGATGACCCGGACCCGGCACCGGCGGACGCTTCGGCGGAATGAACGACCAATGCGGCTCATACTTCGCGCCCTCGGCGATCCACTGTTTGAGCAGCGCGATTTCCGCCGGCTTGAGTTTCTTGTCGCTCTTCGGCGGCGGCATCGTCTCGTCGGGATCGGTCGAGGTGATCCGCGCGAAGAGTTCGCTGTGCCCGAGATCGCCGGGAACGATCGCGCGCACGCCGTCGTTTTCCGCGAGCGCGCCGTCGTTCGTGTCGAGCCGGCGGTCGGCCTTGCGCGCCTTTTTGTCGGGGCCGTGGCACGCAAAACAGTTGCCGGAAAGGATCGGCCTGATGTCGCGGTTAAAGCTGATCTCGGCCGCAGGTGCGGTAGCGGAGGCGCAGGCGAAGAGGAAAAGGAGGGATCGATTCATTTCACGGTGAGGACTCGGGCACCTTCACGTTTGCGTACATGGAGGATGACGGGAAGGGATGATTGTTTTCCGGCTTCGCGCGTAATGGCAAAACAAAGCGCATCTTGATCTCGTACCCACTGCGCTGCTTTGAGCGCGATCTCGCCTTCGTTCTGCCCGGCGAGCAACGTGATGCCGCTGAGCCCGAGGTTGTCCACGATCACGCCGTGCGGAAGGTTCTCCACGTCGAAGCGCAGGTCGCCGTTCGCGCCGCTGCGGCGAATCTTGATCCATGCCGGGATGATCTCCCCCGGCGCGATCGTGATCTCGAACGGCTTCGCCGGGTCTTGCGGCTGGAGCGGCGTTGCGGACGTGACCTTTTGCAGCGTGTCGCCGGCCGCCGCCGCCTCAAGCGCGACGAGCACCTGCGGCTCCTTGCCGAGCGTCACGGCGCCGAACGTGTTCACGTCGTGCGTCGCCACTCTCGCGACCGCGCTGACCTTCACCTTCGACCAGTCCGCCTCCTTCGCATCCGGCAGCGCGACGAGTGTGCCGCGCGCGAAGACGTGCCCGGCCTCAATGATAAGCGGCGTCGAAACCTTGTACCCATCCGGCACGCCGGCGATGTCGATGGTGATGTCGCCGTCGAATCCATCCTGCCGCTCCGCGACGACCGTGAAGCCCTGCCCGCTCCCGGCGTTCAGCGCCAGATTCGTCTCGGAGATGCGCGCGCTGAAATCCGGATGCGCCTC
>JAYTDO010000125.1:0-9984 GCA_043735935.1 Chthoniobacteraceae bacterium
AATCTGGATATCCTGCGTCAGACGTCGCCGGAGGAGGAGGAGCCGCCGGTGGTGACGCCGCCGCCGACACCCACGCCGTAGGGAGACTTTGGGTTCCACGGAGTCGCCGTAGTCGGTGAGTTGATCGTAGAAAAGGTCCACCGCGATGTTCGGTGCGGCCTGCATCTCCGGAACGCTGAGGTGAATGATGAGCGCCGCCGCGAGGAGGAGGAGTGTGCATGAGAAGCACCGCTGGTTGGTTCAACGAAAAATCCGCCCCGCGCTCGCCGGGAATGGAAAGCGTGGGCCAAGGGATCGGCGCTGCTGCTTCCGACAGCAGTGTTTCTTTTCGCCGACGGCGTAAAACGCCCGCGTCCGTCAAAGTCAGGCAAAAAATTTACGACCACGGGTCATGGCAGGGCCGAAGTCTGGTCAACGAGCCGCGTTGTCGATTCGTCGCAAACCCAAAACTAAAAACAATAATATGAAAAAGAACCTCACTCAATACCTCGGCGCCCTCGCCATCGGCCTGACCCTCACCTCGGCTGCCGTGGCGCAGACCGTCGTCAAGGAAACCACCACCACGAACGCCGCCGGCACGATCAGCGAGTTCAGCCCGGAGACGATCGTCATCCGCTCGGAGACTTCGCCCGAGCCGATGCGCTATAGCTACACCAAGACGACCACCTACGTCGATGAAGCCGGTGCGCCAGTGACCATGGAAACCGTCAAGTCCGGCCTGCCCGTGACTGTGTATTACACCAAGGTGGGCGACCGCATGGTGGCCAACCGCGTCGTCGTCCGCAAGACGACCGTCGTCACTCCGGCCGCCCCCGCGATCATCGAGAAGAAGACGACCACGACCACGACCACCGAAGACAAGAAGTAATCCCCCTAGCCTTGAGCGGCGGAGGGTGCGAGCCACCCTCCGTCTCCCAAGGAGGCATAACCACCACTTCACGCTTATGAAAATCGCCACCACATTCGGCCTCGCGGTCCTCGCCCTCGTCACCTTCAGCGGTTGCGAGACGGGACGATCCGTCACGACCCAGACCACCACGGAAGAAACGTCCGTCCACGCGGCGTCTCCTGCGACGACTTCGACCCAAGTCACCCGCAGCTACTAGATGAAAACCCTTCTTCTTCCCGCCGCCGTCGCGCTGCTTTTCGTCGCTTGCGACGCCCGCGTGACCCCAGCCGCGCCCACCGTGGAAAAGAACACCACCATCGTGAACCCGCCCGCCAAGGAGGAAAAGAAAGTGGAGAATAACACCACGATCATCAATCCCCCCGCGGCCCCGGCCAAATAGGGCGAGAGGGTCGCCCTGTGCGCGGATTTGGGATCGCGAACCAGTGACGCGCGAGCTTTGCCCGGGGGAACTCCGAGCGACGCTCTGCGGGTCCGATCTTTTTCAGCACGCAGGCTTCGGGCAATGGAAAACCCTTTTTTCTTCCTGGCGCTAGCGCGGGGGCGAGGAGCGTGACAGTCTGCCGCATGTCCACTCCAGAAATGTGCACCCCCGAGCAACTGGCCGAGGTCTTTCGCAAGCGCCAGGAGGAGATCATTGCCGAATGGCGGGCGCAGGCCAGCCGGCTCCTCGCGGAGCTCGAACTCGACAAGCCGAAGCTCACCGATCATCTGCCGGACGTGATCGCTGAGATCACGCGCGATCTGGCGCTCAGCCGCGACGGCACTCTTTCCGCCGAGCACACGCTCGGCAGTCCGCCGGTTCACGGAGTGCAGCGCTTTTATGATGGATTGAACGCGGGCCAAGTGGTGGCGGAATACAATCTCCTGCGCGTGGCTTTCAATACGGTGGCGGAACGTCACGGCTTTTACATCGCGGGCGAGGCGGCGAGGCTCATCAATCACCGGATCGATGAAGCTGTCCGCATGGCGGTGACGGCCTTTGCCGCGCAGGAGGCGCTCATCCGCAAAGAGCAGGAAGACGAGCATCTGGCCTTCATCGCCCACGATCTGCGCACGCCGCTCAACGCGGTGTCTCTGCTCGTGGAAGAGCTGAGATATGTGATGGATGAAAAGGCGTTGGCGGAAGCCGGCGAGCTTTTCGAGAGCCTGAAGCGCAACTTGGTGCGAGTCGGTGATTTGATCAAAAGGGTGCTGGATACCAAGGCGCAGCCGTCAGGGAAGGGCAGTTCCTTCCATCCCGAGCGCCGGTCCTTTGAGCTGTGGCCGCTGGTGCAGCGCTTGATTCTCGACCTGCGCCCGGTCGCGGCGAAACACGCCATTGAGGTCGTCAACACAGTCCCCCGCGCACTCACCGTCTTCGCCGATGCCGGGCTCATTTCGCAAGTCTTTCAAAACCTGCTCGGCAACGCCTTCAAATACGCGGCGCAGGGGCGCGTGACCGTAAGCGCGCACGACGATGCGAGCACCATCACCTGCGTCGTGCATGATAATGGCGCCGGCATCCCGATGGAGATGCTACCCAAGGTCTTCGACAAGCTGTCCACCGACCCGGACATGGAGGGCACCGGACTCGGCCTGGTGATCGTGAAACAGATCGTCGAAGCGCACGGGGGGACCGTGAGCGCCGAGAGTGTCCACGGCGCGGGGGCGACGTTTACTTTCACCATCCCACCGCCTTCCGAGAGCTGATTTCTTGGCTCGATCCCGAAGTCAGTCTGCCGGAGTGGCACTGGCGGCGTCCGCGGCCGCTTCCTCTTTCTTCAATGCAAGGATCTCCTCGGGAGTGGAGGGGCGATCCGGGTGATGCTGATGCGCCGCATTCTCGAGCTTGTCGTGATCTTTCTTCACATGCTCTTCGTGCTTTTGCTCGTCCAGCTTGTGTTGGTTCTTCGGTGAGTTATCGCCCATAGGACAGATCATTCGGCGCCCGGAGTATCCGCGGCTGTGTTGATCCGCGAAAACTTCCCTGAGCAAGTTGGCTCCGCATAGGGCCAGGCCGGCAAAGATGGGTGCGTCCAAAAGTAGATCCCCTTCGATCTAGGGAACGTGAACGAACTTCTCGAATCCGACGGCCGAGGCGAATCCAGCAAAGGGGTGACGGCCCAGCGCGGTGATGCGATCCTCCAAGCGTGAAAAATCTCCTCCGTCGGTCCGTTCTCTGGTTGGTCTGCGCGACGACCGGCTTGTCTTCTCCAGGTCAGGAAGCGAAAAGCAAGGCGTCCCATGCTTCGGCGACTCCGAAACCTGGCACTCATCGGAAGAAGAAGGTCGTCGTTGACGAAGATCCCGCACCCGAGACGAAGGCAGCAAAACCATCGAGCGCGGTGACGAGTGATCCGCCCATCACCGAGAAAGTCCCGCGTGCACCCGTAGCAACGATCGAGACCAGCCAACTCGCGGAGTTCTCCGCGCAACCGGCCCGCGTGCAGCAACTGATCACCGCGGCCCTCGAACTCACCAAGCTAAATCTCACCTACACGTACGGCTCCGCCGACCCCTCGTCCGGCGGTATGGATTGTTCCGGCACCATTTATTATTTGTTCCGTTCGCAGGGATTGAAGGACGTTCCGCGGGATTCGAGCAGTCAGTATGTGTGGGCGCGCAAGCAGGGCCAATTCTTCGCGGTGGTCAGCACGGTGGCGGACGGCTTCGAGTTCAAAGACCTCCAGCCCGGCGACCTGATGTTTTGGAGTGGCACCTACAATACCGGGCGCGAGGTGCCCATCAGTCACGTCATGCTCTATCTGGGGCGGGAAAAAAAAACCGGGAAAAGCGTCATGTTTGGTTCCAGCGACGGGCGCAGCTACAACGGCATCCAGCGGTGGGGTGTGAGTGTTTTCGACTTCAAGATGCCGAAGGCGGATCCCGCCAATCCGGAGAAGCGCGTCGATTTCGTCGGCTACGCGAGGATCCCCGGCATTCGCGATGCAGCCGTGGCGACGGTGCCGGCGATGACCCAGCCCGCGCCGATTCCCAGCGCGGCTCCCGCTCCGAAAGCGACCGTGACTGACGAACTACGCGAGCCGAAGCGTGGAGACCCGGAAAGAAAAGTGATCATGGACGCCTTGCGTGCCGAGAAATTTCCCGGCCAGGAAGCCAAGGTGATCTTTGTGGTGAAGCATCTCAAAATTCACAATGGCTGGGCGTGGGCCGATGTCACCCCGCAGGACAACGCGGGAAATCCGGTTTCCGAAAGACGAACCGCACTCTTGCGGTTCGAGGGAGGTAAATGGAAATCCGTGAACCTCGGTAAAGTGTCCGAGACCTCCACTCATCCGAGCGACGGGAAAGGCGCGACTACCTTAATCAAAAATGTCTTGAGCCTATATCCCGACGTTCCTCCGGACATTTTCCCGGCGAGCCGTTGAGTTCCAGCTAGTTTTTCACAGCCGGTAGTGAGAGGTCCGCTCGGCAAGGATTATGAATCGGTGCAACCAAAGAGGTCCGCCGCCGCGATTGATTGGTCCACACCCGCGTCTCCGCGGTTGAGGAAACCAATCCTAAAAATGCCCGAGAAGATTCCAGCCAAACCATTTCGGGATAAAATCGTGGACGCCATTGCCGCCGGGGGCGGCCTTGTAAACCCTGGTGATTCCTTGCAAACGGTGAGCGACAAGATGGTCGCGCTCAATACGAACATCCTCCCCGTGTCCGAGGACGGTCGTCTCGTCGGACTGGCGGATGAGCCGAATCCGGGTCTCGACGCCTCCTCACACGGCCACGATCCGAAAACCACGCGCATTTCGGAAACGATGAATCGGGACATTGTCTTTTGCCACGAGGATGACGATTGCGCGGGCGCATTGCGCAAAATGGAGGATCGCGGGCTGTCGCATTTGCCGGTCGTCGATCGCGAAATGCGGATGGTTGCCTTGGTGGCACGGGAGGACTTGAGCGCCCGCATCGGGAAAGCCGACGCGGATCATACCGAGGTGGGAACGGTGGGGTCACCGGTCGCACTCAACGCAATCCGGCTCTCCCGCTCCGCTGATCCAAGCCAACTCTAAACAAACCTATATGAGATTCTTCGCTATCATCCTCGGCTTTCTACTTCTGATCGGGGGGCTCGCATGGGGGGCGATCGAAGCAGGTGCGCCTCAACTTTGGGTAATGATCGGATCCATGATCCTGCTTGGGATCGGGATTATCACTGCCGCCAGTCGCACGCGGCAAAATCGCCAGTCCGGGGACGTCACCGTGGTGCGGGAAAATGACGATCTTTGAGGCCGGGTCTCGCAAGGTAAGTTTGTTCAACGGAGGGCGTCGGGACTGAATGCCCGGGGCCTCCGGCTGCCGATCCAGCGGTTTCGCTGCCGTGTCTGCGGCGGGCGTTGAGCGTGCCGCAGTATTCGATGCGCCCAGCGAGGCAGCGGGGTGCGATTCAATAGCACGACGCTGCGCGCCCTGCGCTTCCCGCCGAATAGTTCACCAACAAACAAATCATTCAATGTTCATACCTAAAGTCACCTTCCCGCTCGCCTTCACTGCCACCCTTTTCGCTGGCTCCTTCGCCAATGCGCAGACAACTCCAGGCACCACCACCACCACCGTCCAGTCAGTCCCCGGCACGACCACGACCGAGACAACCACTACGACAACGGCCGGCCTGATCAGCGAGTTGGCTCCCGACGGGCTCGTCGTCCGAACGGAAACCGGCACGGCGCGCTACTCCAGTTCGGCGAGCACGATCTACGTCGATGAAACGGGCCGCGCCGTGGCCCGAGAACTCGTTACTTCGGGGCTTCCCGTGACGGTGCATTATTCCCGCTCGGGAGATCGTTTGATCGCGGATCGTGTCGTCGTGCGCCGGCAGACGAGCACCACGACTGCGGCCCCCACCGTGATCGAGCGGAATACGACGATCACGAATCCCCCCGTCGTCATCGAGAAGCCTGTGATCGTGGAGAAGAAAGTTTATGTCGATCGGCCCGTGGTTGTTGAAAAGAAGGTCTATGTGGATCGCCCCGTAGTCGTCGAAAAGCCGGTGATCGTCGAAAAAGAGGTTCCTGCGCCCATCATCGAAAAGAAAACCACCACGACGACGACCACCACGACGGGAAAGAAGGACAAGGATAAGGACTAGGAAGCCCAAGGCCGCACCCGGACTAGCTCTTCAAGGAGAATCTCCATCGTCTTCACCCTCGCGACCTGCACAGGTTGCTCGACGCCCGAATGATCCACCAGGACCCAGACCCAGGTCATCCGCAGCTATTAAATGAAACATCCTCTCATCCCCGTGGCCGCCGCGCTCCTCCTTGGAACAGGATTGGCGGCCCACGCGGCCAAACCGGCAGCCAATCCGAAGAAGATCGAGGAATACACCCGCCTTCAGATCTTTCTGGATAACGCGAACTTCGGTCCCGGAAAAATCGATGGGCACGACGGTGTTTTCCTGAGGAAGGCCTTGCGTCTCTACCGGGAGGCGCAAGGGCAACCAATGGCGGCGTCGGCAAACCCTAAGGCGCCGCCCGAAACTGCCGGAATGGATCTATTACCCGTCGAGCCGGTTTTTATCGAGTACACGGTGACCAAGGAAGACGTCGCCAGCGTCGGAACCTTGCCCAGTGGACCCGCTGCGCAAGCGAAGGTGAAGCGTCTTCCTTACAGCAGTCTGGTCGAGGCGCTCGCGGAGAAATTTCACTCGGACATTGATTTCATTCGAGCACTGAATCCCGGAAAGACCGGGCATCTCGAGGAGGGCAGCAAGGTCAGAGTGCCCAATGTGAAGCCCTTTGAACTCAGTAGCGTCAAAGCCATCGAGGTCGGCTCGGAGGCGAAGAGTCTGATCGCCAACGAACTCGCCGAAGCCGCGGAGGATCAAAGCGCTCAGCCGTCCGCGTCGCCCTCGGACGCGGCACCAGCGCCGGGCTTGCTCTCGATTCATATCAGTATCAAGGAGAGCTACCTCGAAGTTCGAGTGGATGAAAAACTCGCCGCCGCATTTCCCGTGACTGTGGGGTCCAGTGAGACCGTTTCCCCGATTGGCAAGTGGAAGGTCCAGGCAGTCGCGAAACTTCCGAATTTCCGCTATGACCCCGAGATGCTTAAACACGGCGAGCGCAGTTCCAACTTTCACATGCTGCCTCCAGGACCAAATAATCCGGTGGGTATCATGTGGATCGCGTTGAACAAAAAGGGCATCGGGATTCATGGAACAAATGATCCCGATTCCATTGGTCGCTCGGCGAGTCACGGATGTATCCGCCTGGCTAACTGGGATGTGGTGAAGCTCGCTGAGCTAGTGAAGCCCGGAGTGCCGGTAACGATCGAATGAATCCGAGCCGAGCGGAACGGAGAGCCAAGGCTGGTCTTGGACCCGGAATTCTGTGAGAGGCAACAGCCTAAATTCCTGAGTTAGCCGGGAAGTCCGCTCGCGACCTGCGGGAACAAATTCGGCGTTTGCTGGTTTCGCTGCGCAATCTGCTTTCGACATGCAGGTCCGAGAGTTGTGCAAGCCCGAGCGCCGTCTTCAGTCCGGCCCGCCCTTCTCCGCCGATCACGACATCAAACATTTCCGTGATCGGCGAGAAAGACTAGGCAGGACTACAACTGCGAACGTAACAACGCCGCCGAGGCGTCCGTCACCCGCTGCCACGCCGGCCGGCGGAGCCATTCTGCATGCGTGATCTCGCGCGAGCGCTCCAGATCCTGATCAAAGGAGCGCGTCTCGGCGGCAGCGAATTCACGGTCGAGGATGTTCAGGTTCGCCTCATCGTTTAGACGAAAGGAACGGTTGTCGAAATTTGCCGAGCCAACCGAGGTCCAGAGGCCGTCGATGATCATCGTCTTGCAGTGATACATTGTCGGCTGGAACTCGAAGATGCGCACACCGTGCGGGAGCAGATCGCCCCAGCGATGGCGGGACGCTCCGCGCACCAGCGCGGAGTCGATCTGCTCGCCGGGCAGGAGAACCTCGACCTCCACGCCCCGCTCGATCGCTTCGAGCAAGGTCTGTGTGGTCAGATCGTCGGGCACGAAGTAGGCGTTGCCGATCTTGATGGTGCGCTCCGCGGCGGCGATGGAGAGCAGATACATAATCCGCGCGCTTTCACTCCCTTCCATCGGCGAACTCTTGAACATCTGGCAACGATGCGGGCCGGCAGGGTGCAGCTCGGGAAAGTAATCATCGCCATGCAGCACCATTGCGCGGGTCTTCATCCAATTATCGAGAAATGCGGCCTGCATCTGCGCGACGACTGGCCCTTCCACCCGGTAGTGCGTGTCGCGTCGCTCCTCGGGCGACGCCGCATTTCCATCCCATTCATCCGCGATGCCGACGCCACCGGTGAAGCCGACGACGCCATCAACGACGAGCAACTTGCGATGCGTGCGATGGTTCACGCGGGCGAAATTCGCGGCGTGGTAGATCTCCAACTCCACGCCGGCATCGGTCATTTGGCGGATCGCGGGGCCATTCACACAATTGCACCCGACGCCATCCATGAGGACATGCACCTTCACCCCGCGGCGCGCCTTGTCCGCGAGCGCGTCGGCGAATTTCTGCGCGATGTGGCCCTCCCAATAGATGAAAGTCTCAAACGTGATGCTGCGCTCCGCGCGCTCGATCGCCGCGAGCATCGCGGGGAAAATCTCGACGCCATTGACCAAGGGCGTGACGAGGTTTCCATCGAGGATGGGTGGCCCGAGGAGTTGCCCCAGCGCGCGCTCAAACTGCGGATCGGAGATGCCGTAGCGTTGCGCGATCCGATTTTTGATCTTCTCTTCCCCGCTGATGAAGTTGCGGGCGAAAATGGTCACTGCCGCGGTGGCGACGGCAGTGACACCGATCGTGAGAAGCTGGGATCGGCGGTCTTTCATCGCCGGGAGTAGCACGTTTAGCGGAAGAGCTTCCGCAGTTTGCCGGTCAAGCTATTGAACGTGCGATCGAGATGAAGGTTGGCGAGCTGATCCACGCCATTCTGCGCGAAAGCGGCACCATCGCTCGCGAGTGCGCTGGCGCGCCGTTGGGCGGGTTCGGCCAGGTCGCTCAGACGCTCCCGTAAATCTTCGAGGAGACGTGCGGCGCGGTTTTCCACGGGTCGCGGTTGCAGGGCGCGGACGACGAAGGCCAGCGCGAGACCAGCGCCGACGGCGAGGAGGATCGCGCCGGTAGGATTTTCGCGGACCATGCCGTCCACGTCGTTGCAGCAAAGTGAGGTTTGGTTTTCGGATTCATTCATAAATCAGCTTTCGTTGGAGGATTTGCAGCGGAGAAACTCTGCCGCTTTGAGCAGGCCGAGGAAGAGCAGGACCGGGCGCGCGAGGGCGAAGGCCACTGAGGCCAAGGCCCCGACGATCGCACCGATGGGGAGCAGGTTCAGGATGAAGCCGGCACTGGCGGCAGACAGGACGGCTTTGGTCGGTTCGTGGCGGGCGAAATCGTCCGCCTTCTTTAGCCAGGAATTCGAGTCGGGCGGCGTTTGTTGAGAGGTGGTTCGTTGCATGCAACAGATCATTCGCCCCGGTGCATCGTTCTGCGTGTATTTGTTTTCCCGGGATCAGCACGGACTTTCCAAGTCGCTCAAGCGTCGTTCCTACCGCTGCGGTCGGGACTGCGAGGCCGCGCGTTCGACGATCATCTTTCTGATCCAGCCGAGCAGCAATGGCTTGGCGAAGTCGAATCCGAGCTTGAGCACCGTGAGACCAAACGCCGCCTTGCCCGCCGTCGCCACTTGGTCATTCCGCAACGCTGGCCCTTTCACGACAACCTTCCGCCGAGACCCGAAAATCCGCGAGATGAGCAGGCCCAAAACTGCCGCGCCCGCAAACCACACGCGTGGATGGCCCGCGACTCCCGCTTTCACCCGCGCACCGAGGTCGAGATCGTGCCGCAGGGCGCCAACATATCCCGCAAGCTGCGCGCGGGCCGTGTCGAGTTCCGTTGTCAGCGATTGTTTGCTAGTCTGTTCAGCCATGCTTGGTCCTTTTTGAATTCTTCGAGGGTGAGAGAAAATGCACTGCCCCGCAGGCGCCGGCGCGCGAGGAGCACGAGCGCCACCGCTCCGCCCAAATGCAGGAGCGCCGCTCCGCCGAGCACCCAAATCCACGCGTGTTTTGCGTCGCACGCTGCGGCG
>JAYTDO010000126.1:0-12240 GCA_043735935.1 Chthoniobacteraceae bacterium
TGAGTCGACCGGACGGATCATGATCTCGGGCGCGATGCGCGAGACGACGAGCGGTTGGGTTTCGCGCGAGCAATAAAGGGTGACGAGGCCGGCGCCGGCGTGGACGCATGCTTCCGCGGCCATCACTGCCGCGCCGGTGAGTCCGGGTGAGCCCGCCAGGATGCCGACGCGTCCGCATTGGCCCTTGTGGGTGTCGAACGAGCGCCGCGGGAGGATCGGGGCGAGATCGGCGGCAGTGGAGACCAGGGAGGTGGGAAGTTCGGCGAAGCGGCGGGTGAGTTCGCCGAGGGGGAGGACGGCGAGGCGTCCGACAAGCCGTGTCGCCGCGTCGGCGAGCAGGCCGGTTTTCGCGCAGCCGATCGTGAGCGTGTAATCCGCCACGACGGCATCGGGATCGGGGGTGCCGGTATCGGCATCGAGGCCGGTGGGGAGATCGATGGCGAAAGTGACGGCGTTTTGTTCGCTGCGAAGGCGATTGATCTCGCGAGTGGCGGAGCGGATCGGTTCGCGCAGGGGTCCACCGGCGCCAATGCCGAGCAGGCCGTCGAGAATCACAAGCGGTCGTTTACCCGGATCGACAGGCGGGATGCCGGCGAGCGCGGCGAAGTGCTCTTTGGTGAGCGCGCTCAACGATCCCTCGGGAAATGGCGCCCGGAGTTCGATCGACCATCCGTGAGCGGCGAGGTGGCGCGCGGCGACGAGCGCATCGCCGCCGTTGTGCCCCTTCCCGAAATACACGAGGCACGTTCCGGGCTCGGGGAAGAACTGCCGCACGGCGAGGGCGATCTTTTCTCCAGCCTCATCCATGAGGGTTTCGGCGGAGATTCCGTCGCCAAATGCGCGCGACTCCAGCGCCTTCATTTCGGCGCAGGTGAGGATCATGGCGGAGTGTGAGCGGGCTTCAGTACTTCGCGGCGATCGCGTTGGCGATGGCGTCGGCGATGCGCTGGCGGTGGGTGGATGTGAGCAGGCGCGAAGCTTCGGAGCGATTCGTGAGGAAGCCGCATTCACAAAGCACCGCGGGGACTCGCGTCGTATTGCGGATGACGTAGAAGCCACGCCGGCGCACGCCGCGATTTTCGGTGCCGGCGGCGCGGACGACGGCGCTGTGGATGGCGGAGGCGAGGGAGGCGCTTTTACCGGAGTAGTAGTAAGTTTCGATCCCGTTGGCCCCTTCGCGTGGGGCGGAGTTCAGGTGAATGCTGACGAAGATGGCGTCGCTCTTGGAGTTTCCGATGGCACACCGCTGGCCGAGGCCGATGAAGTAGTCACCGCTGCGAGTCATCACCGTATTAAAGCCGCGAGCGCGCAGGGCGGCGGAGAGCCTCTTCGCGATGTCGAGCGCGTAGGGTTTCTCGGGGATGCGCTGGCCGGGTCCGCCGCCGCGGTCGTGCCCGCCGTGCCCGGGGTCGATGATGACGGTGCTCAGCGCGGAGGCTGGCACGCTTCCGACGAAGAGGATGATGGCGACGACGAGGAGACCGATTCGTTTCATGGAAAGCGGCTGGCACCCTTTCAAAACGAACGGGAATTGCCAGCCGTATTTTCCGACGTTCATGCGTTACGCCCTGTCGCTACGGGTGGGGAGGAGGATCTCGAAGGAAGCCGTTCCACGTTCGCTTTTGACGCGGATGACTCCGCCGTGCTGCTGGACGAAACCGAGTGCGACCGTGAGGCCGAGGCCGGCGGCATTGGGTTTCTTTTTCGTGGAGAAAAATGGCGTGAAGATTTTCTCGCGCAACTCCTCGGGAACGCCGCCGCCGGTATCGGTGACGACGACGGAAATCCATTTTGTGGATTGTTGCGCGGCGCTGGGAGGCGGCGCTGGTTCTTCGGCGCGGAGATCGATGCGCACGATGCCGCTTCCTGCGGTCGCCTCGCAAGCGTTGCGGACGATTTCAACGATGGCGGTTTTTACCCGCCCCATGTCTGCGGTGATGCGCGGAACGTCGGGCGGACAGTGGAGTTCGAGTCTTGCATTCGGGCCGCACATGGCTTCGAAGCTGGGGCGCAGGACGCGCAGCATATCGCCAAGGTCGATCTCGCGCCAGACGACGGAACTGGGGCGGACGAGTGAATGCGTGCGGTCCATCAATTCCGAGGCAGCCCGGGCGCCTTCCTTGATCTTGGCGAGGCCATCGAGCGTCGTTCGGTCCAGGTCCTTATTGTCGAGCAACATGCCGAGGTAGCCGTGGAAAAGCGTCAGGATGTTATTCATCCGATGCGATAGTCCGCGGACGAGTTGATCCTGAAATTCCGAATGTTCGATCTGCATGAGGGCAGAACTGAGATAGCAGGATGGATACCCGCGACGCTCCTGATTTTACCCGAAATCCGAAAGACCCGCTGCGGGTGGCGAGAACTACGACCCTCCGGGATGATCCGCGGCGCCTACGATGGTGACTTCGCCCGCGGAGAGCGTGCGGAGTTCGGCGTCGCCGGTGCGAAGTCGGAGCTGGCCAGCCGGGTCGAGGGATTCGGCGGTCCCCTCGATCGACGTGTCGCCGGAGCGGACCTGCACCCAACGACCCAGGAGCGAGCTGCGCCGGGTGGCCTCGGCGAGCAATTCGTCAAAGCTGGAGTCGATTCGCCGGAACCGGGCATCGAGCTCGCGCAGGATGGCGGCGGCGAGCGCGGCCCGATCGATGGCGCGACCCGTGGCGATGCGGAGCGAGGTGGCTTTTGCCCGGAGATCCTCAGGAAAATCCTCCGGCACGTGGTTGGTGTTTACGCCGATGCCGACGATGGCGAAGGTCTCCTGGCTTTGGTCGAGCGCGGTTTCGATGAGGATGCCGGCGACTTTTTTCCCGCTGAGATAAATGTCGTTCGGCCACTTGATCTGGGCCCGGAGGCCGGTGGCGCTTTCGAGCGCCGCGGCGAGGGAGACGGCGGCCCACGTGGTGAGGCGCGGCCAGCGTTCCATCGGAAACGTGGGGCGCAGGAGCAACGAAAACCAAAGCCCGAGGTGGGAGGCCGATTCCCACCGGCGGCCGAACCGTCCGCGACCGGCATTCTGGCGCTCGGCGAAGATCGCGAGGCCGCTGGCGGCGCCGCCGCGTCCGCTCTGGCTGGTGCGGTCATTCGTCGAGTCGGTTTCCTGAAATACTACGATCTCGCGCACCAGTGAGCAGGAGCCGAGGCGCGAGAGGAGATCATCCGCGATGACCCGGTCCGGGGAAGCCACAAGGCGGTAGCCGAGGCCGGGGCGCTCGTCGATCTCGAAGCCCGCGGCGCGCAGCCCGTCGATCCGGGAGCCGAGGTCCGCTCGGCCCAGATTGAGCGCGGCGGCGAGTTCCGTCGGCGGGATGTGGACGGTCGCCGCGCGCAACGTCCGCAGAAGCCGGGCGTCGGGCGGCGTCACGGGAGGAGTTCGAGGGAAAAATCGACGGCACGCGCGGAGTGCGTGAGCGCGCCGACCGAGATCAGATCGACCCCGGTCGCGGCGATGGCACCGATGGTCTCGAGCGTCACGCCGCCGCTCGCCTCGAGCTGAACGCGGCCTTTCACCAGCTTCACGGCTGCGGTCAGGTCTTTGAGGCTCATGTTGTCGAGGAGGATCACGTCCACACCTTCGAGGGTCAGAAAATCCCGGACTTGCTTCAGGGTATCGGCTTCGAGCTCGACGCGGATGTCTGGGTGTTTTTTGCGAAAGGCCACGATCGCCGTCCGGAGGTCCTCGATCCGGCGCGCGGCGAGCAGGTGGTTGTCCTTGATCATCACCATGTCGTAGAGGCCGAAGCGGTGATTCGCACCGCCGCCCGCGACGACGGCGGCTTTTTCGAGCGCTCGCAGGCCGGGGGTGGTCTTGCGGGTGTCGAGCACGCGCGTCTTCGTCCGGCCGACGGCCTTGACGAATCGGGCGGTGAGCGTGGCAACGCCTGAGAGTCGTTGGATGAAGTTCAGGGCGACGCGTTCGGCGGTGAGGATCGAGCGGGCCGCGCCGGTGATTTCGAGGATCGTTGCGCCCTTTTTCACGCGCGCGCCGGAGTGTTGGACGATTTTTACTTCGGTCTGCGGATCCACTCGAGCAAAGACTTCCGCCGCCGTCTCGACGCCGGCGGCAACGGCGCTTTCCTTCACAAAGATCCGTGCGCGCCGCCGCTCGGTGCCGACGAAATAGTACGACGTGAGATCGCGCGGGCCTAGGTCTTCGGCGAGGGCGATGGCGATGGGGTCGTGATGGGAAAGGCGGGGCGGATTCGGGAGCGCTCTGACTCGCATTCCGAGAGTAGAAGTCGGTTGTCCCATTAAAACAACTCCGGCTCGGGTGCGCGGTAGACGCTGCGGCCGCGGACGAAAGTTTCGACGACCGCTTCCGGGCCACCGCGGTAGATGCAGAGGCTCAGCAAATCCTGCGGCGTGAAGTCCGCGTAAGCCTTTGAGCTCTTCCGGTAGGGCAGGAGCGCGCCGTAATCCATCACGACGAGGTCCGCTTCCTTGCCGATGTCCAAGCTGCCAAGGATGGCGCCTTTCCCGAGGGCGTCCGCGCCGCCTTGCGTGGCGAGGTGGAGCACCGAGGCGGGCGTCGGCACTTGCGTTTCCTTTTCGTAAAAGGAGCGAGCCTGCTGGGATTCGATGGTCGCGCGCATCACGCGCCAAAGGTTGAGTTCGGGCCCTGCCGCCACGTCGGTGCCCAGGCCGATCTTGAGGCCGGCGGCCCGCATCGCATCGAGCGGCATGATGCCGCTGCGGAGGAAAAGGTTCGCCGTCGGGCAGTGCGCGATGGCGGCGTTTTGGGCGGCTATCGCTTCACGTTCTCGAGGGCTGAGATGGATGCAGTGGCCGAGCACGGTGCGCGGCGTGAGGAGCCCGCACTGGTCGTAGACGTCGGTGTAGTCCGCAGCCCACGGGAAGAGGTGTTTGACCTTCTCGATCTCCTCGGTGTTCTCCGCGAGATGCGTCTGGATGTAGGTGTGGTATTTCGCGGCCAGCTCGGCCGCGGCGCGCATCAGCTTTTCGCTGCAACTGACGGCAAACCGCGGGCTGACCGCGTATTCGATCAAGCCATCCGCCGCGCCGTGCCAGGTCTTGCAGAGCCGTTCGGACTCGTGAAGGGAGATGGAAAGGATCTTGCTCGGCTGGAGCGCCCCGTAGCTGCCCACGTCCATCATCATTTTTCCCATGATGACGCGGAGCCCACTCTTGGCGGCGGCATCGAAGGCCGCCTCGCATGAGTCCTCGAAAATCGCGGAGTAAAGCATCGCCGTCGTCGTGCCCTGCCGTGCGAGTTCGGCGAAAAATGCGGCGGCTTCGCGCCGTCCCCGCGGGCCGGTGAATTCGCGTTCCAGCGGGAAAATGTGCTGGCGAAGCCAGGGCAGAAGGCTGCTTTCGCCGCGCGCGACCGCGGGGTATTGCGGGATGTGCGAATGCAGGTCGATGAGGCCGGGAAAGATGGCGACGCGGTTCGAGTGCAGCCAGCGGACGGGCTGGGAGCGCGGTTTTTTGGAAAGGCTGTCGTAGTCGCCGACCTCGGCGATCAATCCGCCGTCGATGATGAGCGCGCCGTCGCTCCAGGAGCGCAGGGCCCCGTCGTAGTCCGGCGCATCGATCAACCAGCCACGGATGCCGAGAAGGGTGGGCTCGGAAGTCATCGAGGCAAAAAAATTCCGGGCTGCCGACTACGAGATGACCAAGAACACTCGGCAGTCAGCAACCCGGATAATCCCAAACCCAAACTTGGTAGCTCAGACACGGTGCTGGGGTGTCTGTTCAAAGAATGTTCAAAAAAGTTTTCAGGCGGCAAAAACGGGTCAAACCCCCGCTGCCTCGAGGGCGAGGACGGCATTGCCGATGATGCCGGCGTCGTTGCCGAGGGACGCCGGGACGACGCGCAGATCCT
Source organism: Chthoniobacteraceae bacterium (assembly GCA_043735935.1). Lineage (GTDB taxonomy): Bacteria > Verrucomicrobiota > Verrucomicrobiia > Chthoniobacterales > Chthoniobacteraceae > JANLQB01. The sequence goes on from JAYTDO010000126.1 coordinate 5,840, forward strand.
TGTGGAAAACGTCGACGGTCCGGGCGGCGATGGACTTGCGGATGGGCTCGAAGAGCAGGTCGCCGGCCTTGGCGACGCCGCCGCCGATCACGATGGTGTCCGGGTTCAAAATCCAGACGACGCTGGCAAACGCGGCGCCGATTTCGGTGCCGAGCGTTTCCCAGAGGTCGAGCGCGATCCGGTCGCCGGCGCGCGCCGCCTTGTCGAGGTGGATCGGGGCGCATTCGGCGACGGTTTTGGTGATGCCGGAGGCGGCGTAGAGATCGACCGCGCGGGCGGCGATCTGGTTGTTGCCGCAGTATTGCTCGAGACAGCCCGAATTCCCGTAGCGGCCAGGCCTGCCGCCGAGGTCGATGCTCATGTGGCCGATCTCGCCCGCGCCGAGCTGGGCGCCGCGATAGAGTTTTCCATCGAGGATCAGCGCGCCGCCGACGCCGGTGCCGAGGGTGATGCAGACGACGTGTCGCGCGCCGATGGCGGCGCCGTATTTCCATTCGCCGTAGGCCATCGCGTTGGCGTCGTTTTCGATCGTGGTCACGAGGCCGGTGCGGTCGTGGATGATCTGTCGCAAAGGGGTCTGGAACCATCCCGGCACGTTGGTCAGCTCGTGGACGATCCCGTTCACGCTGTCGATGATGCCCGGCAGGCCGATGCCGATGCCAGCGACGCTCGGCGCCTGCGCGCGCAGGGTGTCGATCACACGCACGAGCGCATCGATGATGGCTTCGGCGCCGCCGCATTTTTTCGTGTCGATGAGCTCGCCTTTGGCGACGATTTTTCCATCGAGCACGAGGCCGGATTTGATGGAGGTTCCGCCGAAGTCGATTCCGATGGCGTGAGGCATAGTTTACGAGTGGTTGAGTGTGGCGATGAGGCGCAAGCCTTCGAGCGTGAGGTTTGGTTGGACGCTTTCGATCTCTGGGAGACCTGCGGCGATGAGTTCAGCGTAGCCACCCGTCGCGACGACGCGCAGCTTTTTTGTGGGGGAAAGTTCGCTTTTGATCTCGGCGATGATCTGGCGCACGAGGCCCCGGTAGCCGTAGACAGCGCCGGCGAGCATGGCCTGTTTGGTCGATTTGCCGATGGGACCGGGCGGTTCGAGGAGGCTGATCTTGGGCAGCAACGCGGTGCGCTGGTGGAGATAGTCCGTCATCGCTTCGAGCCCGGGCGCGATGACGCCGCCGACGTAGGTCTTTGCCGAGGAAAGGATGTCGAAGGTGACTGCCGTGCCGAAGTCGACGACGATCACCGGCGTGCCGAAGTAGTGCGCGGCGCTGACGGCGTTGGCGAGCCGATCGGCTCCGATGCTGCGCGGCTTCGGGTAGTCGATGCCGATCCCGAGCCGCGTCTTTGCGGTGACGGCCAGCACGGGAAAGGCGGCGAGATAACGAGAGATCACGGTGGCCTTTTCCGGAACGACCGAGCACATCACCACAGCGCGAAAACGCCATCCGCGGAGGATGCGTTTGAGGGAAACCACGTCGACTTCGCGCGTACGAAGTTTCCGTGTCGCGCCGAGCGCGGAGCGGGTCGCAAGGGCGAATTTGGTGAACGAGTTGCTGTTGTCGATGAGCAGGAACTCGGCTTCGGGCGCGGGCATGGAACACCCATAGCAGCCGGATTGCCGGGGCGAGGTCAAGCCGGGCTGCTAAGATGCTTGCCGCGAGTCGGGTTTGTTGCAGTGTCCCTTTCCCTCGCCGAATGAAATCCCCGCTTCTCCCCGCGCTTCTCACCGCCACGGCCGTCCAGGCTTTGGAACCGGTGGACTTTAACCGGGACGTGCAGCCCATCCTCGCGGAGAACTGCTACCACTGCCACGGCCCGGACGCCGGCGGGCGTAAGGCGGAACTGCGGCTCGACAAACAGGAGGGCGCCTACCGCACGAAGGACGGGATCACCGTCGTGAAGCCCGGCGACAGCGCTGCGAGCGATCTCATCATCCGCATTTTAAGCACCGACAAAGATGAGGTGATGCCGGCGCCGAAATCGAACCGGAAGCTGACCGAGGCTCAGAAACAGACGCTGAAACGGTGGGTGGATGAAGGCGCGAAGTGGGGCGAGCACTGGGCGTTTGTCGCGCCGAAACGGCCACCGGTGCCGGGGAATGCGCCCGGCAACCCGATCGACGCCTTCGTTTGCGCACGCCTTGACCGGGAGGCGCTGAAGCCTTCACCCGAAGCGCCGAAGGAAAAGCTCCTGCGCCGCGTGACGCTCGACCTGACCGGCTTGCCGCCGACGCCGGAAGAGATCGACGCCTTCCTCGCGGACCCGGCACCCGATGCGTATGAAAAGACCGTCGACCGGCTTCTGGCCTCGCCTCGCTACGGCGAACGCATGGTGTGGGAGTGGCTGGATGCGGCGCGTTACGCTGACACGAACGGCTACCAGGGCGACCCGACCCGCGCGATGTGGTACTGGCGCGATTGGGCGGTGAAGGCCTTCAACGAGAATCAGCCGTTCGACCAGTTCACCATCGAGCAGATCGCCGGCGATCTGCTGCCGACGCCGACGCAGGACCAACTCGTCGCCACCGGCTTTCATCGCAACCACATGATCAACGGCGAGGGCGGGCGCATCCTCGAGGAGTCGCGTGTCGATTACGTCCAGGATCGCGTGGAGACGACGGGCACGGTCTGGCTCGGACTCACGCTCACGTGCTGCCGCTGCCACGATCATAAATTCGATCCGATCTCGCAGCGCGAATATTACCAGCTCAGCGCGTATTTTAACTCCATCGACGAGACCGGCGGAAACGACGGCGGCAACGGCCTCGCGAACCCCGTCCTTGCGCTCACCGCGCCGGAGGTGCAGCAAAAAGTCGACGCGCTGAAGGCGACGGAGGATCGATTGAAAGGCGAGCGGGACCAACTCGAACAAAAGCTCCGCGCCGCGCAGCCGCAGTGGGAGAAAACGCTCCAGGGTGGCAAGGGCAAACCGGCCGAGGTGACTTGGACGCCGCTCGTTCCCGACGAGCTTTTCTCGGACAAAGGCACCGTGCTCACGACGACTCCTGACGGAGTGATCCTCGCGAGCGGACCTGCGCCCGAGCGGGATGACTACGTGCTCACGATCAAATCGAAGACCGGCGCGATCACCGCATTCAAACTCGAGGCGCTGAACGATCCGGCGTTCAAGAATGGCGGCCCCGGACGCGCGCCCGACGCGGGCAACTTCGTTCTCAGCGAACTGACGCTGCAAGGCAGCGGAAAACCGGTCGATCTCGGCGCCGTCAGCGCGGACTTCGAGCAGGGCGGTCTTTATACGGCGAAAGGGTCGTTCGATGGCGACCCGAAGACGGGCTGGGCGATCTACCCGCGCTCGGGCCAGCCGCACACACTCATCTTCGAGGCGCGCAACGCAGTCGGTTACGGCGACGAAGTGCTGCTCTCGTTCCGGATGTCGTTCCAGTACGGCCAGCAGCATACGCTCGGGAAATTCCGGCTCTACTCCACCACGGACGACCGCGCACTGCTGCGCCCGACGCCGGACAATGTGCGCGCCATCCTCACCAAGGCCGACGCGGATCGGAGCAACGCGGAGCGCGACGAGCTCACCAAATTTTACCTCGATACGAACACCGAACTGGCCGCCGCGCGGCAGCGAGGTGACGACGCGAAAAAGGCGCGCGAGGATGCTGAGAAATCCGCGCCGCGCACGATGGTCATGCGCGAACGCACCAAACCGCGAGACACCTTCATTTTGGTGAAGGGCGCCTACGACAAATTCGCCGACAAGGTGGAGCACGGCACGCCCGCCGTCCTTCCTCCTCTATCCGCCGACGCTCCAAAGAGCCGCCTCGCACTCGCCCGCTGGCTGGTGTCGCCGGAGCACCCGCTCACCGCACGCGTGACCGTGAACCGGCTCTGGCAGACGATCTTCGGGCGCGGGCTCGTGAAGAGCACGGAGGATTTCGGCGTGCAGGGCGACAAACCATCGCACCCGGACCTGCTCGACTGGCTGGCCGTGGATTTCCGCGAAAGCGGATGGGATGTGAAGCGGCTTGTGCGCCTCATGGTGACGAGCGCCACATACCGGCAGTCGTCGCGCGTGCTCCCCGGCATGGCCGAGCGCGACCCGGAGAATCAACTGCTCGCCCGCGGCCCGCGCTACCGTCTGCCGAGCTGGATGCTGCGCGACCAGGCGCTCGCGGCGAGCGGGCTGCTCGTCGAGAAACTCGGCGGACCGCCCGTGAAAGTCTATCAGCCGGCCAACGTGTGGGAGGATGCGACATTCGGGCAGATCGCGTTTACCCAGGATCACGGCGACGCGCTTTACCGGCGCAGCCTCTACATCTTTTGGCGGCGCATCGTCGGTCCCACGCTGTTCTTCGATGTCGCCACGCGGCAGGGTTGCGCGGTGAAAGTAGGCCGCACGAACACGCCGCTGCACGCCCTCATCACGCTCAACGACGTGACCTATGTCGAGGCCGCCCGCGTCCTCGCGCAACGCATGATCCAGCACGGCGGCGATACGGATGAGGCGCGCCTCGCCTTCGGCTTCCGCCTTTGCACCGCTCGATTTCCCGATGACACCGAACGGCCGATTCTCGCGGCTTCGCTGGCCCGGCTTCGGTCGCAATATCAGGCCGATCCGGACGCCGCGAAGAAACTCATCACGGTCGGCGAATCCAAGCCCGACCCGAAAGTCGATCCCGCCGAACTCGCCGCCCATACGGCGCTCGCGAGTCTTCTGCTGAATCTCGACGAGACCCTCAGCAAGGAGTAGTCGGCGGCGTCAGTTCAGGTAGGCGGCTTCGTTCGAGAGCAGCAACGCCTGGGTGTAAGTCTCCCACGGCGTCAGCGGCGCGCGCGAGACGTAGGTTCCTTCGTTTTTGATCGCCGAGGTCCCGCCATAGCGCCCTTTGTTCCCTTGCTGCCCTTTCGCTTTGAGCTTCGCCATTTTCGCCGCGGCGAGTTTCTCGGCCTGCGGACTCTGCGGCGCCTGGGGTGCCGCTGCCGTTTCTTCACCGACAAAATTGAGCGCCATCTGGATTTCCTGCTGCTTCGGCGCGCGTTGGAAGATCACGCGGTAGATCGCGAAGACGCGGCGCAGGTTATCCGGCGCGTTCGCGACTTCCGGGCGCTCGAGCACCTTTCGGGTGACGTCGACCGCCATCGGGCTGTTCATCAGGAAGAGCGCTTGTTGCGGCACCACCGTGGAAGTGCGGCGCGAGTTCGGCATGTCGGGATCGCTGAAGTCGAACTGCGACATCAGCTCGGGAAGATTTCCCCGATCGATGTAACCGTAAACGCTGCGCCGGTAGCTGTAGGGCTCGTCGGTGAGGTTGATCGGTTTGCCGCCGATAGTGCCGTCGAGGTTCCCGCTGAAGACAAGCAGCGAATCGCGCATCGCTTCAAAGTCGAGACGCCGGATGTTGGCCCGCCACAGGAGGCGATTCTGAGGGTCCTGCGTCTCGTAAATCGGATTCGTCTGGCTGCTTTCCTGGTAGACGCGCGAGAGCATGATGAGCTTGTGCAGCTTCTTCAGCGACCAGCCTTGGTCCATGAAATAGCTCGCGAGATAATCCAGCAATTCGGGGTGGGACGGCGGCTCGGATTGCGTGCCGAGATCGTCCAGCGTCGGCACGAAACCGTCGCCGAAATGGTGCATCCACACGCGATTGACCATCACCCGCGCGGTGAGCGGGTTCGATTTGCTGGCGATGGATTGCGCGAGTTCGAGGCGGCCGCTGCCTTGGGTGAAAGGCGTCGGTTTGCCTGCGGGCGAGAGCACCTCGAGGAAACGCCGGGGCACCACGTCGCCTTTCGTCTCAGCCTGTCCGCGGATGAAAACCCGCGAATCGGACGGCTTGCCCATGTCCGCCACGAGCATCGCGCGAGGGGGCGCTCCGGGGTGTGTCAGCTCGAGTTCGTTGATTTTCGAGAGGGAGAAATTCGTCCGCCCAGCGAGTTGGTTCGGCAGGCCGCCCATGAAGCCGCGGATCTGTTGGGATGAGACTTTCGACGCCGGCAGGATGTCGAAAGGGACCTCCAAAAGCGCCACCATCGCGGGATCGAAGCCCGTCACGGGTTCGGCCAGCGCCTTTGCGCTCGCCTCGATGTAGGCTTTCCGCTGCGGGGCGAGGTCGGTATACATCTTCTCGAAAATCTTCGCGACGTCTTCGATCGACGCCGGGTGGGCATCCTTGAATGCCGCCGCGATCACGGGGTTGATTGTCCGCACTTTGTTCCCACCCGCCGCCATCTCCGCCACGAGCGCCGGCGCCTTTTCGGCGAACTCGGACGCGCTCAGTTGCAGGAACGGACGGAATGCGGTCATCAGCGGATTATCCCGTCGGCCGGCGATGCGCTGCACGAGTTGCAGTTGGTCGCGGTCGATTTTCATACTGTTGAGGAAATCAGTCCTGGCCTTGAGTTCGTCCGCCGACGCGCCCTTTCGGG
>JAYTDO010000127.1:0-10313 GCA_043735935.1 Chthoniobacteraceae bacterium
CCGGATCGGCATCACAGTAATCGCGAAGTTGTATTTCCATTACAAGCGATCGGTCCGCTATTGATTCCCCACAACCTCTGAATGTCTCTTCGTAAAACACTGCTCAACGCTTCCGCCGCATGGCTCATCGCCATCACGGTGCTGCACGGAAAGCTGAACCTGGACTGGTTCGCGCCCGCACGATCGGGCGGGGAGACAGAGACGAAATTCGGCGTCGGATTCCTCCCGGTGACGTGCCATCTCACGTGCCCCGTCACCGATTTCATTAACAAGAACACCGAAGGCCGGAGCTTCTTCCAGCCGATGCGTTTCAACGGCTGGCCGGAGCTGAAGGAGATGTTCATCGGGCGTGCGGCCGACATGCCTGCTTCCTTCATCCTCGCGCCGATGGCCATCGCGTTGCGCGAGCAGGGAGTGAAAATTAAAGTCGTCTATCTCGGCCACCGCGACGGTTCGGCGGTCATGGTCCACAAGGACTCGAAGATTTTCCAAACCACCGATCTCCGCGGCAAAACCATCGCCGTGCCCGGCCGCTACGCGAACCAACGCCTCATCATTTTCCGCGAGCTGAAAAAGGCCGGTATGACGCTCGACGACGTGAAGATGGTGGAGATGCCGCCGCCGGACATTCCCGCCGCGCTGCTCGCGCACGCGGTCGATGCGATCACCTCGGGCGAGCCGTTCATGGGGCAGACGGAGCTCGACGGCTACGGGCGCGCGCTGTGGCAGGCCAAGGACGTGTGGCCCGGCTTCATCTCGTGCGTGCTCGCCGTGCATGAGGATGCGATCCGCGATCACCGCGCGGAGATTCAGCGGCTCGTGAATGGGATCGCTGCGAGCGGCAAATGGATCGACCAAAGCATGGCGCACCGCATGGATGCCGCGCAGTTCGTCGCGAAAAACTACTACAACCAGAATCCGCGCCTGCTCAGCTACGTGCTCAGCAAACCGCCCGACCGCGTGACCTACAGCCGGCTCGCGCCGCTCAAGGCCGACTTCGAGGAGATCGAGCGACTTGCCAAAGAAACGGGCATCCTCACTGGCACCGCGCATTTCGAGGATTACGTCGACGATTCCTTCGCGCCGGAGCCCGCAGCCGTGCAGCCGCAAGCATTCGAGGTGACTGCCAAATGAGCGACCTTGTCTCCAACTCACGCGGCCCTTCATCGCGCGCATCCACGATCCTGCCGCCCCTCGCGATGGGAGCCCTTTTTCTCGCAGCGTGGCATCTCGCGGTGAAGTTTTCCGGCAGCGATATTTTTCCCACGCCGCTTGAGGTCGCCCGCGGACTCGGCGAGTTGGCGCGCCAGGGGTTGCTGCTGAAATACATCGTCGCCTCGCTCTTCCGCGTGAGCTGGGGATTCGCGCTCGCGGTGCTGGTCGGCGTGCCGCTCGGGCTGCTGCTCGGCTGGTTCGCGCCCTTGTTTTCGGCGCTGAATCCATTCATCCAAATCCTCCGCCCGATCTCCCCGATCGCGTGGATTCCCGTGGCGATCCTTTGGTTCGGCGTGAAAGATACCGCGCCGGTCTTTCTCATTTTTCTCGCCAGCGTTTTCCCCATCGCCGTCTCGGCCACGGCCGCGGTTCAAAACATGCAGCCTGTCTATCTCCGCGCAGCGCAGAACTTCGGCCTCTCGAAATGGCAGCTCTTTCGCCGCGTCATTTTCCCTTCGTGCCTGCCCCAGATCATCACCGGCCTTCGGATCGCGCTCGGCATCGCGTGGCTGGTCGTCGTCGCCGCGGAGATGATCGCAGTGAACAGCGGTCTTGGTTACCTCATCATCGACGCGCGCAATGCCGGCAAACGCTACGATCTCGTCGTCGCCGGCATGGTCATGATCGGCCTCATCGGGCTGCTGCTCGACCTCGTGATCCGGCGCCTCGAACGCTTCGACGAAGTCCGCTGGGGTTATGCGAATCGCTAAATGAATCCCGTCGTTTCCATTCGCGATCTTTGGATGAGCTTTCCCGGCAAAAGCGCCGGGCAGCCGGTCCACGTGCTCGAACGCATCGACCTCCATGTCGCGGCGGGCGAGTTCGTCTGCATCGTCGGCCCGAGCGGCTGCGGAAAATCGACGCTTCTCAACATCATCGGCGGGTTCCTCCGTCAGTCCCGCGGTGAAGCGCTCGTCGAGGGCGCGCCCGTCACGGGTCCTGATTCGCGGCGTATTTTCGTCTTTCAGGAAAATGGCGTCTTTCCGTGGCTCACCGTCCGCGAGAACATCGGCTTCGGCCTCGGCCAGAAGAGCCCCGAAGAACGCGCCGAGACGGTCGCGCATTACACGGAAATGGTCGGCCTGGCGGGGTTCGAGTCCGCTTACCCGAGCGAGCTCTCCGGCGGTATGCGCCAGCGCGTCGAGATCGCCCGCGCACTCGCCGCCAATCCGGACATCATCTACATGGACGAACCGTTCGGCGCGCTCGACTTCATCACCCGGCTGAAGATGCGCAGCGACCTCACGCGCATCTGGCAGGCCGAGAAAAAGACGATCCTCTTCGTCACGCACGACATCGAGGAAGCCGTCCAGCTCGCCGACCGGGTGCTCGTGATGAGCAACCGTCCCGCGACGATTCAGGAGGACGTCGCGATCGATCTTCCGCGCCCGCGGGATCTCGATTCCCCGGCCTACCTCGAGCGCCGCGATCACATCTTCCGCGCCATGGGCATGAGTGTCCGTATCGGCGAAACCGCTGCCTGATTCCACCAATATGAACTCTCCGACTACGTGCGACGTCCTCATCATCGGCGGCGGCCCCGCGGGCTCCAGCGCCGCGGCTGTGCTCGCTGAGTACGGCCACCGCGTCGTCATCCTCGAGCGCGAACGTTTCCCGCGCTACCACATCGGCGAATCGCTCATTCCATTCACGTACGGACCGCTCGAGCGCATCGGCATGATCCCGAAGATGAAGGCGTCGCATTTCGTGAAAAAGTTCAGCGTCGCGTTCATCCAGCCGGACGGGCGGGCGTCGCAACCGTTTTACTTTTTCACCCGGTACGACCGCGAAACGATCGCGCAGAGCTGGCAGGTCGTGCGGTCGGAGTTCGACCTAATGCTGCTCGATAATGCGCGCGAAAAAGGCGCGGTGGTTCACGAGGAGACGACCGTCACGGAATTGCTCAAGCAAGACGGCCGCGTCATCGGAGCGCGGGCGCTGGGCTCCGACGGCACCCCGGTCGAATACCACGCGCGCATCGTCCTCGACTGCACGGGCCGCGAGGCATTCACCGCCGCGCGCCACGGCTGGCGGACGCGCGATCCTTTTCTAAACAAAGTCTCCGTCTGGACCTACTACCGCGGCTCGACCCGCGCCACGGGGATCGACGAAGGCACCACGACCGTCGCGTTCGTCCCCGACAAAGGCTGGTTCTGGCACATCCCGCAGCATGACGACATGGTCAGCGTCGGCATCGTCGCCGACGGGAAGTACCTCACGCGCGAAGGCGTCCGCGATCCGCGGGCCATCTTCGATCGGGAGGTGGAGCAAAATCTCTGGATCAAGGAACGCCTAGCGACCGGAACCTGCACCGGCCAGTATTTCATCACCGGCGAGTTTTCCCACCACGCGCGCCACTGCTCCGCGCCCGGCCTCGTCCTGGTCGGCGATGCGTTCGCCTTTCTCGATCCCGTCTTCAGCAGCGGGGTCATGCTCGCGCTAAAAAGCGGCGTGCTCGCTGCCGAGACGGTTCATACCGGCATCCTCAGCGGCGACCTTTCTCCCGGGCATTTCGCCGAATACGGAGCCTCGATCCGGCAGGGAGTCGAAAACATGCGCAAGCTCGTCTACGCCTTTTACAATCCCAACTTCTCGTTCAAGGACGTGATCAAACGTTACCCCGACGCCGCGGACGAACTCACCGACTGCCTCTCCGGCGATGTGAACAAGGACTTCACTCGCCTCTGGGATCGGTTCCGGGAATTCGTTCCGCTCCCCGACGACCTGCCCTACGGCGTCCCGCTGGAAACCGCCTGCGAAGCGTCCATGGAGTGACGCCAGCGCAGGCGGCTCCGAAGATGTTCGCCGCCGTTTACAACCGACAGCTCCTCGGATTCGACGCTTTCAAAGGCGCCGCCGAACACCGCTGACGCCCTACGCCGCAATCCCGCGCCCATTCCCGGCGAGTGGGTGGAGATATGAAAACGCCGGCTCTGCGCGCCTACTTTTCGCCTTTGAGAAAGGCGAGCAGGTCGGCGAGATCCTCCAGCGACATGGCGGCATCAAGGCCCGGCGGCATCAGTGAGCCGGGCAGCGCGACTAGCGATTTTACGTTCGAGCGGAGCACGGTCTCCTCGGTCCCGCCCGGCTGGCGGAGGGTGACGCTCACAGGTGTCTCCGATGCGAGGATGCCCGCGAAAGCCCGTCCATCCTTGGTCTCGCAGGCATAGGCGGCGAACGCTGGGGCGATCTCCGCGTCGGGCACGACGATGTGGAAAAGGATGATCTCCTTGGGCTGATTGCGTATATCGAAGAGGTCGGGACCGACGGCATTGCCCTCGCGTTCGAGCCGGTGGCAGGTGGCGCAAAGCGTCTTGAAAACCTCGCGCCCATGCGTCGCATTCGCCTTCAGCGTGAGCGACCCCTTCGCCGCCTCCAACGCCTTCTGCCGGTCGTCCGGCGTCGCCACCGCGAAGAGCTTCTCCGCGCGCTCGCGGATCACCGCGTCCTTGTGCTTGAGGAGGATCGCGCGCCGCTGCGGATTCAGTCCTCTGGCTGGCACCGCGCCCGATTCGATCGCCGCGAGCACGCCGCGCAGACACACCTCACGTGAGATCAGCGCGCCGAGGATCGCCTCACGAAGCGGCGGGCCGTGCGCCTGCCATTCGCCCGGCGCGAGCAGCAGCGCGGTTGCGCGCTCAGGGTCGAGCGCCACAAGGCTCGCGGCTGCGGCAGAGCGAAGGGAATCGTCGGCAGCAGACGCCAGCGCGAGACGCAGCGGCTCGGACGCTTTTTCCCAAGTGCCGCGCGCGAGCAACTGCGCGAAGACGACTCTCTGCTCCGGCGTAGCCGCAGCATCGGCGACCGCCGCGGTCGCGAACCCGAGCGCGCGTTGCGCGACCTCGCCACCGTCCACATCGCGCAAGTCCAGCAGCGAGCGCGCGACCAGCGCGGCATCCGCCCGCGGCTCCAGCGCGCGAAAAAATTCTGCCTCCCGTCCGTCGATCCCGCTCAACACCGCCGCACGCATCCAGCGATCTCCCGTGCTCGCTGCAGCGATCTTCGCCAGCGATTCGATCGCGTCGCTCGTCTTCACGTCGCCGAGCGAAATCACCGCGCTGAGTTGATTGTTCGGGATTGCTGCGACGGAGGTCGCCGACGTGCCTGGCGTCTTTTCCTCCGCTCGAACGCGCCAGATGCGCCCCATCGCTCTACCGCTCTCGAAATCCGTCCGCTTTCGCACTTCCTCCGGCAGATAGTCGGGATGCTCGATCGTTTTCCGATACATATCGGCGAGGTAGAGAGCGCCATCCGGCCCGCTGGCGAGGAAGACGGGCCGGAACCAGTCGTCGCGCGATGCGAGGAACTCGCGGTCGGCGAGCAGCGGCTCCGCAGCGAAGGTCGCGCCGCGCGGCGTGAGCTTGTCCACATGGACGAGGTTCGCCGTGGGATCACACGCAAACGCGCAGCCGCGAAACCGCTCCGGCAGCGCGCCGCCCCGCCAGATATGAATGCCGCAGGCCGCACTGAAGCTGCCCGCGTGCGAGTCGGCAGTCGTGATGTTTCGGCTGATGGGGAAGAGCCGGACTCCGTCGCCCCCGCCGCGTAGGCCCGTCTTCACCGTGCGTTCGGAGCAGTCCTGCACGGTGTCGCTGAAAGCGAGGTGCGGATTGCGCGCGAGCGACTTCGAGGAAAGGACGACGTGCTGCACCGGGAGGCGGTTCATGCAAATGAAGCGGCGTCCGGCTTCATCGAACGACATGCCGTATTGCGAGCGACCATCGGCGTTTTCGACCTCCAGCGTGTCGGGGTTGAAACGCACGTCGCCCGTCATTTTCAACGCAGGCCGCCCGGCGTGCTCGGGGCAGGTGATCGCGCCGCCGCTGAGACCCGCCGCGAGCCAGATCCATCCATCGGGGCCGAGCGTTGGTGCGTTCACGCGGAGCTGGGTGCTGCCATTCGTGTCGAAGCCGGTGAGCAGCATGCGTCGTTCGTCGGCGCGACCGTCGCCGTCGGTGTCGCGGAGGAAAAGCACATCCGGCGCGCACGTCACGATCACGCCGCCGCGCCATGGGAGGACGCCATTTGGGAATGTAAGTCCCTCGGCGAAGGTCGTGCGCTGGTCCATGATGCCGTCGCCGTCAGTATCGGTGAGCAGGGCGATGCGGCCTTGCGGCGGGGCGGTCGTGCTCGGGTAGCCGCGATTTTCAGCGACGAAGAGGCGGCCCTTTTCATCGAAGGCCATCGCACATGGCGACTCGATCAGCGGCTCAGCAGCGACGAGTTCGATGTGCAGCTCCGGGGTGGCGAGCAGGAAAGATTTCAGAGCATCGGCGGGCGAAAGCTGTGCGTGAGCAGCGGGCAGCAGCAGCGCATAAGCGATGCACGCGGCCCGCCACCTCCCTCCCCGTATCGCGCTCATTCCCGCTGCGGCGGCACACCGCCAAAGTTCCAGAGCGAGCCGGCTTTCCACGGCGCGTGCGGCGTGCGCCCAGGGAGCGGCGCGGGCTTCAGCTCGCGGGCCATGCCGAGGAGCGTGTCGCGGATTTGATCGCCAGCGGTGATGACGAGATTTGAGTAGCTCGTGAGCCGCGTTTCGTAGCCGCCGCCGTGTTCGCCGAAGGCTTCGAGCGTGGGCACGTAACCGACGCAGCCGTTTGCCAGCTCGACGGGAAATGTCATCGGGAAGCCGCTACCTTTTTTGAGTTCGAGGCCGTATTGCACAAAATACTCCGCGGGATTCGAGAGGCACACGACGGGGCCGAGTTGGATCGCTTGCAGCTCGACATCGGCGACCGGTTCGCGCGCTAGGATCGCGTCGAGCAGCGTCGTTTCCTTCGCCCACACCCAATCCGCGCCGACGTCTTTCTCCGGCTTCTGCGCGAGTTCACGCGCGGCTGCGACACGCGCGGGCGCAGGCTTGCGACGCGGGATTTTCAGCAGCTTGCTCGTGGTCGCGATGGGCACGGCGGCGATGCGCGTCTGCGCCATTCCGGCGAGCACTTTCACCGCTTCGGCACCGACACGTGCGCCGACGAATTGCGCCTGCGCGTCGCCGTCGGGCAGCGCGTATTTGCTAAGATTGTCCACCTGCGTCACGTCGCCGCAGTAGCCCTGCAAAAACACGACGACGCAGTCTTTCCCGTAGTAGCCCTGAATCGCGCGCTCCAAGTAGCCGGGCCAGTTCGCGCTGATCCACGGGCCGTTCGTCGTGGCGTGGCAGGAGAAATTCACGACGCAGCCGAGCAGCTTCCCGTCCGCGTCCCAGCCGCCGATGACGCCGACCTCGGGATCCGTCGGCCCCGCGTAGCCGAGGATGTCGGGATTGCCCATGCCGGCGTGGGAATACGAGAGGCCGTCCTTCATCCGCTGGCGCCTGTTGAAAGCGACGGTATCCTCGCGGCCCGTGCCGAAGCCCGCGGTGCCTACGACCTTCGCTTTGTCGGCGGAGACGACGCCATCGACGATCGCGTCGATGACTCGCTCGATGTAGGCCGGGTTACCGACGATGGATTCTTTGTAGGCGAGATCGCGCACCCATTCCTCCGCGTGATCGAACTCGCCCACGAGCGTCAGCCCGATCGGGCCGGAGCTGTGCGAGTGGGACGCGCTGATCATCACGGCCTCGCCGGGGATGCCGCATTTTTCCGTGATGCGCCGCCGCGCCTCCTGCACCGTGTCGCGCCGGATGAAAAGCGCGTCGATGCCGATGAGCGCGCAGCGATTTTTCCCGTCGTCGAAAACGGACACGCGCACCTTGCACGGGTCGTGGATGGTTTTGTAATAGACCTTGTGGTAATTGCCCGGCACTTCCATCCCCACCTCCGGCGTGATGTCGCGCTCCGCGAAACCGAGCTTCAACTCGGCACGTGCGGGGAGGGTGAACGCGAAGGCGATGAGGGCGATGAGGGACTTCATTCGGACCGATAAGACGCGCGACTGCCCGAAGTTAGAATCAATAAGTCGCTCGACCGCCGGAGGGATCGAACAGCGCGGCGGGAGTGACGCCGTTCACGATGACGTTGCTCGTCGCGAGTTCCTCGCCAAGCGACTTCGTCAGCGCGATGACGCCCGCCTTCGACGCGCTGTCATGCGCCGGGGTTGGCGTGGATTTATGAGACGGAGACAGCGATCTGCTTCGGCTTGGCCTCCTCGGCTTTCGGGAGAGTGACGGTCAGGATCCCATCCTTGTAGGTCGCCGAGACTTTTGTCCCGTCGACGGCCGCTGGGAGCGTGACGTTCCGCTGAAACTTTCCGAACGAACGTTCGCTACGGAAAGTCTCACCGTCCTTTTTCTCCCGTTCGAGCTTGCGCTCGCCCGAGATGCTCAGGACCCCGTCGTGCAGGGTGATCCCGATCTCATCTTTCTTCATTCCCGGAAGTTCGACCGTGACGACGAATTCGTTCGCGGAGTCATGCACGTCGAGCACCGGCGACCAGCCGCTGAAGAGCGCGTTGGGATTGGTTGGCAGCGAGAAATCGAACAATCGATCGAGTTCGTTGCGAAGCGTGTCAACGCGGTCGAACGACGGCCAAGCCGACAAGGTTGGAGTATGGAAACGGATAAGGCTCATATTGGTTTGTGGTTTGATGTTGTTTAACTTTCACCCACATACTGAGCTTTCAGAATGCCATCGACCGAACTGTGACCATCAACTAGCTTTAAACATCTTATCATTATTCTTTTACGAATATTTAGTCGCTGTGCGCCATTCTTAATAGATGAGCCATACTGGCCCGTCTTCGCCACGCAATCCTCACAGCAGTACGGGTCTTATTGTCTCACAAATCCTTCAAGACGCTTTGATAAGGCGCCACGATCCCTGTCTGGATCAACGAAAGGATTCGATAGGCGAGGTAGAGCACGATGCCGACGTAGATCAGCTTCGGGATCCAGTCGGCGAGCGCCTCCAGCGCGCCAAGCGCTTCCTGCCGCCGCTCCTCCGCCATTCGCTTCAATTCCTCATCCAGCGAACCGGTCTCTTCCCCGACAATCAGTGTTTGCACGAAATCCTCGGGAAACCCCCCGCTCACCGCCAGGAGCGGGCCGACTTGCGCTCCGCCACGGACTTCGGGCACGGCCCTTTCGACCGCCGCGCGCACGCGCCCGCTCCGGCTCGCACGCCCGGCGGCGACGAGCGCATCGATCACATTCACCCCCGCATCGAGCTGGAGGCCGTAGACGGTGGAAAAACGCGAAAGCGCGAAGGCGCGGCGCACCTTCCCGATCAGCGGAATCATCGCCAGCAGTCGGTCCACGCCGACGCTCGTCGCACCCATGTCCCGCAGGACTGGCGCGACCATCGCGACGATCGCGGCGGCTGCGTAAAAAAAGACGAACGCCGTCAGCGTTGCTGTCCAAAACTCCCCGGCGCTTTTTAAAACCAGCGTCGGAAGGTTCAGCACGGGAATGCCGAAATGGAGCAGGAAAAGCGGGTACGCGCAGCGTTTGATGACCGTCGAGCGGGCCTGCTCCAGCGCCCCGAAATAATTCGATAGTTCGCGCAGCCCGCGATCGAGCTGACCGCTTTTCTCGACTGCGGAGAGCACGCTCACTTCGAGCACCGTCACCGCCGGACGCTCTTTGGCAAAGGCTTCCCCGACGGTCCGGCCCTCGGAGAGGCTGGCGCGCAAGGCCCGGATGAGCCGGCGACCGCCACCACGCGATGAGGCCGCGAGTTTGTCCAGCGCCGCGGGGAAGGGGATGCCGGTGCGGATGAGCTGCGCGAGGCTGTGATAGAGAGTCTGCTTCTCTCGGAGGCTGAGGCGCACGGCGCCAAATTTCGGGTTTCATCCCCGGGGCGCAAGGCTTATTCCTGCGCGAATGGACGACGCCAAATTCATGCGGGCAGCCTTGCGCGAAGCCGCCCGGGGCCTCGCTCGCACCAGCCCGAACCCGGCGGTCGGCGCCGTCATCGTGCGCGGCGGCAGCGAGAACCGGCGGCAACTCCACGGGTGAGTCCAACGAAGTCGCAACGCTGTCGGACGTTGGATTCGGTTTCAGCGGCGGGCGGGTGCGGACTCCCGCAATCACGATCAGGACGATCAAAATGCCGACGACATTACAGATCACGTCCAAGAACGAACTGGAACTGAACTCTTCCTCTTCGCGGTGACGACGGCTCATGGTGTCCCTCCTCGTGTCACACGCAAGGGCT
>JAYTDO010000128.1:0-1979 GCA_043735935.1 Chthoniobacteraceae bacterium
ACCTACACGATCTTCGACTACAACACCAGCTTCACCGGGACACTGAACACCTCGTTCACGATCGCCAACAGCCAGGTCGGGAAAGTCTATGGGCTCACGAACAACACGACGGCGACGACGATCCAACTAACCATCGACAACGCGGTGATCGCGGCATGGGGAGTGGACGCAGCCGGCACCTGGAATGCGGCCGCGAATTGGACTTCGAACCCGACTGTTCCGAATAACCTCGGCGCGATCGCGACGTTCGGATTCGAGATCACGGCACCTCGGACGGTGACTGTGGACGGCGCGAAGACCGTCGGTGTGCTCACTTTCGACAATGCCAACGCCTACAATGTCACGGGAGGTGCGGGTGATGTCATTTCGTTCAACAACGGCTTTGGTGTTCCGCTCATTCAGCAGGTGAATGGCAACCACACCCTCGCCGCGCCGGTCGCCTTGGGCGCCGCCACAAATGCCGAGGTCGCAGCAGGCACCACGCTGACCATTTCCGGTGCAATCTCAGGTTCTTCCAGCCTGACTCTGACCGCCACTGGCACGCTCGTCCTCAGTGGCGCGAACAGCTACGGCCAGACCTTTGTCAACGCAGGCACGCTGACGATCGGCGGCACTGCTGGCACGGCCGGTTCCGGGGCGGTCACGCTCGCCGGGGGGGCAGCGCTCTCATTGAATCGCTCCAATGCTTCGACCCTGGCTACCGCCATCTCGGGCGCGGGTTCAGTGGCGCAGAACGGCACGGGCGCGCTGACCTACACGGGGAGCGCGACCTACACCGGCCCCACTGCGCTGAACGCTGGCACTTTCCGCAATGAGGGAACGATCAATGGCACATCGAGCCTCGCCGTGAACAATGCGGCGACTCTCCCTGCGGGCGGCTCCACCACCGTGGCCGGCCTCATGACGGTCGCGAATGGCGGAACGGTCGCCCTGACGGGTGGCACGCTCGCCTCGGTCGGCGCCATGATCGGCGACCTCGGGACGACCGGAGGAGTGACGATGAACTCGGGAACGTGGACGAGCACCGGGGGCACTGTGCTCGCCGGCGCGCCGGGGAGCGTCGGCACGGTGGCGATGACCGGAGGCACGTGGAACCAGAACCACACCGGGACTTTGGTCATCGGCCAGCAGGGCAGCGGCACCTTCAACATGAGCGGCACCAGCGTGCTGAATAACCAGGCGGTCGTCGATACGAGCAACCGCGGGACGAATAAAGGAAACGTCACTATCGGCGGACTTCAGGATGGCGGGACCGGTGGAATCGGAGTGTGGAATCTTTCCGATACCGCCTCGGCCCGCGTGCGGGCGCTGACGGTGGGCGATGGAGCCAATACCAATGGGCGGGTGAACATCAATGCGGGTGCCTCCATCATTTCGCAGGATTACGACATGTTCCTCGGGGTTTCCGGCATTGGCCGGGTTGATGTCAATGGCGGCACGGCGGCGTTCAATCAGGGCTGGGCCTTCATTGGAATGAATGGCAGCGGGAGCGGCACATTGAACGTCAATGCAGGGAGCGTCTCCAGCGGTCGCTTCTATGTGGGCCAGGGTGGCACTGGAGCGGTCAACGCTTCCGGGGGCACGCTCGCGGCCAATGGCGGCTTCATTGTGGGCGACGCCAGCGGCGGCTTTGGCAACGTGACCGTATCCGGGCTCTCCACCGTGGTGACCATCGGCGGTGAGTCGTTCATCGGCTCCGCGGTTGGAGGGACTGGCGAATTCTTTGTCAACGGTGGTGCGGTCACGACCAACTCGAACTTCCAAGTGGGTCGCTCCGGCATTGGTTACTACACCCAGACGGCTGGCACCTTTAACGCCACCGGTGGATTCCCAGTCATCGGTCGCGTTGCGGGCGGCGCGGGCTTTTTCATCCTCAACGGAGGTACCTTTACGCAGTCGGGCGTGGGCAGTCGGATACTCATCGGTGAGGAAGGCACCGGCATCGCCACGATCACCACCGGCCTGATCGACGCGCAGGC
>JAYTDO010000129.1:0-8392 GCA_043735935.1 Chthoniobacteraceae bacterium
GATGGGGTAAACTCGAGCGCACCGCCTCGGTGCCCATCCGCGCATGAAGCGGCGCCATTTCCTCTCCTCCCTGACGTTGCTCGCGGCGGCGGCTTGCGAGCGTCGACCGGCGATTCCGCCGCCGCCTTCCGTGCCGCGCACGGGTCGGCTGATCGTGCCGGAGCGCGGAGTTTATACCGGCGCATTCATGGAATTTGGAGACCGCGAAGATGATGTCAGCCTCGAGAGAATCGAGGATTTCGAAACAATGACCGGCAGGCGGCATGCGATCGTCGCTTCCTCGAGCTATTGGGGCGAGCAGACGTTTCCCGTCGCCAACTTGGGGATCATCACGCGGCACGGCGCATTACCCCTCGTCTTCTGGTCGCCGTGGGATCGGCCTTACACCGAAGGACGCGGCCCGGACAAATACTCCCTGACCAGCATCATCGCCGGTGAACACGATGCGTATCTCGATCGGTGGGGCGACGCGGCCCGCGCGCTCGGGCAGCCGTTCATCGTTTCGTTTGCAAACGAGATGAACGGCTCGTGGTTCCCGTGGAGTGGGCTGCATTACGGCGGCGCCACTCCGGTCGCGGGAAGCCATCCTCCGCGCTTTGAAGGACCGGAGACTTTCAAACGCGCATGGCGGCATGTCGTCGACCGTGTCCGCGCGCGCGGCGCGACGAACGTCCTTTGGGTTCTTCACATGATGGATTTTTCCGATCCAAACGATAAATGGAATCTCGCGGCGGAATATTACCCGGGCCGGGAATACGTCGATTGGCTGGGCTTCTCGCTCTACGGCGCACAGTTCCCAGTCGATGCGGATTACCCCGATTTTCGCTCGCTGTTCGACTGGCCGTACACGGAGTTGACGCTGCTGGATCCGGACAAGCCGATCATGCTCTGCGAATGGGGCGTCGGAGAGTTCCCGAAGAAAGGCGACAAAGGCGCTTGGATTCGAGACGCATTTGCCGTCATGAAGGAACCGAAATACGCGCGCTTAAAAGCGGCCGTGTTCTGGCACGAGCGTTGGCAGAACAGCGTCGAACCCAACAATCCGGACATGGCTGGCAATGCCGGCAAATACAGCGATCTCCGTGTGAATTCATCGCCGGGCGCGCTGCGGGCGTATCGAGCGGGAATCGCCGACGCCTTCTTTCTCTCCGTTCCCCAATGGGCGCCCTAGTCGGGGTGGCGGGCGGGCCAGTCCACCGTCGCCTCGCGGCGAAGTAGCGCGGCGGAAGTAGCCAGGTTGTCAGGCGTGGCGAGTTGTCTTCGGGAAGCGATCGAGTCCAGGATTTCGCGATGCGTGCCTTCATCGAAATGGACCGCGTCTGCGTAGCGTCTCAAATCCAGGACGATCTCGGGAGTGCCTTGAAAATCGAACAACGAGGCATTCGGAAGCGGCGCCAGTTCCCGCATAACATCTTTTTTCCACTCCAGCATCGCGTCGAAAGCCGCAGGGGAATCGGCGCGCATCAAGGCAAAGTAGACAAACGACTGCGGTGGGAAAAACACGTCGAAGCGCACCTCGGGATGGGCGCGAATGGCGGCGGCGTAGTTGGCCACGAAGCTGTGGATCGGCTTTCCATTTTCGAAGGACGCAGGTTCGCGCGCGAAAACGGAGTGCCCGAGTTCGCGTTGCCAGTGCTTGAGCACGCGGGGGCGCCCGTGCTCCCGATCTCGGGGGCGGGTGAGGTCGGACAATGGGCGCGAAGAGTAGGCGTGGAGCAGGATGCGCAGCGTATCCTTGGTCGTGTCGAGATTGAGGAGGTAATGCGGAAGCTCGTTGAGCGGGTTTGCGTCGTAGAAGTAGGCGGGGAATGCGCCGTCGTAATCGGAGACCCAGTCGGGTCGGCCCCGCAGGAATTCGTAGTTCACATCCCAGATGACCTGCCGAACCTTTCCAGTCCGCAAGGCAACGGCAAGCAGGAGCGCCTGTTCGTGTGCCGACGCGCCTTGCATCGCGAGATTCAGCGTGCGCGGGCCGGTCTCGAATCCAAGCGAGACCGAGGTGCCGAGGTAGATCGTGTCGTAATCGTAGTTCCGTGCGAGCCCCGGATTTTGAAAGCGCAATTGATCGCTGAGCAACGGGGGATACGATGCGCGTCGATAGAACTGGAGCGGATCAATGCGCCAGTTTGCGAATGCGACGAGCATCGCGAGCGCCAGTGCGAGGGCGGAGGCGAGCTTGAGATAGGCCGATGCGGTGAGTTCCTTCACGGCTCAGAATTGGAAATACAGGAACTCGCTCACGCGCGATAAGTGCAGCACCGCCAGCACCGCGACGAGCGCGAGCACGGTGCCGGTGAATGGCGTGAGCCGCCAGGGAGCGGGGGACGTGGGTGCATCGTCCCGCGGTTGGGCGAGGCGGAAGATCTGCTCGGTGTTTGGAGCAAAAAGCGCCATCGCGCCGGCCAGCACCGTCATCGCGATGCCCTGCGTCTTGAATGAAATGGCCGCGCTCCCGCCGAGGCCTGCCATGCTGCCAAGGAGTTTCAGGGCGTGATCGACGGAGTCTGCGCGAAAGAAAATCCAACCGATCAGGATCGCGGAAAGCGTGAGCGCGCGACCGCCGAAGCGCATGGGTCCGCAGTGGGCCCACGCGCGTTCACGAGTGGCGTTGACCCAGGCGTGATTGATGATCAATCCCGCGCCGTGAAGCCCTCCCCAGAGCACGAACGTCCATCCGGCGCCGTGCCATAAACCGCCGAGCAACATGGTCACCAGCAGATTTGCGTATCGCCGGACGGTTCCGTGCCGATTGCCGCCGAGGGCGATGTACAGATGATCGCGGAGGAACTCCGATAGCGTGATGTGCCACCTTCTCCAGAAGTCGATGAGATCGCGCGCCTTGTAAGGGGAGTTGAAGTTCTGGGGAAAGGCGACGTTGAACATCCGTCCGAGGCCGATCGCCATGTCGGAGTAACCTGAGAAATCGAAGTAAAGCTGCAGTGAGTAAGCCGTGACTCCGATCCACGCCCCGGTCGCGTTCGGGATGTCGCCCCTGGCCGCGCTGCCAAACACAGCATTGGCCACCGGCGCGATCGTGTCCGCGATGACGATTTTTTTGGTCAGGCCGAAAACAAAGAGAGTGAGGCCCCGCGCGAAATTGTCTGCGTTGAAGGACCAGGTTTCCGCCTTGGCGAATTGCGGCATGAGACGCCGGTAGAGGACGATGGGACCGGCGATCAGGTGAGGGAAGAAGCTGACGAAAAGGGCATACCATCGGAATCGATATTCACGAGTGACTCCGTGCCACGCGTCCACGAGGTAAGCGATCTGGGTGAAGGTGAAGAATGAGATGGCGAGGGGCAGCGCGATCGGTCCCGGATTCCAGTGAGTGCCGAAAACGCCATTCAGCGTTCGGGCAAAAAACGCCGCGTACTTGAACCACGCGAGGGCGCCGAGGTTGAGAGCGACGCCCATCGTGAGCAGCCGGCGCGCGCGGTGGAAGGCGTTGGCGTCGCGGGCGCGATTGATCCAGACGCCGGTCCAGTAGTTGGAAACGATCGAGAGACCGACCAGGCCTAGATACTTCGGGCTCCAGGGCGCGGTCGCTCCCGCTGGATTCCACCACGAATAAAAGACCAGTGACGCGGCGATGAGCCACCACGACGCCGGGCCCGGGCCGCGCCGCGCGAGCAGGAAAAAGCCCAGGAGCGTGATGGGCAGAAACGCGAAGATGAAGATGTGGCTGTTGAAAAGCACGGCGGCGGGGGAGGACGAATTACACGAAAGACCCGTGCTTTGGGCAGAATGTTTCTCGATCCGCCCCGGGATCTTCGCGCCGGTTGCATTCGGGTTTGCGTCGGGCGACGCTCGCCGTCCTTTTGCCGATGAAACGCCCAGTCCTGACTCTCTCGCCCAATCCCGGTTTCATCGAGATCCGCGGTGCGCGGCAGAACAATCTCAAAGGGATCAACCTCGATATCCCGCTCGGCAGCTTGAGCGTGATCACGGGTCCGAGCGGCAGCGGCAAGACGAGCCTCGCCTTTGATACAATCTATGCCGAGGGGCAGCGGAGATACGTCGAGACGTTCTCGCCTTACACCCGGCAATTTCTCGACCGGATGGATACGCCAAAGGTGGACGAAATCCGGGGCATTCCACCGGCGATCGCGATCGAGCAGTCGAATCCCGTGAAGAGCACGCGCTCGACGGTGGGGACGGTCACGGAGATCAACGATTACCTCAAAGTGCTCCTCCCGCGTGTCGTCGCCGCGCAGTGCCCGGTCTGTGCACGCGCGATCCGCCCGGAATCCCCGAAGACCATCGCGGACACGATCTTCGCAAGCCATGACGGCGGCACGTTGCTGGTGACCTTCGGGGTGCCCGTGCCGGCTGGAACCGCTCCTGCGGACTTCTTCGCGTTCCTGCAACAGCAGGGGTATTTGCGAGTCTGGTTGAATGGCGCGGTCTCGCGACTGGATGAGGCGTCGGCGATCAAAAAACTGCCGACCAATCTTTTGGTCGTCCAGGATCGGGCGACCATCAGCGCCGACAACCGGTCGCGCGTGACGGAGGCGATCGAGACGGCGCTGCGGTTCGGCAAGGGCAAGATCACCTTCATTTCACCGAATGACGGGACGACCTTTCCATTCAGCACCGGCTGGCACTGTGCGCACTGCGATCTCGAGATCGCGCCTCCTTCGGCCGGCTTGTTTAGCTTCAATCATCCGCTCGGTGCTTGTCCAAAATGTCGCGGTTTTGGGCGCACCGTGGAGGTGGATCTCGAACGCGCGATTCCGGATCGCTCGTTGAGTATCGCCGGCGGTGTCGTGAAACCGTTTCAGACTGAGAATGGACGGCAATGCCAGCAGGATTTGATGCGTGCGGCCCGGGTGCGGGAGGTGGATGTGAAATGTCCGTTTAACCAACTGCCCGAGGCGGATCAGGATTGGGTGCTTCGCGGCGCGAGTCCCGGTGTGCCGGGCGATGAGCTTTGGGAAAACGCATTGTGGTACGGCGTGAAGGGGTTCTTCGACTGGCTTGAAACGAAGGCTTACAAGATGCACGTGCGCGTGCTTTTGAGCCGGTACCGAAATTACGCCGTGTGCCCGGATTGTCGCGGCGGGAGGTTTCAGCCGGCCACGCTGAATTTCCGATTCGTGGGCCGCACCGTTCCGGAGCTCATGGCGTTGCCGATTTCGGAACTCCTGCCTCTCGTCGAAGGTGCGTCCATTGGCGATGCGACGACGGAGATGCTCCGTGAAACTCTCGTGGCGCGGCTGCGCTACCTCATGGAGGTCGGTCTCGAATACCTCAGCCTCGATCGCCCGACACGGACGCTCAGCGGCGGGGAGATCGAGCGGGTGAACCTGACCACGTGCCTCGGCGCGGCATTGGTCAATACGCTCTTCGTGCTCGATGAGCCGAGCATCGGACTGCATCCGCGCGATACCGGACGGTTGATCCGCGTCATGAAAAATCTGCGCGACAAAGGCAACACGTTGCTGGTGGTCGAACACGAGGAAGCGGTGATGCGCGCTGCCGATAATGTCATCGAACTCGGGCCGGGCCGGGGTGAGGGGGGCGGCGAACTCGTCTTCAACGGCGCCGTCGCCGACCTTTGCAAGACCCGCGGCTCGTTGACGGGCGATTACCTGACAGGGCGCAAGACGATCGCCGTTCCGACCAAGCGTCGGATGCCTCGCGCATTCCTCCGCGTGGAAGGTGCGACGGAGCACAACCTTCGGGGCATCGACGTGGATTTTCCGGTCGGTGTCTTCGCGTGCGTGACCGGAGTCTCAGGCTCGGGAAAGAGCACGCTGGTTCATCAGGTGCTCTACGAAAATCTGCTTCGCGCGAAAGGCCTGCCGAGCGAGGAGGCGGCCGGAGCTTGCGGTGGGCTGATCGGCGCGGATCGGGTGGATCACGTCGTGATGGTCGATCAATCGCCCCTTTCGCGGACGCCACGCTCCACGCCCGCCGTCTACCTCGGCGTTTACGATGTCATCCGCGAATGTTTTGCGGCGACTCCCGAAGCGCTCGGCCAGGGGCTGACCGCGGGCGCGTTCTCGTTTAACTCAGGCGCCGGGCGCTGCGAGCGGTGCGGAGGCATGGGATTTGAGAAGATCGAAATGCAGTTCCTCAGTGACGTCTTCGTACGATGCCCGGAGTGCGACGGGCGCCGCTTTCAACCCCACGTCCTGGCGGTCCGAATCGGTGACAAATCCGTCCACGACGTCCTCTCGATGACCGTGAGCGAGGGGATTCGATTTTTTGAAAACCTCGGGCTAAAGAAAATCGTCGGGCCGTTGATGGTCCTTGCGGAGGTCGGGCTCGGATACCTCGCGCTTGGGCAACCGCTCAACGTGCTTTCCGGTGGAGAATCGCAGCGTTTGAAGCTGGTCGAGCGGCTGATCGATCGCAGCCAAAAAAATGCATTGCTGATCTTCGACGAGCCCACGACCGGGCTTCATTTCGATGACATCGCTCTGCTCGTCCGGGTATTCGACCGACTGGTCGAGCAAGGGCACAGCGTCCTCGTGATCGAGCATAATCTCGACGTGATCAAACGCGCGGATTACGTGATCGACCTCGGACCCGAGGCGGGGGCGGGCGGCGGAGTGGTCGTGGCGACCGGGACGCCTGAGCAGATCGCGGCGCATGAGGAATCACACACGGGCAGATTTTTGCGCCAGGTTTTGAGCGGCGACAAAAGCGCGTTCGCGATTGCAGATGTTGCGTTGCGCGTCGCGGAGGAGCCGGCGCGGACCGTGCGCGGTCGGCACATCGAGATCCACGGTGCGAGGGAGCACAATTTGAAGAACATTTCGGTGCGGATTCCGCGGGATGAGATCGTCGTCGTGACGGGTCTGAGCGGTTCGGGAAAGTCCACTCTGGCGTTCGACATTCTCTTTGCCGAAGGCCAGAGGCGATTCCTCGACAGCATGTCGGCTTATGCGCGGCAGTTTGTGGAGCAGCTTGAGAAACCTGATGTGGACATGATCTCCGGGCTGCCGCCATCCGTGGCCATCGAGCAGCGGATGACCCGGGGCGGGGGAAAATCGACCGTGGCGACGGTGACGGAAGTCTATCATTTCCTGCGTCTGCTTTTCGCGAAAGTTGGGACGCAGTTTTGTCCCAAGTGTGACCTCCCGGTCGAAAAACAAAGCGTGGCCGGGTGCGTGAAACGCGCGGGAGCGCTGGCGAGCAAAGCGCGGGTGCGGGTGTTGGCGCCGCTGGTGAAGGCGCGAAAGGGATTTCATTCCGATGTCGCGAAGTGGGCGGTGCGGCAGGGATTCGAATGGCTGCGCGTGGACGGGAAGATCGAGGCCGCGGCGCGTTTTCCAAAGCTGGAGCGGTTTCGGGAACACACGATTGATTTGGTCGTGGGGGAGGACGCGTCGGCGGTGCGCCGTGCGCTCGAGATCGGGAAGGGTGTGGCGAAGATTCTCGATGCGAAAGGCCGACTCACGGTCTTGAGCACGGAGATGAGCTGCCCCGGGTGCGGTGATTCGTTCGATGAGCTCGATCCGCGGCTGTTTTCGTTCAACTCGCCGCACGGCTGGTGCCCGGAATGCCACGGTTTTGGGGAGGTGTGGAAGGCATACGTCAATCCGCGTTTGGAGACCGCGATCGAGATCGAGATGGATCGGGAGCGTCAGCACGGTTCGCTGGATGCAGGCGAGGCGCGCGCGTGCGCGGCGTGTCATGGCGGGCGTTTGAATCCGACTGCGAGTCATGTGCGAGTCGACGGGAGAACGATCGGGGAAGCGGGTCGGCGGCCGGTGAGGGACATGCTGGAGTGGGCGCGAAAGCTCCGCTTCACCGGCGCGCAAAAAGTGATCGCCGCCGATATTCTGCCGGAGATTACGCAGCGGCTTTCGTTCATGGGAAAAGTCGGCCTCGATTATCTCGCGCTGGATCGCTCCGCGAAGACGCTCAGTGGTGGTGAGGCGCAGCGTATCCGACTGGCCGCGCAACTCGGATCAAATCTGCGCGGGGTGCTTTACGTCCTCGATGAACCGACGATCGGCCTCCACCCGAGCGACAATGACGCGTTGCTCGATACGCTTGAGGCTTTGAAGAAAAAAGGGAACTCGCTCGTGATCGTCGAACACGATGAGGAGACGATGCGTCGCGCGGACACAATCATCGACCTCGGACCGCGGGCGGGCAGCCATGGGGGTGAAATCGTGGCGGTGGGGAGTCTTGCCGAAATTACGCTGGTGAAGGAATCGGCGACCGGGCGATGTCTGCGCGAACCATTGGTACATCCGACGCGCGGTGAGCGACGTCCCCTGGGCGAGGTCAAGCAGTGGATCGAAGTGCGCGGGGCGCGGCTCAATAACCTGAAGGACGTCGACGTGCGTTTCCCGGTGGGCCGGTTGAGCGTGATCAGCGGCATTTCGGGTTCTGGAAAAAGCACGCTGATGCGAGGTGTGTTGAAGCCGGCGGT
>JAYTDO010000130.1:0-5137 GCA_043735935.1 Chthoniobacteraceae bacterium
GGTCGGCACGAGCGTGGCGAGGTAGGTGATCGCGGCGTTGTCGTTAAAGGCGGTGAGGCCCATCGCGCCGAGCAGCAGCGGCGTCTCGCCGAGGCGGGCGAGCACCGGCTCGATCCACCAGCCTTGCAGTGCGCCGTGGATGACGAGGCCGCCGAGGAAGAAGCCGACGAGCAGCGCGGGCTTGAGGCTGAGCGGATTCTGGTGGTGCTCGGTGGCTGCGGTGAAGGCGAGGAAGAAAAGGAAGCCGCCGATGAAGAGCGCCGGGTGATGCGCGGTGAAGACCGTCCAGCCGAGGAAAGCAAGATGCACCGCCGTGACCCAGGCGGGCACGGGATCGGTGCGGTCGCTCCACTGCTGTGGTTGCCCGTCGCCTTCGACCGGGCGCCGCAGGGTCGCGAACTCGCGGCGGAAGACGGCGAAATAAATCAGGTTCGCGACCGCGATGCCGACGACCGCCTTCCAGCCGAAATGCGTGAGCATGAAGGGCGTGTCCCAGTTCCACTTTGCGGCGACCATGAGCACCGGCGGCGCGGCGAAATGCGTGAGCGTGCCCCCGACCGAGATATTCACGAAGAGCAGCCCGAGCGTGGCGTAGCGGAATTTCACGCTCGGATTGAGATCGTAAAACTGCCGCGCGAGGAGCAGCGCGCAGATGGTCATCGCCGCCGGCTCGGTGATGAAGGAGCCGAGCAGCGGACCGACGGTGAGAATGGAGAGCCACCACGCCGCGGGCCGCTCTCCGCCGAGCTTCGCGAACATCCGCAGCCCCTGCTCGGCGAAGCGCAGCACCGGTCGCGTCGCGGCGATGCACATGATGACGACGACAAACATCGGCTCGGTGAAAACGACGCCGTGGCTGATGTAGTTCTCCGCCGCCGGCCAGCCCTTGAAGACGGTGATGGCCACGAACAGCGGCACGACCCAGATTCCGAAGATGGCCTCGACCTCGCCGAGGAAGTGCATGGTCTCCGCCTTGAACGAAACCGACTCCTCCGCGGTGCCAGGCTGGGTGCGGATCTTCGCGGCGTGCTCGTCGCGCCACCGGTGGGCGAGATGCGTGAATTTCGTCGCGAGAAAAGTATGCACGATGGCGAGCAGAAAGATGATCGACGCCGCCAGATTGAAGGGATCGGTCGCGATCCGATGCCGGAGAATTTCGAGAATGCCCGTCCGGTCGCCATCGGCGTAGGAGTGCAGCGGCAGCGGAAACGCCGGGCCGTCCGACGGGAGCGAAGCCGCGAACAGTTCCGGCACGCCCAGCACTCCGGCGAAAATGACGAGGAACAAGAAGCGTCGCATGGCGCCGTGCATCCTCACCCTCGCGCGCCGAGTTCGGCCAGCACTTCCGATCCGCGGGATGCCGGTGAACTATTCATACCCCATGACTTCGCTGACGACGTCTTCGAGCGTGACCAGCCCGATGATCCGGCCCGCCGCCTCGCGCACCAGCGCCATGTGCTGCTTCTTCACCGCCAGCAGCCGGCTCAGCTCCAGCAGCGTCATCTCCGGCACGACGGCGAGCAACGGCCGCAGCGCGTGGGTGAGCGACGCCTCCGTCAAATCCGGGCTGGCGGCCATCACCCGCTTGATGTTCACAAAGCCGGCGATCCCATCCACGCCGTCCGTCTCGCTCACCGGATAGCGCGTGTGCAAGACCTCGCGGGCCAGCTTGAGATTTTCCTCCATCGGGAGCGCCTTGCGGAAAAAGACGATCCGCTCGCGCGGGATCATCACGTCCTTCACCGTCGTGTGATGAAACCGCAGCGCGTTCAGGATGATCGTCTCCTGCTCCAGGCCAATCACCTTGCCCGCCCGCGCCAGGCCCGCCAGCGTCATCATGTCCGACGCGGTGATCCGCCCGTCATGCCCCGCCGCCCCGATCCGTTTGGAAACCAGCTCGCTGATCCAAATCACCGGACGCAAAATCACCGTGGCTATTTCCAGCGGCGGCGCGATCAGCGGTGCGAGGCGCTCGCCGTGGGCGACGCCCAGCACCTTCGGCAGAATCTCCGTGCCGAACAGCACGACCAGCGTGAACCCGGTCGAGAACAGCCACAGCCACCTCTCGCCATACAGCTCGCCAAACGCCGCGCCCGCGACGGTCGCGCCGCCGGTGTGAGCCACGGTATTCAGGATGAGGATCGCTGCGATCGGGCGTCCCACGTTCTGCTTCATCCGCAGCCACGCCGCGGCGAAGTGACTGCCTTCATTCTTCAAGGTCTCCAGCCGGATCGAGTTCAGACTGAGGAGCACGGCCTCCGCCAGGGAACATAGAAATGAAACGAGGATCGCGACGGCGCAGCTAGGGCCTGTTCACACTATCGGAACGCCTCCACGATGAGGGCGAAATGGATGAAGCCCGTGAGCATGACGTCGAGTTTCTCGAAACGGGAGAAGATGCGACGGAACCCCTTGAGTCGGCGAAAGAGACGTTCGACCTCGTTTCGCCGACGATACATTTCCTTGTCATATTCCCAAGGAGAAAGGCGATTGCTCTTGGGCGGCACCACTGGAGTGAAGCCCAAGTCCAAAGCCAGTTGGCGCGTCTCATCGCCCTCGTAGGCGCGATCCATAATCAGGTGGCATCCGCGGGGTGCTGATCTCCAAGCCTGGAGCAGTTTGCGGCCTTCGGGAGCATCGCCCGCCTGGCCTGGCGAAAGCGCGAAACTCAAGGCGCAGCAAGCATTCGCGGCAACCAGATGAATTTTGGTGCTCCAGCCTCCGCGACTTTTTCCGATGGCCTGCGGGCCGTTTTTTTTCGCGCCCCCGTGCCGTCGGGATGCACCTTGATGATGGTGCTGTCGAGCGAAACCGCTTCCAGCTTGATGCGGATGATTTGCTCCCGCTGCAGCCGCTCAAACACGCGCTCCAAAACTCCGCCTTTGCTCCACCGATTCATCCGCGTGTAGATCGTGTGCCAGCGTCCAAAGCGCTTGGGCAACCCGCGCCATTTGCAGCCCTGCTCGGCGACATACAAAATGGCGTTGAGCACGGCCAAATTGCTCAAACTCACATTGCCACGCTGGCGGGGCAGGCAGTCTTGAACTCGTTCGTATTGCTCTTGAGTGATTCCCATTCAACACTTTAGGTCGTATTCACTCTGTTGTCAATATTAGTGTGAACAGGCCCTAAGCAAGAGGACAAGCATGGCGCAGTGAATCAAAGGCCGCGCCCCGCCGCCATGCTGTTGTGGCGCCGCTATCGGCTCAAGCGGTTCTTAGAGCAGCTTCACCTTGCAACCCCCGCGCTCTGCCGCACGCACAAACGCTCGCAGCAAGACGAGCGTCCGGTGGTTGATCCCTTCGGTGCAGAGGTAGATCGCTGTCCCCGGTGCTGGCGTCGGGAGATGCAGCGCCAAATCACCGGCTGACTGCCGGGCTCGTTGCCAGTGGTCTGTGGGAAGTGGGTCGCTGCGGGCATCGATCATGGAGCATCACCAATGCAACGCCATTGGAATGTTGTCAGCCATCTTCGCCGATGAGCCCGGCTGAAAGCATCCCGCTTTGAGTGCGATGAATTTCAGCGTGGCTCCACCATGCGCTCAATGCGTGCGATGGCTGGCGCGGCCAGCTTCTTAGCGTCGAGGATGCCGCTGGTTTGCCAGCAACGATCCCCCACTACGTCCATCCAGCGAACTTTGA
Organism: Chthoniobacteraceae bacterium; assembly: GCA_043735935.1. Lineage (GTDB taxonomy): Bacteria > Verrucomicrobiota > Verrucomicrobiia > Chthoniobacterales > Chthoniobacteraceae > JANLQB01. Next base: position 3,642 of record JAYTDO010000130.1, read on the forward strand.
CCGTGCCCAAGCGGGTGCGGATGTTCGCGCGAAGCGGGTGCTCATTGCGGTCGAAAACGATGGAGATAATACGAGCCATGAAAAGAAGTGCCGTTTAACGAGTGGCTCCCTCGGTTGGTGGTTTCGTTGCCAAGTCTGGCAGTGGGCCGCCGCTCGTGAGGAGCGACGGCCCATGCCAATACCGCCTAGCTCTTGCTGAACAACCCGACTTCCCCATCGAGCAGGCCGTGGAGCGCCTGCGTGCGCTGCGGGAGCGCCCATAGACCGCTGCCCTTCGCAGCCTCCGTCACCGCGTTGAACAACCGCCACGCGCTCTTGCCGTCGGCGGCAAACTCCGGGTGCCTTGGCGTGCGCCATTCCTGGAGGATCGCCGGAACTTGCGTCACCGTGATTGCCCGGTTGTCGAGCGCCCGAATCACGAGGTCATGTGCCTGAACGTCGGTTAGTTCATGCCCGCGATAGGCGTTGATCCGCTCGGCCTGCTCGTGCCAGCGGTCGCCGAGTTGCCCCACCGCGCCGGACACCAAACCGGGCAGGTCGCGCATGATGAATCGCGTATGCTTGCGGGCAATTTTGATCTCACCGGAGAAGGCGAGATTATCGCACACAAACACGGCGGAACCTACGACGAGACCGGCGGGAAACCGCTTGTCGTGCGAGTTTCGCAAGCCGAGCACGTAAGAATAATCGCCCTGCTCATCGCCATTGGCGACTTGGAGCAGGCCGAAGTAACGAGCCCCGTCGGCGCTCATGCCGTGGGCCTCGGTGACGATCCGCATGTTCGCGCGGTTCAGTGCGTCCGCCACCTCCGAGACGAGCGTCTCGTGGGGAATGGGGCACCATGTATTGTCTCCATCCGGGGTGCAGACGTGGGCGAGTTGCTCACGGTCGGCTTTCGCCGCGCCGCAGTGGAGGATTAGGTTCGATTGGTTCATTTTGAAAATGCCGTTTAACGAGTGGCGCCCTCGGTTAATTGCTACCCTTTACATATAGGTTACTAGATACGTTATTGCAAGGAAATGATGTGGTTTTCACAAAGAAACTTTGCGCTGGAAGCGGCTTGATGCCGCACGTATCTAGTGACGGTAATGCCTCGCTCCTCGCACCCGAAAGCCAAACCCGAAAAGCGTGGTCCTGGCCGACCGAAGACCTCGCAACTCACACCGGCCGAACAGGCACGGGAGCGCGTGCGTCGTCATCGCGAAAAGAAACGTGAAGCAGGCCGTGTTGCCGTGGAGCTTTGGATCAAAACCGAATGGCGTGACGCCATCCTCGCCAGAGGGCAAACCCTTCAAGAATCCGCCGACGAAGCGTTCGCCCTGCTCATGGCCAAACAGCGCGGGAAGTCCCGCTAGCAACCCGCCTCAGCGCAGCACAGGCGCGCAGCGCCGAGCAGCAAGGGAACACCTTTCTCTCTCCTTCCCAGGCACCGCGCCGATTGAGCGGGGGCGAGCGCCAGCGAGGCGGCACCAACCCACTTGGCCGACACGAAGCCT
>JAYTDO010000131.1:0-1765 GCA_043735935.1 Chthoniobacteraceae bacterium
CCGCCGCGGTTCGTGAAGTGCGTCATGAAGAGCGACTCGCCGGTGAGGACGCGCTTGCCGACGCTTTTCAGCGCGCCAAAGAATCCGCCGCCCGGCGAAGAGCCGTCGCCCATGCGGGTCTCGAACTCGATATTTTCCTCCATGAAACACATGCCGCCCGCCTCGGCGATGACGGTCTCGCCGGGGTCGAGTTCGACTTCCACCATCTGGAGGTCGTCGCCATGAATCTCAAAGTCGATCTCATGCGAGCGCTTGCTGGCGGCGGCGGCGGGCGTCGCAGGCAGCGGCGGCGGTCCGGCGGTCACTGCGTCGCTGGCGAAAAGGTGCGGCAGCGCCTTCCCGGCGGGCTCCCACGCCGCCATGCCGTCGGTCCAGACGAGCGTGGATTTATCGAGAATCCCGCCGGTGACGAGGTTCGGAAGTTCGGTTTCCTGCGCCGTCTCGTGTTGATTGGCGGTGATCGAGTAATTCCAAGTTTTCATTTTTTGGAGCATGTCTCTCCGCTCCGCGGTGCCAAACATTTTCTGGCCGGCGTTCTCGGAATTTGTCCCGGGCACTTCCGTTGGGAACGGCTCCTGAACCGCGCTCCGCCGGGCGTCGTCTTTTCAAAATGACCCGGCGCCAAATTTTCCATTCGGCATTTTAAATTCCCGATTCAGTATTCGCCGCCGAATCAGACCACGGGCACCTTACTTCCAAAATCAGAATTCAAGATTCCTCCATGTCCCTCGAAATCAAAATCCCTGCCGCTGCCTCCATGATTTGAGGAAAAGCGAGAGGGGACGGATTGCTGCGTTCGGCTCCATGGCGCGGGGTGGGGTGCTCGGGTTCACGCGCCGCCGCACTGGCTCCAGGCAGTCCCGCCCCTCACCACGAAGCTCAGCTTACCCGCGCAAACATCGTTGAGTCCTCGACTTGGCAACGAAGGTTAAAACGGTTAGGCGGCTTCCTGTGCGTTACTCCGTCATTTTCACCGACGAAGTCAAAGCAGGGCTGCACGCCCTGCCGCTGGCATTGCGCCGGGAGATCGGGCACAAGCTGTTCCTGCTGGAGGAAGACCTGGCGGGCAACGTGAAAAAGCTCAAAGGTTCGCGCAACGAATACCGTTTGCGGGTGGGCGACCATCGGGTGCTTTTTGCACTCGAAGGCCGGACGGTGACGATCTACGCTGTGGGCAATCGAAAGGACATTTACCGATGAGTTCTGCGCTTCCCAAATCCAAGCCCGCCGTGGTGGACATCGACAAACAAATCCGCCGCGGAAAAGCGGTGCTGCGCGAATTAAAGGCCACGCTGGAAGACCTTGAAGACCGCCGCGAGCTGGCCGCCGCCCGCAAGCGCAACGCGGGCAAGCCCGGCACTTCCTTGCGCCAGGCCGCAAAGGAACTGGGGCTGTAATCCATTCTAGCGGGAGGCAATTCCATCGCGCGGGGTGGGGTGGCCGGGTTCACGCGCCGCCGCACTGGCTCCAGGCGGTCCCGTCCATCACCGCGAAGCTCAGCTTCCCCGCGCAAATTCGGCGTGGCCAAGTCCTCAACTTGGCTACGAGGGTGGAAAAAGGCCGGTGAGCAGCCTTGCGAAACGGGGCTGGCCCGGTAGCTTCGGCCCATGAGCGCCGCGACGACTTTACCCCTGAGCAAGATGAGCCGTCCCGCCAAGCTCCGCGTGATGGAGGAGCTTTGGGATGATCTTTGTCATTTGCCCGAAGGCGTGCCTTCGCCCGTCTGGCATGGCGAGGTGCTCGCGGCGCGGGCCGGGCGGGTGGC
>JAYTDO010000132.1:0-2866 GCA_043735935.1 Chthoniobacteraceae bacterium
CCAAGTTTTGCACCAGTACGATCGGACGGTAAACGCCCATCGGCTTCGGCGCCGGCGGGAGAACGATCTGGAGTTCGCGAAGTCGCGCGTCGGCGCTCAACGGGGAAACCTTCCTCAGAAGGATGAGCTGCGCTTGTAATAACGGGTGATCGGCCGAGCGCCTTCCATGGCGGGAGGCAGAGTCACGTTGATCCCTACGCCGTCCTTGAGAAAGGCGATCGTGCAATTCGCCTTTCGTTCCTCCCAGGCCTCGTCGCGCGAGCTCAATTCCAAAGTGAGATTCGGCGATACCGCGCTCAGACCGGTGATGCGATAGTTGTCGTAGTTTTCCAATCCCAAGACGCGACCCATCTTCGTTTCCATCGGATCGGGCTTAAAAACGAGGTAATCATTCGGATTGCTCGGGGAAATCCACTCTCCCACAAGACGCGCGGCGCGGTTTTCCTTCGCACCACCGACCCCGATGGCTTCAGTTTGACACCCGACGAACAGGGCTAGCGCGGCGATGGAAAGAGGGGCAATGGCGAGGCGGGCGGCGTGATTTGAAATACGGAAGTGATTCATGTGTTCAGGCTAAGATTGATGTGGGAATCGGGGTTTGGTTTAACCAGCGACTGGCACCTACCACAAGCGATATTCCCCCTTTACAGCGCAATCTCGACTGTTAGCCTGCCGCCACCAAAATCAGTCTTTTAGACAAATAACCTCATATGAACAACACATTCGCCAACTCCATTTCCCGCCGTTCGTTCCTCGGAAAGTCCGCCGCAGTCTCCCTCGGCGGCGCTGTCCTGGCAGGTGCGCCTGCCATCATTCGGGGTGCGCCGGTGACGAAGACGCTCCGGATCGCGTTGGTCGGTTGCGGCGGGCGAGGCTCGGGTGCCGCGGCGCAAGCGTTGAGCGCCGATTCCGACGTCGTGCTTGTCGCCGCGGGCGACGTCTTTCCCGATCGGCTTGAAGGTGCTTTGAAGAATCTCGAATCGACGCATCGCGAGAAGGTGAACGTGCCGGCAGAAAATCGATTCATTGGCTTCGATGCGATCGACAAAATCTGTGCGATGCCAGACGTTGATATCGTCCTCCTCACCACGCCTCCCGGATTTCGTCCCGAGCACCTTCAAAAGTGCGTGGACGCAGGCAAACACACTTTTTGCGAGAAGCCCTGTGCGACGGACGCCGCCGGCGTGAAGCGTTTTCTCGCCGCTGCCGCTCAGGGAAAGGCGAAGGGCCTGGGGCTGCTTTCCGGCTTCTGCTATCGGTTCGCGAACGGTGAACGCGAATTTTTCAAGCGCGTGCACGCCGGCGAGATCGGCGATGTGCGTTCGGTTTACGGCGCTTATATGGGCAGTTCACCCTGGGTCAAGGAGCGCAAGCCCGAATGGACGGATCTCGAATACCAGCTCCGGAACTGGCTCTACTACACGTGGCTTTCCGGCGACCACCTCGTCGAGCAGGCCATTCACAGCGTCGATAAAATGCTGTGGTCATTTCAGGATGCGACACCGATCCGCGCGTGGTCGGTCGCCGGTCGCCAACAGCGGACCGAGGAGCAATACGGACACGTCTACGATCACTTCGGCGTTTGCTACGAATTCGACAACGACCGCATGGGTACGATTTTCTGCCGGCAGCAGGCGGGGACCTGGAGCGACAGCGGCGAGCGCCTCTTTGGGACCAAGGGAACGGGCCGGATCGTCGCCTTCCGCAGCCAGAGCTACAAGACGCTCGACGGCAAAGATTGGAAATATGACGGCGAAAAAGCCGATATGTACCAGACCGAACACAACGAATACTTCGCATCGCTGCGCGCAGGGAAGCCGTTCAATCTGGGCGAAAATATCGCTCATTCCACCATGGTCGGCATCATGGGACGCATGGCGGGCTACACCGGTCAGGTCATTACCTGGGAAGAAGCCACCAACGCGAAGGAAGACCTGCGGCCCCAGGAAAAGCTCGACTGGAAAATGACTCTTCCCACGCCTCCTGTCGCGATTCCGGGCCGAACGAAAATCGTCTAGCCGCCGACAGTCTCGCTGCCACAAGGTTCCCAGATGCAAACGCAAGAAAACAGGCCGATGAGCATCGGCGACTGGATCGTCACCTTCATCGTCCTCGCCATCCCCATGGTCGGCATCATCATGCAGATTGTGTGGGCGTTCTCGGAGACGACGCAGCCCAGCAAAAAATCGTTCTGTCAGGCGAGCCTGATCCTTGCAGCATTCGCCATCCTCTGCGGTGTGCTGGTCCTGTTCGTTTTTGGTGGCCTCGCGTATCTCACCAGTCTCAATCACCCTTCACCTCCGCTTCCCGAATAATCCATGGACCGTCGCGCATTCATCCAAACCACCGGCGCCGCGCTCGTCGCGGGGACCATCGCTCCGCTTGCCCGTTCGCAGGACGCTCCGAAAAAGCGGCCCCTAAAAAAAGCCGTCAATCTCGGCATGATTAAAGCCGACGGTCTGACCGTCGCGGATCGGTTCAAAATGGCGAAGGATGCGGGCTTCGACGGGCTCGAATTGAACCGCCCGGACGCCATCCCGCTCGATGAACTCATCAAAGCAAAGGAATCCAGCGGCCTCGAAATCGCGGGAATCATTTGCTCGACGCATTGGGGCAAGCCGTTGAGTTCGCCCGATCCCGCAGTGGTGGAAGCGGGCCTCAAAGGACTCCGCCTCGCCCTCGCCGACGCGGCCGAACTCGGCTGCCCGAGGATGCTGCTCGTCCCCGGCGTGGTCAACAAACAGGTCAGCTACGACGACTGCTGGAAGCGCTCGATCGAGAACATCAAACGCGCCCTGCCCGACGCCGAAAAGGCCAAGTGCATCATCGCCATCGAGAACGTGTGGAACCAGTTCATCATCGATCC
>JAYTDO010000133.1:0-4799 GCA_043735935.1 Chthoniobacteraceae bacterium
AACGCCCTGCTCGCCGAACTCACCGGCACGCCCATCCACTGCCAGCACCTCAGCAGCGGCGGCAGCGTCCGCCTTTTGCGCGAAGCGCGCGCCCGCGGCGTCCCGCTCAGCGGCGAAATCTGCCCGCACCACATCGCCCTCACCGACGAGTCCATCCGCGGCTTCGACACGAATTTCAAAATGAACCCGCCGCTGCGCACGCAGCGCGACATCGACCTCCTCGTCGAAGGCGTCGCCGACGGCACCATCACCATCCTCGCCAGCGACCACGCGCCGCACTGCAACTACGAAAAGGAAGTCGAGTTCGACCTCGCGCCCTTCGGCATCCTCGGCCTCGAAACCGAGCTTGGCCTTTTCCTCGACCTCCTCGTTCACAAAAAGAAAGCCATCTCCCTCGCGCGCCTCATCGAGATGTTCACCATCGAGCCCGCCCGCCTCCTCCGCCTCGACCGCGGCACCCTCAGCCCCGGCGCACCCGCCGACGTGACTCTCATCAATCCCGATCTCGAATGGACTGTGGACAAAGAGCAAAGCTTCTCCCGCAGCCGCAACACTCCCTTCCACGGCTGGGAGCTGAAAGGCCGCGCCGTCCGCACCATCGTCGCCGGCAAAACCGTGTGGGCACTTTGAGCGTGAACGCGAAACGCGAAATCCCCTGCGCCACCTGCGGCAAGCCGACGGAGTATTTCACCGAACCCACCGGCCCGTTCTGCTCCACGCGCTGCCAGATGATCGATCTCGGCAAATGGTTCGGCGAAGAATACCGCATCAGCGAACCCCTCCGCCCCGATCACTTCGCCGAGTTCGAGCAGCTCGACGGCGGCGAAGAATTGGATCGTCCCAAAGACGACCCGCACGGCTAGCGATGCCCGCACCACGGTTACGAGGCGGAAAATCTATTCAGCCTCTTCGGTGAAATACTGTGCTGCCTTGGCGAGGAAGTCGGGCTTGAGCGAGGATGCTAGGCCGAGCTTGCGAATCCCATTGAGCTTTTCAGTGAAGTTTCCGAAACCGAGGAAGCCGCAAATTTCGGCCAGCGGTTTTTCGCGTAGCGAGAAGGTTGGGCGACGGATTTCCTGCTCCACTTTGTCTCGACGTTCATCAGGAGCTACGAGGAAAAGATCGATTTCGAGGTTCGGCTGAAGTGCCAGTAGATCGCTCATGCGAAGAAGCCCGGAATAAACTGCCGTTGTGCATTCCACCTCGAACGCGGCGACGATTGAGTTGCCCTTCAGCCAGAGGACATCAATCAACTCGATGGTTCGGTTCGTAGCTTCGTTAAACTGCGTCGGCAACTCATCGACGACTCGTGGCATCCTGCCTAGCGCCACTCCTTCCCATGTTCTTGATCTGTCGTTCTTAGCAACCCACACATCGAAACCCATGTCGGCTCCGAGTTCCATAAGCGCGTGTTGAATCTCTGTATGCCGGGTCGTAGGAACAGTCGCCGGCTTGCCTTCACCTGTGGCTTGCACGTCGTCTTCATCGGCTTCGGGGACGCTTACGACGGCAGGCACAAGTTGCTTTCCCTTCTTGCGTTCGGCCTTGAAGAAAGGCCTACGCGCCAGTTTCTTCGCGTCCACCGGCCGAGCTACCGGCTGCTTCTCCGCCTTGCGCAACAGTCCGAGAATGCACGCACCATCGCCAGCCACCTTGAACTGATTTGGGCTCATCCGAATGAAGCCCTTGAATTTTCCTCGGTCTTTGGACCCAGAATAGAAATCCATTTTACCCTCCAAGTCCTGCATCGGGACGCCATGTTCAGGAGACAAAGCAACGAGAGGTTTTACCGCAAGACGAGATGGGAATTCCGCATCTTTCCAAATACGGCGCGAGTCCTTCGAATGACCAATGACTTCGAGCGCACCGACCCATCGCATTACGCCGGTTAGGTAACAAAGCAAAACATCGCCCGGTGCGATCCGGCTTACAGCATTGCGCATGCGATTGCTAAATCCGGAAACTTTTGCACCGTCTTGCAAAAATTCATTCCAAGACGTGCCAGTGAATAGGTCGAGCCAGTAGTTCATTGCGTGGGATCGTATGACGAAGTGAATGGATTTTGCACAGCAACTCCAGCGTTTTGAAAATCCGTTGTGTTCCGCGTCGCCACGCTGAGTCCGTGCGCGAGGGCGGTGGCGGCGATGAGGCTGTCTTTGATGGGCATGGCGCGACCTTTCTTTTTCAGCCGGGCGAGGAGGCGGGCCCATGCGGCAGCCGTGGCGGTGTCGAAGTCGAGGACGCGGAGGCGCTGGACGCCGGTGGTGAACCAGTGCTCCAGCCGGATGCGGCGGCGGCTGGCGGGGAGGAGCAGAATGCCGTATTCGAGTTCGCCGAGGATGATCGGGTTCACGGCGAGTTCGCGCTCGTGGCGGCGGAGCCAGTCCACCACGCGGGCGTCGGGCGCGGGCTTGGTCGGCTCGCTCAGGACATTTGCGTCCACGAGGTATTTCACAGCGCGTCGGTGGATTCCGAGACGACGGGCTGGAACCAGTCCTTCTCCGGGCAGGCGAGCAGCCAGTCCACGAGGCCGTCGTTGTCCGGTACGGGCTGGCGCTTGAGGAGATAATGCCCGGCGTCGATCCGCTCGATGTCGAACTTCTGCCCGGTGACGACCCGGTCGCGCTCGCGCAGAGCCGCCGGGAGGACGACCTGGCCTTTGGATGAAACGATGGTTTTCACGGACGTAAGATTTCGTCTTACTCGTGCGCCTGTCAATCGCCGACTAGCTCGCGAGATACGGAATCGTCAGCGGGCCTTGCGGCAGAACGGCGACGCGCGCGGTCGCGGGCAGCGCCGCGAGTTTTTGTGCGACCGTCGCCGCGATGTCGGCGCACGGGATGAGATGCGCGGCACGGATGGTTTCGGCGGGCAGCGCGCTGTGGAGGTGGATTTCCGCGCGGCGCTGGATGAGCGACTGGATCTGGCCCTGCCATTGCTCGGCGTGGAGAAAGCCGGGCGCGGCGAGTTTGGCGAGCAGGGCTTCGCCATCGGGCACGCTGCGGAGCAAGCGTTCATGGGGGCTGCCAGCCGGCACGCCTTCCGCGCACTCGGCGGCGAGGATGATCGTGCCGCCATCGCGGACGATGCGCGCGGCGGCGGCCATGCCCTTCACGGCCTGGTAAAGATTCATATCGAGCGGGTAGCCGCTGTTTGTCGTGAGCACGATGTCGAACGGCTCGGCCACGCGCTGCATCGCGCTCGCGCGGACAAATTCGATGCCGACTTTGTGCGCGGCAATGAGGTCGCCCGCAAAGACGCCGGTGATCTCACGCCGCTCATTGAGCGCGACATTGAGCAGAAAGCTCGGCCCGGCGCGCAGGGCGATGTCGCGCATTTCCTCCCACAGCGGATTGCCCTCGGTGATGCCGAACGCCGCGCGCGGACTGCCGATGTGGTGCGCACCGTGATTGCTCATCACCGTCTCCAGCGCGGCGACGCCGGGCATGATGCCTTTCGGCCCGCCGCTGAATCCGGCAAAAAAATGCGGCTCGATGAAGCCGGTGATGATGCGCACATCGGCCTCGACGAGGTGCCGGTTGAGCAGCGCGGGCGTGCCCGTCTTCGTGACGCCGAGTTGCACATGCGCCGCGCGATTTTCCGGCTCGTGATTGAGGCAGCGGTAATTGGCGACCACCTCCGGCGTGAGCATCTGCTCCAGCTCCGCCCGCGTATTGAGCCGGTGCGTGCCGAGCCCGTTGAGCAGCGTGATGTTTTCCCGCGCCGCACCCGCGCTTTCCAAATACCCGAGCAGCCACGGCATCAGCCGGTCGTTCGGCGTCGCCCGCGTGATGTCCGTGTGGACGATGCAAATCTTCACCCGCGCGCTGATCGAATCCGCCAGCGGCCCCACGCCAATCGGCTGCGCCAGCGCCGCGAGCACCGCCGCCTTTTCATCCGCGAGACCGGGCTGCGGTGCGGGCTCGATGACCGTGGTGCGCTCCGCCGGAAGCTCGACATCCAAATGACCGCGACCGTAGGCGAGGGAGACTTTCATCACGCCGCGCCTCAACGAATCGTGAACCGCGGGTTCTGCGCGAGAAAGCGAATCGGGTTTTGAAAAACGAGCTGGTCGATGGTCTCGTCGCTGTGCCCGCGGCGGCGCATCTCGATGGCGGTCTTCGGCACCGCCAGCGGATCGCTCCGGCCCCAGTCGCACGCGCTGTTCAGCCACACGCGCTGGCCTCCGTACACTTCAAACATGTCGATCGCGCGGGGCGGCGTGGTTTTCGACTCAGGGTAAAGCGTGATGCCCGCCCAAAAACCCTCGTCGAGAACCATCTGAATGGTGTGTTCCTCGACGTGATCAATGATGACGCGCGCGGGCTCGATGCGCGTGTCCGCTTTGATCGCATCGAGGATCAGCCGCGTGCCCTTGTGCTTGTCCTCCAGGTGCGGCGTGTGGACGAGGATGAGCTGGTCGTGCCGCGCCGCGAGGTCGATGTGCCGTTCGAGGATTTGCAGCTCGTTGCGCGTGTTTTTGTTCAGCCCGATTTCGCCGATGCCGAGCACATTGGGCCGGTCGAGAAACTGCGGGATCAATGCCATGACTTCCTTCGCCAGCACCATGTCCTCCGACTCCTTCGGGTTGATGCACAGCCAGGTGAAATGCGGCAGCCCAAACTTCGCCGCCCGCTTCGGCTCATAGTCCGTGAGCTGGCAGAAATAATCGTAAAACCCCTGCACCCCGCTCCGGTCGTACCCCGCCCAAAACGCCGGCTCACAAACCGCGCGACACCCGGCGAGGACCATGGCCTCGTAGTCGTCGGTCGTGCGGCTGACCATATGGCCGTGAGGTT
>JAYTDO010000134.1:0-2391 GCA_043735935.1 Chthoniobacteraceae bacterium
AGACGTTCCCGGAGCTTTACGAGGCAAAGGAAAAGCTGACTTCCGTTGATATGGCAGCAGGTGTGGACTCGCTCACCGTCATCTACGACGACGCCCAGCTCTTTCACAACCACTCCGCATGGTCGTTCGTGCCGTGGCATTACTTGAAGGGTGTCCGTAACCGCTCGCTCAAAAAGAGCGCCCGTTATTCGGATGAATCAAAGCCGGGCGACGACTTGCCAGACCGTCGCAAGCTCGAAGCTTTGAGCCGCGGCTTCGACGCCAAGTATCTCGTCGCGGTGATGAACTCCAAAGTCGCGCGCCGCTACTTGATGAAACATCGCCGGAGCAACATTCATCTCTTCCCCGATGATTGGAAATCACTCCCAATCCCGGTGATTTCGCCCGCCGAGCAAGCCACGCTGAGCGCGCTGGTGGACCGCATTCTTGCCGCGAAGCGCGCGGGCGACGCCGCGACGGTGGCGGCGCTGGAAGTGGAGAGCGACACCCACGTCTTCCGCCTCTACGGCCTGACACCGGAGGAAGTCGCCCTCATCCAAGGCAACGCTGCGTGAGCAAATGCGCCCGGTCCATGCTAAGGATTGAACGAAACCCACCGATGCACGACAAAGCCCCCCGCCGATGAAAACCGAATTCCTCAAGCCGCGCTTTACCGGGCCGCGCTTCGACGAGCACACGCTGCCCGTCGAGGTGGCGCGCGACCTCGCAGCGTATGAGGAACTGGTCGTCGAGGTGGCGAAACACCTCTACATGCGCAGTCATGAAGGTCGCCAGCGGGTGCCGAGAGGATTCGAGCAGGAGTTCAGCCTGCACCTGGAGCGCGTGGATGAAGGCAGCGCCAAGCCGCTGCTCTCGTGGGTCGCCGCCGCCGGTCTGCTGCTACCAGGTGGCGGCCACAGTCCGTATTTCGAGCAAGCTCGCGATGTCATCGCCGACTGTGTGCAGGCCGCAGCGGAAGACCGCCCGCTGCCCGACGCCTTCCCGCGGCATCTGCTCGACTACTTCAACGTCGTGGGCCGATCCCTGCGCGAGGGCGAATCGGTGGACCTCGCCCGCGAGGCGGCCCCGGCGCGCGCGGTGCTCAACCCGGAGCGGCGCAAGAAACTGGTGCTGGCCGCGCAGAAAACCTACCTGCGCGAAGTCGAGCGCGCCGGGGCGGTGGAGGAAGTGGATTGGGCCAGGCAGACGTTCCGCCTGCGTCTCGACGACGGTTCCGCGGCCATCGCACCATTTTCACCGACAATCGAAACACTCGTGCGGCAGGCGGCAGGCGTGGTGAGGACACGGGCGACGCTGCGCGGCGTCGGTGTTTTTGACGCCTACGACAAGCTGCAAAAAGTGAGTGCCACGGAACATCTCGAAATCAGCCCGAACCATGCGCTCGGCGCGCAATTCGAGGCGCTCGCCAACATCAAAGACGGCTGGATGGAGGGCGCTGGGAAAGCCCCGGCGCAAGCCGACACGGAATGGCTCGCCGACCAGCTCGTCGTTTCCTTCCCCGCTGACCTCGCGTTCCCCTTTGTCTGCCCGACTCCGACCGGCGGAGTGTTCCTCGAATGGTCGATTGGCGATTGGATGGTGTCGGCAGAATTCCCGCTGCCCGACCGGCGCTGCGAACTCCAAGCGACGAACACGAACACCAAGGAGACGACCGACGAAGACCGGGCGCTGAACGATCCGGCCGACTTCGCCGCGGTCTATGAATTCGTGCGGCGCTTTGTCTGATTCCACAAGGCTATGCAGGCGGCTACGCACTTACTCCGACAGGTTCATCCAAGCTGGGTGAAGGAAGACGGCACCGCCGCCAGCATCGCGTTCTGGCCGTTTCCAAAAGACGAGGGGCTGCTGTCGCTGGATGACGGCGACCGTGTGGCGCCCGAGGCATCGTGGAAGCGGTTTGTGGCGAAGCCGAACTGCGCCTCCGCCGGGGTGTGGTCCATCACGGTGATGGAAGCGGCAGACCTTGACTTGCCCGCACTGGACGACCCGCTGCCCGACAACGCCGAGCATGTCGTCGTGGACTTCCGGGCTTTCCCCGAGAAGCAGCAGAAGGCCAAGGCGAAACTTCTCAGCAAACCCGCCAACACTCGCGGCTGCATCTTCGCACCGCCGGCATAGGCACGCCGTGAGCGCGCCCGTCTTGACGCCAAGCAGAAAAGACTGGCTGCTCGCGCAGCGAATCCTCGGGTTATGAGCAAGTCGGACGACCAGCTTGAGATGTTCGAGGAAGAGGCCGCGCGCTCGCTCCTGGACCAACTGCTGGAGGAATCGCGCCTCTACAAGACCAGCAAGGATTACCTCGAACTGCTGGAGTTCACCAAGCGGCTCCGCAATTTTGCGCCCTTCAACGCGATGCTGCTGCATGTGCAAAAGCCCGGCCTGCGCCACGCC
>JAYTDO010000135.1:0-14269 GCA_043735935.1 Chthoniobacteraceae bacterium
ATCGCGTGGATCTTCCCGTCGCGCGTGACTTCCACCTTGAACCACTCGCTGACCGCGTTGACGCACTTCGCGCCGACACCGTGCGTGCCGCCGGAGTACTCGTAATTGCCCTGGCCATATTTTCCGCCGGAGTGCAACCGCGTGAGCACGAGCTCGACGCCGGGGATGCCCTCCTCTTTGTTGATGTCCACCGGGATGCCGCGACCATTGTCGCGGATCGAAATCGACCCGTCGCTGTGGATCGTGACGTCGATGTGGTCGCAGTGCCCGGCGAGGAATTCATCGACTGAGTTGTCGAGCACCTCCGACACGCAATGATGCAGCGCCCGTTCATCCGTTCCGCCGATGTACATTCCGGGCTTCTTCCGGACCGCTTCCAGACCCTTCAGCGAACTGAGATCGTCGGCGTTGTAATCGGTTTTTTTGGGTGCTTTCGGGGAGTCGGATTCAGCCATATCGGAGAGAGGGAAAATAAGAGTGCTGACTCTAAGGGTAGGGGGTATGCGTCACAAGGGGTTTTTTGGCGGGTTTTAGACCCATTTCCGCTAAATCTTGGGGGTCACTTGGCGGGCGACCACAAGATATGGGTGGACACGGTCCCCGGGATGCGAATCAATCCGCGTTCGTGAAACGCGCCCTCTGGTTCATCGCGCTCGCCGCCATTTGCGCCCTCGCTTTCGTCGCGCGGTGCTGGAATCTCCGGACCGTTTTCGCCGAAGGTCGCATCTACTTCGCCGACGCCGATTGTTACTCGCGAATGACGCGCGCCGCTTCGATCGCGAACGGCGGTCCTTGGATCATCAAACATCATGATTTCGAAAACTGGCCGGCGGGCATCACCCCGCACACGACGGCGCCGTTGGACTGGCTCATCGTTGCCGGAAAGGGCGTGCTGGATGGCTGCTTCGGCGTTTTGGATTCGGGAAAGACGAGCATCCTGCGCGATCAGACGCTCGATCTCGCAGGCGCCCTGGTGTCGCCGTTGCTCGGCGTTCTGGCGTGTGTGTTTCTTGCGTGCTGGGCGCGGGCGGTGGCGCCGGGCGCGAGCCTGGTCGTGGCGCTGTTTTTTGCGGTGTCGCCCATCCTCGTTCACGGCACGCTGCTCGGCCGCCCGGACCATCAGTCGCTCCTCCTCGTGCTTCTCGCGGTCGCGCTCGCCGCCGAGCTTGCGCTGGCGACGACGTTGTCGCGCACGTGGGGTGTCATTGCTGGTGTCGCCTGGGCGTTGGCGTTGTGGGTTTCGCTTTACGAACCGCTCATCCTGCTCGTCGTCGTGCTTGCGCTGTGGTTTGGCTTCGATCGCCGCCGTTTCAACGCGCCCGCGCTGCGCGCCGGATGGATCGCCTTCGCCGCGATCCTCGGCGGCTCGTTGCTTCTGGAAGGCTGGCGCATCGCGTGGCCCGACGCCGCGATGCGCGAGTATTTCGCGAATTGGAAATCCACCATCGGCGAACTCGCGCACGTCGATCCGCTCGATCCGCTCCTCTACCGCTGGATGACCTTCGCGATCCTCCCCGCGCCTGTCCTGCTCTTTATCGCGGGGCGGCGGGACCGCCGCGCGTGGGCACTTTGCGCGCTGCTCGTCGTCGTCTTTGCACTCACGCTCTGGCAGGTGCGATGGGGTTATTTCCTCGCGCTCGTGTTCGCGTTTTGTCTGCCGTGGATGATCGGCGTCTTCCGTCGCCGCTGGATCGCCTTCGCGCTGCTCTTCCTCGCGCTGTGGCCGATGGCCCGCGAGTGGGATGATCGGCTGCATCCTTCCTTCGAGCAGGAAAAACAGACGGCGCTGGAAGTGCAAGAGGTCACGCTGCTGAGGCGTTTCTCGGAGGAAATGCGCGGCCCGGAGCGCTCACCGTTTCTCGCGCCGTGGTGGATGTCACCCGCGCTCGCTTACTGGTCTGGCCAGCCCGGCGTGGCGGGGAGTTCGCACGAAAGCCTGCCCGGCAATGTCGACTCCGCGCACTTTTATCTCGCCGAGAAAATGGACGACGCCGCCGCGATCCTCCGCGCGCGCAGCGTGCGCTGGGTGCTCGCCGACGACGCCTCGCGCACCATCGGCACATCCGCCGCGCTGCTCGGTGTCGCATCCCCCGTCACCCCGCTCGCACTCATCCTCGCCGAGAATCCACGCAATGCCCCGCCATTCCTCACCGAAGTCGCGATCCCTCCCTCGTCCGGCAACCGCGTTTTTTTCCACCTCTACGCCGTCGATTTCGCATCGCTTCGGCCGTAGCACGCATTCAGCGATCTCGATGCGGGACGCGATGGATCGTTACTCGCACCGTTGTCGTTGCGTGTTGATCTCGCGGAAGAGCCACGCGCGGGCGTAGGTCCAGTCGCGTTTGGCGGTCGGGGCGGAGATGCCGAGCACGTCGGCGGCTTCGTCGATCGAGAGGCCGGCGAAGTAGCGCAGCTTCACGAGTTCGGCTTTGCGCGGGTCGTGCGCGGCGAGCTTGTCGAGGGCTTCGTGGACGGCGAGGAGTTCGTCGTCCTTTTGCGTCGGCGCGGCGATTTCGATTTCGTCCACACCGACATGCTCCGCGCCGCCGCCGTGGCGGGCGGCGAGTTTGCGGCGGGCGCGGTCGATGAGGATGCGGCGCATGGCCTCGGCGGCGGCGCTGAAAAAGTGCGTGCGGTTTTCAAAGGTCTGATCGCCGAGTCGCAACCACGCTTCGTGAACGAGCGCCGTTGGCTGGAGCGTGTGCCCCGGTTGCTCGCGTGCCATCTTCGCGCGGGCGAGCTGGCGCAACTCGGCATAGACCTGCGCGAGCAGCGCCCCGGCGGCGTCGGGTTCGCCGCGGTGCAGGGCGTCGAGGAGCAGCGTGAGGTCGGCCACGGGCGAGTGCTACCGGGCGACGGCCCCGGTGGCGAAACGAAAATATCCCGCCCGGCGCCGCCTACTTCTTCTTCGCATCCCACTCTTTCCAAAATTCCGCCACGGGCTGGCCGGGGAGGCCGCCTCCGGTCTTGGCGTCGTTGGTGCCGAGGCGTTCGAGCTTGGGGAAGGTGCGGAGGAACTCGATGTCCTTCGCGTTCGGCGGGAGGGTAAGTCTCGTGAGGGTCTTCGCTTCGGCGAGCGGCGTGAGGTCGGTGAGTTGGGGGCAGTTGTGAAGCGCGAGGGGGATGAGGCGCATTCCGCGCAGGGGCGCGAGGTCGGTCACCGGGGTTCCACTCACCTGCAAATGCTTCAGCGGCATTCCTTGGAGCGTACTCAGGTCGGCGACCTTGGTGTTGAAGCAGCGGAGGTCCTTGAGCGCCATGCCACGCAGCGGGGCCAGATCGGTGATGGCGGTGTTGCCCGCTTTCAGGATGCTGATCGGTGCGCCGCTGAGCAGCTTGAGGTCGGTGATCGCCGCGTCACCGAGGTTCACGTCCCAGGTGCCGTCGGGCAGTTGATTGGCGCTCTTGATCGCGACGCCCGTTGCGCGCAGCGCCCGCAGCCAGCCTTGGGTGTCGTAGTCCTTCCAGAACTCCGCGGCGGTCTTCTCGGGGATTCGACCCTACTTCAGCAGCGCCCCGGCCTCCTTCGCGAGGAGGTCGGCGATGAGCCAGTTGTGCCAGCCGCCATCGGTGCCGACGGGCCAGTGGGCGGCGATGGCGGTTTTGGCGGCTTCGAGCGCGGCTTTGCTCTCGGCGGGGTGTTTGCGCTGATGCTCGGCCATGGCGCGGATGGCGTCGGCGGTGGCGGTGGCGCTTTCGTCGGGCGGGACGTAGGCGCGGGTTTGCGCCGCCCAATCGGCGGCGGTGTCCCAATGGCCGAGGCGGTATTCGGCGAGAGCGTTGAGCAGTTGCTTCCAAGGCTGACCGACAGTTTGCGCGGAGGCGATGAAGGCGGCGAGGGTCGTGGCATCCACGCCGGAGTCCGAGGTGAGCAGGCAAATCTTGGCGACGCGCTCGGCGTGGTCCGGCTCGGTCGTCTCCCGGAAGCGGCGGGCGGCGTCTGCGCAGGCAGCGCGGTAGCCCTCGCGGTCGCTCGCGGCGAGCAGCGTGGCGGCGAGGATCATGCGCTCGATGGATTCGTCTTTCCCGAGTTCAGCGCCGCGCTTCTCGATGACCTCGCGGGTGGCCTGCGCCGCCTCGGCAAATTTCCCCGCGCGGCAGAGCGCCTCGGCGGAGTCCGGCTTTCCGGCGCGCCCGGCTTTCCACCCGGCGAGGCGGCTCTCCATGGTGGCCGTCCACGGGTGCTGGGGCTCCATCACCTTGCGCATGAGCGCGGCGGTTTTCTCGCCCAGCGCGATGGCTTCCTCGCGCCGGCCTGTGCTCCAGTAGCTGCTCGCGAGGTCGCCCATGGCCCAGAGCGTTTCGGGATACTCGTTGTTCCCGCGCGTGGCGACGACCTGCTCGCGCAGCTTGAGGGCTTCCTCGTGCCGGCCGGCAGCGGCGTAGGAACTGGCCAGGCCGGTCATGGCAAAGAGCGTGTATCGATCCTTCGGACCGCGGGTGCGGGTGAGCCGCGGAAAGATCTCCTCCCGGAGTGCCAGCGCGTCCTGCGCGCGCCCGGCGTCGTCGTAGGCTTCCGCCAGTTTTATCGAGTGCCAGAGCGTGCCCCAGCCGTCCGGGCCGCGGAGGCGGCGCAAGCGGGCGAGTCCATCCTCGCCGAGCTTGATGGCCTCAGCGGTGCACTTGGCGGTGCGATAGCTATGCACGAGCGCGGACTGGATGCCGAGGCTCATGGGATCATCCGGCCCGAACGTCGCGCGGTAGTAGGCGAGCGTCGTTTCCCTCAGCGGGATGCTCTCCTCGGGCAGGCCGATTTCAAAGTAAGTGTTGGCGATGGTCTCCTGCAGCCGGGCGCGCCGGGCCGGCGGCAGGCTGGAGTCGGCTTCGAGGCGCTTGACCGCATTCGCGAGCGCTTCGACCACGGTGACCTTGCGCCCATCGCGGCCCGGCACGGGGCTGTAGAAAACCTTCGACATGAACTTGGAAATCGCCTCGGCCTCCGCCCGTGCTTCCTCGGACTCGGCCAGCCGTTGGCCGGCGAGTTTTTCCGCCGCCGTCGCCCGCGCCGCCTCATTTTGCGCTCGCCTTGCCTGCCACAGGCTCGCCACGATGCCGAGCACCAGCGCAAGCGCCACCGCGGCGGCGGCGGCGAAGGCGAGCTTGTGGCGCCGGATGAGCTTGCTGAGCAGGTAACCCGCGGTCGGCGGACGCGCGACGACGACTTCATTCGCGAGGTGCCGCTGGAGATCGAGCGCGAGGCCGTTGGCCGTGTCGTAGCGGCGGCTGCGATCCTTTTCGAGGCACTTCATCACGATCCAATCAATGTCGCCACGTAAGGTGCCGGCGAGTTTCGTGGGTTCGGTGTGGCGGCGCTTCGCCATCGTGGTGAGTTCGTCGCCCGCGAGCGTCTTCATCCGCATTGAAGGCCGCGGCGGATCGATCTCGCGGATGATGCGCCGGATTTCATCCAGGCCGACGCGCGCGCGAGCGTGTCCTGCTCGATGGGCGTGCGGCCGGTGAGCAGTTCGTAAAGCAGCACCCCGAGCGCGTAGATGTCGCTGCGCGTGTCGATGTCCAGCGAGGTCAGCTCCGCCTGCTCGGGCGACATGTAGAGCGGCGTGCCGATCATCTGCTGGAACTGCGTATAGACCGTCTGGTCGGTGAGCCGCCCCTGCGTCGCCTTGGCCACGCCGAAGTCGATCACCTTCGGCACCGCCTCGCCGTCGTTGATCGTCACGAGGATGTTCGAGGGCTTGAGATCGCGGTGGATGATCCCTTTTTGATGCGCGTGCTGCACCGCCTGGCAAACGGTGATGAACAACTCGATGCGCTGCTGAGTGGAGAGCTGCTGGTCATCGCAGTAGTCGGTGATCTTCACCCCGCGCACGAGTTCCATCACGAAAAACGGGCGCCCGTATTGCGTCGCACCCGCATCGAGCACCTTGGCGATGTTCGGGTGATCCATCATCGCGAGCGCCTGCCGCTCCTGCTCGAAGCGAGCGATGACTTCCTTCGTGTCCATCCCCATCTTGATGATCTTCAGCGCCACGCGCCGCCGCACCGGCTTCTCCTGATCCGCCACCCACACCGTGCCGAAGCCGCCCTCGCCGATCTGCTCGCGCAATTTGTAAGGCCCGATCGTCTCGCCGCCCTCCTCCGGCTTGAGCCGCGCGAGCTGTTCCTCGATCTCGGGGGAAAGCGGTGCGTCGTCCTCCAGAAAACCGCCCGCTGCGTCATGCGCCGCAAGGAGGGCGCGCACTTCGGCATCGAGGGCGACATCCCCGCCGCACGCTTCTGCGAGAAACGCCCCGCGCTCCGCGGGCGGACGCGAAAGCGCTGAGTTGAACGTCGCCTCGGCCTTCGCGACCGGCGACGCTGTGCGCGCGGGCGGCTTTGGCGGACCGGATGACCGCGGTGGAGGTGGCGGCGGTGGAGGCATTGGCGTGTTCATCTCACCTGCTCATGCGAAATCCGGCGAGGAAAAGGATCATTTGATTTGCTCAATCGGCTCCGCGGAAAGCGACTCGCGCATTTCGCCGCAATGCTCAACGCTCCCCCCATGACTGATTCCTACGACTTCATCGTGATCGGCGGCGGCAGCGCGGGTTACGCCGGTGCGTCCACTGCGGCGCGGCTGGGATTAAAAACCCTCGTCGTCGAAGGCGGGCGCGATGTCGGTGGGCTGTGCATCCTGCGCGGCTGCATGCCGAGCAAGTCGCTCCTCGAAACGGCCCATCGCGCCGAGATCATCCGCGACGCTGCGGAGTTCGGGCTTCATGCGGAATACCTCGGCGCAAATGGTCCCGCGATCCGAGCGCGCAAGCGCCGCCTCATCGCCGAGTTCGCCGACTACCGCCGCGAGCAACTCGAATCCGGGCGGTTCGATTTTATCCGCGGCGCCGCGTCCTTCGTTGACTCACGCACGATCGAAGTGCGCCTCGCGGATGGCGGCCTGCGCCGGCTCACGGGGGGCGCGTTCCTCATCGCCAGCGGCTCCACCATTCAGATCCCGAAAGTGCCCGGCCTCGACGCCGTCGGCTATTGGACTAGCGATGACGTCCTTGATGCAGAGCGCATTCCCGGCTCGGTCATCGTGCTCGGCGGCGGCGCCATCGCGCTCGAGCTTGCGAGTTATTACGCCGGCATCGGCACACGCGTCACCGTCATCCAGCGCAGCGCGCAAGTCCTCAAGGAGACCGACGCCGACCTCGCGGATGAGCTCGTCGTGGGCATGGAAAAACGCGGCATCACCGTCTTTCGCGAAACGCACCTCATCCGCGCCGAACGCGACGGCGACACCAAGCGCGTCGTCTTCGAGCATGGCGGCAGCGAGCGTGTGGTGGAAGGCGAGGAAATCATCGCCGCGCTCGGCCGCTCGCCGAATGTGGACGGCCTCGCGCTCGATCGCGCGGGCGTCGTCGTGAAACGCGGCATCGTCGTGAGCGACACCCAGCAATGCTGTGGGCCGCACCTTTTCGCCGCAGGCGATGTCTGCGGGCCGCACGAAGTCGTCCACATCGCCATCCAGCAGGGCGAGATCGCCGCGCGCAATGCCGCGCGCCATCTCGGCAAACTCGGCGGCGATCCCGAGCGCATCGATTACACGCTCAAACTCTTCGCCGTCTTCACCCAGCCCGAAGTCGCCAGCGTCGGTCTCACCGAGCGCGAGTGCGCGGAGCAGGGGCTCGACGTCGCCGTCGCGAAATACCCCTTCGCCGACCACGGCAAATCCATGGTCCGCGGCGCCACGGTCGGCTTCGTGAAGCTCATCGCCGACCGCGCCACGCGGCGTCTGCTCGGCGGCGCATGCGTCGGCCCCGAAGCCTCCGAATTGATCCACGAAATCGTGGTCGCCATGCGCTTCGGAGCCACCGCCGGACAGCTCGCCAGCACCCCCCATTACCATCCCACGCTCAGCGAAATCTGGACTTATCCCGCCGAGGAACTCGCCGAAGCGTAAGCCGACGTTGACACTCCCAACGCCGCGCTTATTAGTGCCGCGTGTTCAATCGAATCATGCCTTCAAAACCGGAAGTTTTGGAGACCTCTAACAATCCAGGCGATGAGGAGTTACTTCCTCGCACTGCTCCGCAACCGACAACCCACATCCTCACACCGACCATGGCCGACATCACGCAATCCTCGAAAAACATCCTCTCTGCCGACGTAGAGATCAAAGGTTCCATCAAGTTCCTGAACGACCTCATCGTGGACGGCAAAGTCGAGGGCGAAATCACCTCTTCGGGCATCCTCACGGTCGGTGAAAACGCGGAAATCCGCGGCGAGATCAAGACCAAGTCGGCCACCGTCTACGGCAAAGTCCACGGCAACATCACGGTCGAGGAAAAGTGCGAACTCAAGAGCCGCGCCGTCCTTCAGGGCGACCTCAAAGCCGCGCGCCTCGTCATCGAGGAAGGCGCCACCTTCGTCGGCAAATCCGAAGTGACGCCCAACAAAGGCGCGCTCAAGCCGAACCCGGTCGAAGCGCCCAAGCCCGCGCCGGCACCCGTTCGTTAATTCCGGCGCTTCGTGGCGAAAAACACGCCCAAGCAGCCTGAAAAAATCAGCGCGGACTGCCCGCATTGCGGCTTCACGCAGCTCGAGTCCGCCTACGCGAAATCGACCTTCTGCCGCAAATGCAGCGAGCACTACAGCATCGAGAAACTGCTGATGAAGGAAACGGACAGCCTCAAGGGGCCGTCCATTTTCGATAAATTCAGCAAGATCCTCTCTCGGGAGACCACCCGCGAAGTCTCCTGCTTTAGCTGC
Source organism: Chthoniobacteraceae bacterium (assembly GCA_043735935.1). Lineage (GTDB taxonomy): Bacteria > Verrucomicrobiota > Verrucomicrobiia > Chthoniobacterales > Chthoniobacteraceae > JANLQB01. Next base: position 8,710 of record JAYTDO010000135.1, read on the forward strand.
AACCACCGGCAGACCGTCAGCAGCGTCGCGCAGTCTTCGCTCTGCCCTGCCTGCGGCAGCTACATCGACCTGCGGGACTTCAAAATCGCCGGTCCGTTCGGGCGCAGCATCCAGACCCAGGGTGAAGTCGTCATCACCTCCAAAGGCGACGTCACCAGCTCCCGCATCGCCTGCCGCGAAGCCGTCATCGAAGGCAAACTCCGCGGCACCCTCTCCTGCACGGGCGTCGCGCGCGTCCGTCTCCATGGAAAGCTCACCGGCGCCATCGAGACGCACCTCCTCGTCATCGAGAAAAAGTGCGACGTCGAATTCGTGCGCCCGCTCAAGGTCTACGCTGCCGAAATCAACGGCCGTGTCTCCGCGCGCATCGTCTGCGAGACCTGCGTCACCATCAATAAAGGCGGCTACCTCGAAGGAGTCGTCTTCGCCAAATCCATCATTGTGGAAAAAGGCGGCGTCTTCAGCGGGGAGCTTTTCATCGGCCCGCAGGAGCTCGAACAACCCGAACTCCTCGGCGGCGAACAGCAGTCGGACCTTTTCGGAGACGAAGGCCTGGCCCCGGTCTAACCGGGCGTCGATTTTGGGAAAAAGGGGCGTTTTCGGGTGAAAACGGTCGATTATGGGGTGAAAATGGGCGTTTTTGCGGGAAAACAGGCCGTCGGCGCCGGAGCACGGGCCGCCTCGCCAGCCTGAGAAGGCATCGGATCGGTCGAAATGGGCGGTCGCCCGGAGGAAGAGGCCGCCCGCCCGGTCCGAGAGGCCCACCGCCCTGCGGGAGAGGGTGACTTCCCGGGAGAAGAGGGCGCCTTCCCTGCGGGAGAGGCCCACTTCCCTGCGGGAGAGGGTGACTTCCCGGGAGAAGAGGGCGACTTCCCTGTTGAGGTGGTCAACTTCCCTGGGAAGTCGCCCTGTTTCGCCGGGGAGTTGCCCTGTCCCGCCGGGAAGTTGCCCTGTCCCGCCGGGAAGTTGCCCTGTCCTGCCGGGAAGTTGCCCTGTCCTGTAGGGAAGTTGTCCTGTCCTGTAGGGAAGTTGCCCTGTCCTGGCGGGAAGTTGCCCTGTTCCGCCGGGCGACCGCCCTCTTCTCCCGAGCCGTCGCCCTCTCCCGCCGGGCGACCGTCCTTTTCCCCCATCGCCACCGCGCGGCTTGCTGTCGGGGGGCGCTTTCCCGCAGACTCGCCCCCATGATTCTCGATCTCGGCACGGATGCCCGCGGCGGCTCCCATTTTCACCGGCACACCGCCGACCGGGGGCGCAGGGTCGCCGGATGAGCTTTTTCGACGCCTTTATCTACCTGCTGGCCGCCGTCATCTCGGTGCCGATCGCCAAACGTCTCGGACTTGGCTCGGTGCTCGGGTACCTGCTCGCGGGCATCGCCATCGGGCCGTTTTGCCTGCGCCTCGTCGGCTCCGGGGGCAGCGACGTGATGCACTTCGCGGAGTTCGGCGTGGTGATGATGCTTTTCCTCATCGGCCTCGAATTGCGCCCGGCGCTGCTCTGGCAGTTGCGCGGCCCCATCCTCGGCATGGGCGGCGCGCAGGTGCTCGGCACGGCGGCGATCGTGCTCGCGGCGGGCCTGCTGCCCGGGGTGCCGTGGCAGGTCGGGCTCGCGGTGGGCTTGATCGCGGCGATGTCCTCCACGGCCATCGTGCTCCAGTCTCTGGGCGAAAAGGGGCTCATGAAGACGCCCGGCGGGCAGGCGTGTTTTTCGGTGCTGCTCTTCCAGGATATCGCGGTCATTCCCATCCTCGCGCTACTGCCGCTGCTGGCGCTCTCGGCCCCGGTGGAAAGTGCGGCGCATCCGGGCATGGGGGGCGCGCTGCCGGCGTGGCAGCACGGGGCGCTGGTGCTGGCGGCGGTGGCGGCGGTGGTGATCGCGGGGCGCTTCCTCCTGCGGCCGATCCTGCGTTACATCGCGGCCACGCGGCTGCGCGAGATGTTCACCGCCACGGCGCTGCTGCTGGTGCTGGGCATCGCGCTGCTCATGCAGCAGGTCGGGCTCTCGGCGGCGCTCGGCACCTTCCTCGCCGGCGTGGTGCTGGCCGAGAGCGAATACCGGCATCAGCTCGAGACGGACATCGAACCCTTTAAGGGACTGCTGCTCGGGCTCTTTTTCATCTCGGTCGGCGCCAGCATCGATTTCCCCCTCATGGCGCGGCAGCCGGGCATGATCGCGCTGCTGGTCGCGGGGCTGGTGTTGGTGAAATTCGGCGTGCTCGTCGCGGTCGGGCGCGCCTTCCGGCTGGAGCGGTCGCAGGCGCTGCTGTTCGCGTTCGCGCTGGCGCAGGGTGGGGAGTTTGCGTTCGTGCTCGTGTCCTTCGCGCAGCAGAACGGCGTGCTCGTGCCGGAGATGGCGAAGCTACTCGTGGCCGCGGTGGCCGTGAGCATGGCGCTCGCGCCGCTGCTTTTCCTGGTGAATGAAAAGCTCGTGCAGCCGCGCTTCGTGCGGAAGCAGGCGGAGCGCGCGGCGGATGTGATCGACGAGCATGACAACCCGGTGATCCTCGCCGGGTTCGGGCGCTTCGGGCATGTGGTGGGCCGCCTGCTGCGCGCGAATGGCTACCCGACGACGGTGCTGGATCACGACCCCGACCAGGTGGAGACGCTGCGGGGCTTCGGCCTGAAATCCTACTACGGCGACGCGACGCGGCTGGACCTGCTGCGCACCGCGGGGGCGGAGAATGCGCGGCTGTTCATCATCGCGATCGACGATGAAACGAAGTCCCTCGCGCTGGTGGAGACGGTGCAGAAACATTTCCCCAAACTGCGCATCCTCGCCCGGGCGAGCAGCCGTCAGCACGCGTATGAGCTGCTGAATGCCGGCGTGCACGACGTGTATCGGGAGACCTTTGGCAGCGCGCTGGACCTGAGTGTGGACGCGCTCCGGGCGCTCGGCACGAGCATCGAGCGGGCGCAGCGAGCGGCGCAGCTTTTCCGCGAATACGACGAGGCGTCGGTGCGGGACATGGCGCGTTTTCTCGGGGACGAAAACGCCTACAGCTCGCGGGCGAGGCAGCACATCCAGAATCTGGAACGGGTGCTCCAGACGGATCGGGAGGATCTCGGCGGAACGCCGCCGAAGCACGGTGCGGACGCCTGAGCGGGCGGCGGCTACTTCTTGAGCTGCTGATTTTCCTGAAGCGCCTGGCGGGCGAAGATGCTGTCGCCAAACTGAGAGATGACCGTCTCGTAGGCGCGTTTGGCTTCGTCGATCTTCTGCTTCGAGGCGAAGATGCGGCCCTCGGCCATGAGCGCGGCGGGCGCGCTGAAGCTGGTCGGATAACCGGCGGCGACTTTTTGATAATTAGCGAGGGCTTCGTCGGTCTTGCCCTGGAGTTCGAGATTCACCGCGAGGCTCACCCACGCGCCGCTGATGAGCGGGTGGTTCGGGTTTTTGGCGATGAATTCGTTCAGCGCCGCCGTAGATTCGTCGAGTTTGTTCTCGGCGCGGAGCTGCTCGGCGAGCAGGAGGGCGGCGTTGCCGCCGACGACGGTGCCGGAGTGTTTGGAGAGGACTTTGCGGAGGTCGTCGGGCGTCTTCGCAGCGGCGAGGTCGTGGGCGGCGGCGATGCGGGACTGGTATTGGACGTATTCGACGATGCCGTAGGCGACGAGGCCGAAGATGAGCACCGAGAGGAAGAGGGTGACTTTGCTTTTATGCTGAATCCAGAAGGCCAGAAGGTCGAATTCCTGCTCGACGACGGGAGGCGTTTGGGTGGGGCTGGACATAAGGGCGGGCAAGGTTGCAGAGGCGACCGGGGTGCGCAAGTCTTTCGCGGGTCAGTATTCGGAGCGCTCGATGACGGTGTGGGTCTGAGTGGTTTTGACGATGGAATTCGCGGGGACGATGCCGTGCCAGACGGTGCCGGGGTAGAGGATGCTGTCGCGCCCGATGAGTGAGCCGGGATTGATGACGGAGTTGCAGCCGATCTCGGCGCGGTCGCCGATGATGGCGCCGAATTTCTTGAGGCCGGTGAGGACGGGACCTTCGGGGCGGGCGATGGTGACTTCGCGGCGGTTGAGTTTGACGTTCGAGAGGATGACGCCGGCGCCGAGATGCGAGCGGTAGCCGAGGATGGAGTCGCCGACGTAGTTGAAGTGCGGAACCTGTGCTTCGTCGAAGATGATCGTGTTCTTGAGTTCGCAGGAATTTCCCAGGACGCAGCCCGAACCGACGATGACGTTCTCGCGGATGTAACAGCCGTTGCGGATCTCGCAGTCTTCTCCGATCCACGCGGGGCCTTTGATCATGGCGCCTTGCTCGATGACGGTGCCTTTTCCAATAAAGACGGCGCCGCTGATGAAGGGTTTGCCGATCATACGGCCGTTGATGGCGGGCTTGAGGCGGAACTGGAGGTAGCTGGCGATCTGCGCGAGGGCCTCCCACGCGTTGACGCTGTTTTCGAAGAGCATCCGGTGCTCGGTGTGATTGAGGTCGAGGAAGTGGGAGGCGTGGTAAGCCGAGAGTTCGGTCTTCATCGAGTCAGGGTCGGATTTTTTAGCCATGATGCGGTGGAATGATAGGAATTAAACGAGGCCAGCGCGTCAGCGGGCGGTGAGTTGCGGGCCGTCCTTGGTGTCCTTCACCGTCCAGCCGAGGGCGGCGATCTCATCGCGGAGCCGGTCGCTGCCGGCCCAGTCCTTGGCGGCGCGGATCTGCTGGCGCTGCTCGACGAGCGCGAGCACGGCGGGCGGAGTCGTGGCGGCATCGGCGTGGAGCGCGAGCACCGCATCCATGCGGTGCCAGTCGGCGAGCAGGCGCGCGGCGTGGGCCGGAGTGATCTCGCCGGCGTCGATGGCGGCGTTGTTTTCGCGGATGAGCGTGAAGAGATGGCCCATCGCGCCGGAGATATTGAGATCGTCGTCGAGCGCGGTGAAGAAGCTTTCCACGAGCGCCGCGCGCTTCGACTCGCCGGGCGCGGCATCCTGCGCGAGGTCGGTGATGCGGCGCACCCAGGCATCGATGCGGGTGAGGGCGGCGCGGGCGCCTTCGAGGCCGGCGAAGGTGAAGTTGAGCGGGAGGCGGTAGTTGACCGTGAGCAGCGCGTAACGGACCTCGCGGCCCGTCCAGCCCTTGGCGAGCAGTTCGCGGAGCGTGTGGAAATTGCCGAGCGATTTTGCCATCTTCTGGCCGTCGACCATGAGGTGCGCATTGTGCAGCCAGTAGCGCACGAACTTCACGCCCGAGCAGCATTCGCTCTGCGCGATCTCCGCTTCGTGATGGGGAAAAATATTGTCCACGCCGCCGCAATGAATATCGATCTCCGGCCCGAGCAGCGCGGTCGCCATGGCGCTGCACTCGATGTGCCAGCCGGGGCGCCCGGGTCCCCAGGGGCTGTCCCATTTCACATCGCCATCCGGCTCGGTCCACGCCTTCCAGAGCGCGAAGTCGCCGACGGATTCCTTTTCGTATTCGTCGTTGGCGATGCGGCCGGTCGGGCGCAGCTCGTCGAGGTTGAGATGGGCGAGCTTGCCGTAGTCGGGGAATTTCGAGAGGCGGAAATACACGCTATCGTCCTCCGCACGGTAGGCGATGCCCTTGGCCTCGAGGTCGGCGATCATG
>JAYTDO010000136.1:0-5686 GCA_043735935.1 Chthoniobacteraceae bacterium
GCGCAGCAGGCACGCTGGAACGCCCTGCAGCCGGCCATCGAGCCGAGCCATTACACCGTCGAGGTACTCATGCTCTCGCAATCCTCCAGGCCGTCGCCGGAAGTGAAGTTCAACGTCTTCGATCACAACCCATCGCAATTCATGATCGAAGGCGAAGCACCGTCGGCGAACGTCGCCATCGAATACGGGGAAAAGCTGCGCGCGGAAAAAGGCCTCGAAGACTTCAAGCTCGATACGCCGCCGCCGCAGATCTTAAAGGACGACAAGGCCAAGTTCCGCTTTTTCGGAAAGCTATGAGCACGCAACTTTCCCAGCGCGAAAGGACCCTCGCGATCTTCGTCGGCGCGATCGTCGTGCTTTTCGTGAATCTGTTCCTCATCAATTTCTTCCTTAAAAACCAACGCCGCCTTCGCGACGAGTTGGCCGCGAAGAAGCAAAACCTCCAAGCAATGCAGGCGTTGTTCGCCGACAAGGAAACGTGGGCGCAGCGCGAGGCATGGCTGAAGGAAAAACAGCCGAAGCTTTCCAACGAAGGCACCGCCGGCGGCGAGCTTCTCGAAGAGATCAAGCAAATCGCAAAGAAGACCAACGTGCAGCCGCTCGAACCGCAAATCGGCACACCGGAACGCAAAGCGCAGTTCGTATCGGTCCCGGTGAACATCCAGACCAAATCCACCTACGGCGACTTGCGGGACTTCCTTTTTGAAATGCAGGCTCCGGACCGGTTCGTCGTCTTCGAGAGCGCGAAGCTTGAGATCGACAAGGAGGACAAGACGCAGATTCACGGCGCCTTCCGCGTCGCAAAATGGTTCGCGCCGAAATGAAACGCCACGTTGACACTCCCGTCCGCGCGAATTTGATTCCCTCCATGAAGACGCTGCCCGCCATCCTCGCCGTCGGCACTTTTCTCAGCGCCACGCCCGCCTTTTCCGCCACGTCCGCGATCCCCGAGCGCCGCAACTCGGATCGCTACGAAAAGATGCAGGAAGATTCGCCATTTGCCCTCGCAACGCCCGCCGCGCCGGTGGCTGAGGTGGTGAAAGGATGGGCTTCGAGCCTGTATGTGAGCGGCATCGGGAAAAACTATATCAGCGGAAAAGAACAGATCTTTGTCGGTATCAAATCCCGCGGCGAGCAGACGTCTTTTTCGCTCTACGGCAACGATCCAAACAGCGAAGGGATCTCGATCGGTGGGATCGAGTGGTCGGATCAGTTGGGCAAGACGAAGGTCACACTGAAAAAAGGCGCGGAGTTCGCGACGGTCACTTTCGATCCACAGGTCATTTCAACGCCCGCCGCGCCCGTCGCCGCGGCGCGCAACCCAGGCGCCTCCGGCATGATGAAGCCGCAGCCGGGATTGAATCCAAACGCCAACAACAGCCTGCCCCGCCCGCCCGCTCCAGGATCCGCGGTCCCGAGGCCAAGCGCACCTCCAGTGCTTCCCCAACCACTTCCCTCGGGGTTGCCGACGAATTCAAACTCGTCCAACACCAATGGAGCGCCCAATCCCGCGCACCGCGTGCGCGTGATTAAATCCACGCCCTGATCCGCACCGCGGCGGCGATCACTCCGTCTTCCAGTTCCCCTTGTCGTCCGCAGTCCCAGGGCGGCGATCCCGACCGGCGCTGAAGAGATCATATCCGTTCGGATTGTGGACTCCGGGCTGGACGTATTGGTAGTCGTTCTTAAACGCGTCCTGCGGCACCTGATCCATCAGTTTCTTCCAACTGCGCGGCTTGGGCTCGGTATCCGACTTGGTGACGAGCGCCTTCAAGCCCTGTTCGGTCGTCGGCAAAAATCCGTTCAACGACTGATACACCAGGAGTTGCGTGGCGATCGCGTTGATGTCCGCGTCGGTCCGCGTGTCCTGCGCGACGCCGATATTATCGCCCATGAAGTAAATCGCCGAGCCCGCGAGGAGCGCGATGATCATGACCACGAGCATGATTTCGAGGAGGGTGAAGCCGGCTGAGCGGAGATGGAGGGAGCGTTTCATAGGGAGTTACGGAATCAATTTGTAATCAAGCGACTGCCAGTGGTGTTTGAGCTGGATTTCGACCGCACGCACGGCCACTGGACCCGATACACCATTTACCCGCAAAACGAGCCGATTCAACCCCGCGCGCAACACACCTCCCGGGATCACCTGCTGCGCTCTCACCCATCCGCGATATTGAAACTGCACCTCGGACGACTGCCCCCGCACCGTGCCGGAGTAGGCCGGATCCGCGAGATCGGGAAGGTGGACCGACACGGCCCCGGACGGGCGATCGTTGACGCCCATCTCCGGCGGATGGAGCGGATTCACATCCAGGATCTCGAAAGTGACCACCGCCATCAGCGGGCTGGACTCCAACTGAAACTCCCACACGAGCCCATCGGCATCCTTCGGCGACAGCTTGTTCGTCTCGGCCGCGATGGTCGCCTTTACACGACCGTAGAGGTAGCTGTCGTTCTCCGCTGGCTCCGCTTTGGGAAGATTGGAAAACGCGTCCTTGGCCTCTTCCAGCGGCGCAAAATCGAGCGCGTGGAGGGTCTCGGTTTTTTTTAAAGTCGCGAGGAACGCGCCGCGCACATTCGCGCCGTCGCCCGGCACGTCGACGTCGAGGTAATCCAGATTCTCCGCCGGAATCACAAGGGCCTCGGATGTCGCTAGATTCAGCCCGGAGCCCAGCGGCTGCGAACGATACTGCGGTGTCCCTGTTTCCGACCATCCAGTCACGACCGGATTGGCACCTTCATTGTCGTCGAAGAAGAGCCGGAAATGCAGGTGCCCGTTCAGCCCGCCAAAACGGCGTAGGCGAATGCGGAAGATCGTCTTCTGTGGCGAAGGCGCGCCGGTCGGCAGCTTGGTGACTTGGAGCGATTCGAGCCAGATCGGAAGCGCCAACCGGGGCACGTGAGGGGACTGCATTTGCTCAAAGTCGAGCCACGCCGAAAACGGAGTCGGTTGCGTGGTCAACTCCTGCCCGCGAGCGAGCGAGGCGAGAGCGATCAGCAACGCAAGGAGCGTGAGTTTGATGGGATTAAAAGGGGACACGGCAGACGCAGCAGAGGCGCAGTCTCTAAGCTAGTGGACTCCCGTGTGCAAGCCCTTGGTCAGGCCGAATACCGCGCTCAAAATGCCGAACACCACGAAGCCGACGATCGTCGCGATCACGAGCATGATCAGCGGCGGGATCAGCGCGGAGATGATCTTCACCTGCTTGTCGAGTTCACGCTCATAGACCTGTGCGATCATCTGCATCGTGTCGCCGAATTTTCCCGTCTGCTCGCCCACCGCCATCATGTCGCAGAAGAGTTCTGGGAAGACCTTTTGCTGAGCGAGCGCCACCGACAGCGTCGCGCCGTCGACCACGGCATTCCGCACCGCGACCATTTTTACCCGGACAAATTCGTTCCCGGAAATCTCCTCCAGCAATTCCAACGCGCGGAGCAGCGTCACACCGTTTTCCGTCAGCGTGCCGAGCGTCCGCGCGAACTGCGCGTAATACCGGTAACGCAGCACGAGGCTGAAGGCGGGGATCCGCCACAAAAACGCATCCCACGCGCGGCGTCCTTCGGTCGTCCGTGTGAAGACCTTGAACATTGAATAACATGCTGCGCCGAAGAGCACCGCGACCCACCAGTAGTGCGTGAGGGCGAAGTTCACCTTCAGCAGGATTCGCGTCGGCGTCGGGAGCGGCTGGCCAGTTTGGGAAAAAAAGCCGGTCAACTGCGGGACCATGACCGTCATAAAAACGATGATCAGGCCGACGCCGGCGACGACGAGCAGCGCCGGGTAAATCAACGCCTGCGCGACGCGGTCCCGCAGATCTTTCACGTCCGAAAGATGCGTCACCAAACGACGCAAAATATCGCTCAACGCGCCGCTCACCTCGCCCGCCGACACCATATTCACGTAGAGCGGCGAAAAGATTTTCGGGAAATCCTTCATCGACTGCGAAAGGCTCCGGCCATCGATCAGGCCCTGATGGAGCGACTGCGAGAGGCCCTGGAGCCGCGGATGTTTGAGCCGCCGCACGAGGATGCCGAGCGCCTCATCGAGCGTCATCCCCGCGGAGAGCAGGTGTCCGAGTTGCTCGGTAAAAAGGTACAGGTGCGCATGGGAAAGCGACTGCACCGGCCCGGTCGCCACCGGCGTGCTTTGCGCCGCCGCCTTCACGGTCGCCGCGGAACCGCTCGCCTCCACCGGCTCGATCTTGATGGGAATCGCGCCCTGCTGCTCGACCTGCGAGATGGCGCTGCCGCGGTCGTTGCACGTCAGCACGCCCTCCACCAGCTTTCCATCCTTCCGAGCGGTATAACGAAACTGGGGCATGGGCGGGACGATAGGAAGCGACCGCGTGAACGCAAGCCTGCCGCCGAGATTTACAACATCGACCCCACGAAAATCACGGCACAAAAAAACCGCGCCCCCGTTTGACGGAAGGCGCGGCTCTCTGGGTCGCGTCCCTTGCGGGTCCGCGAAATCTTCTAGCTCGTGAACTTGACCGATTCGCCGCGCGCCATCGCGTCATGCTGTGCATCGCTGCACGCGGCATTGAGCGGGACGTTCGTCGTGCCGGCGGGATCGCCGACCAGGCCGTTCTGGACGAGGTACTGTTCGAGTTCCTCGCCGCTGATGTCGGCCACCATCGTGCCGTTGACTTCCACGCACGGGCTCAGCGGCTGGCCGCTCTTTTGCTCCATCTCCCAGCGGAACGCGGGATTCTGGATGATGTCCTTCTCGGTGTAAGGAATGTCATACTTGGCCAGCACGGCGCGGACGCCATTGCTCCAGCCACAGGTGGTCTTGAGGTATGCGGTGATTTCAGGTTTGGACATAATATAGATCGGTGAAAAGCCGCCGGGGATCGCTCCCCGGCGGCGTTGATGTTGGAGTTACTTCTTCTTCGAGTCGCCAGGGCGATACTCTTCGGCAGCCTGCGCGAACGCCTGCTCGAGGCCGACCATGTCTTCACCGGGACGAAGGGTGTCGAACGCAGCGGCTTCCTTCTGGATGTCTTCGGCGCTGTAGCTGGCCGCCTTGATCGAGAGACCGATGCGGCGCTCGGTCTTGTCGACCTTGATGACGCGCGCTTCGATGTCCTGACCGACTTTCAGATGATCCTTGAGTTTGTCCACGCGATCTTCGGAGATCTGCGAGATGTGAACGAGGCCGTCGATGTCGCCGTCGAGCGCCACAAATGCGCCAAACGTCGCCAGCTTCGAGACTTTGCCGTTCACCAGGTCGCCGATCTTGTAGCGGCCGTCGATGGCCTTCCACGGATCTTCGTCCATTTGCTTGATGCCGAGGCTGATCCGCTGGTTCTGCTTGTCGATGTCGATCACGACCGCTTCCAGCTCGTCGCCCTTCTTCACCATTTCGGAAGGATGATTGATCTTGCGCGTCCACGACATGTCGGACACGTGGATCATGCCGTCGATACCCTCTTCCAGCTCCACAAAGGCGCCGTAAGCGGTGAGGTTGCGGACCGTGCCCTTGACCTGGCGACCGATCTGGTAGCGATGCTCGATCTCGTCCCAGGGATTCGGCTCCATTTGGCGAATACCGAGGCTGATCTTCTGCTCTTCCTTGTTCACCCCGAGCACGACCGCTTCGACTTCCTGACCAGCAGTCAGCACGTCGGACGGACGCGTGATCCGCTTCGTCCACGAGAGTTCGGAGACGTGGATGAGGCCT
>JAYTDO010000137.1:0-4198 GCA_043735935.1 Chthoniobacteraceae bacterium
ATATCCCGGTCGACCTCGGGCCGCAACTCGGGCCTGTCGTGAGCACGGTGGCGCATGCGGGCGAAATGCGGGCGGCGCTCGTCGCGGCGGACCCGCTGCAACTGGCGCTCGACCGGCCGAACCGCGAGGTCGTCATCCCCGCACGTGCCAGCGCGGCGACGACGATGCAGGCGCTCGAGCTGACGAACGGGAGCACGCTCGACGGGCGTTTAAAGAAGGCGGCGGGGAATCTCGTGAAAGTCGCGGCGGCTGATCCTTCGGCGTGGCTCACTCACATTTATCGCCATGCGATGAGCCGCGATCCGTCGGATGCGGAGCGCCAAATCGCCGTCGAACTGCTCGGTCCGCAGCCGACCCAAGATGCGCTCGCCGATTTCCTTTGGGCGCTCGTCAACCTTCCCGAATTTCAACTCATCAACTGACTCATGCACACCCGACGCGACTTTCTCAAAACCGCATCTGCAGCCACGCTCGGTGCGATGGCCGCCGGCGCTCCACGCCTTTTTGGCGAGCCGCTGGAAAAGATCGCGCCGACGGCGGACACCGTCATCGTGCTGTGGATGGCGGGGGGCATGGCGCACACGGAGACCTTCGATCCGAAGCGCTATTCGCCCTTTGAAAAGGGAATGGAGCCCAATGGGGTGCTCTCGACTTTTCCGAGCATCCCGACCGCCATCGACGGGGTGCAGTTTTCCGAGGGGCTTGAGAAAATCGCGGCGGTAATGAACCGCGGCACGCTCATCCGTTCGGCGCAGGCGGCGGATCTCGGGTTCATCCTGCATTCGCGACACCAATACCACTGGCACACCGGCTACGTGCCGCCGCAGTCCGTGGCGGCACCGCACTTGGGCGCGGTCTTGTCGCGGACGCTCGGGCCTCGCGATCCGGCAGTGCCTGCGTTCATCAATATCGGCCAGCGATTCGATCTCGGCGAGGGCGAGGAACTCAAGGCGTTCACGACCGCTGGTTTTCTCGGGAGCGAATACGGGCCGTTTAACATTCCGTTTCCGCACGAGGCCGCGCAGGCGGTTCGGCCGCCGGCGGGGATGACGCCTGGCCGGTTTGAAGATCGGAACAAATTCTATCATCGCCTGCTCGAAGCGAGTCCGTTGCGCGAGGGCAGCGCCTTTCAACGGGAGTCGTTCGTGCGTTCCATGGAGAACGCGCACCGGCTGTTGAGTTCGCCCGCGGCGAAGGCATTCGATCTTTCGCTCGAGCCTCCGGAGAGCGTCGCGAAGTACGTTCCCGCCGATTTTGATCCGAAGAAGATCGACTCGGCAAAACAGAATCGGGACGGCGACTACGAGGCCGGGACGATCGGGCGCTTCGGGCTCGGCTGCCTGCTCGCGCGCCGGCTTGCGGAGGTGGGTGCGCGTTACATCGAGGTGACGACTGAATACATTCCGTTTCTGAATTGGGACACGCATGAAAACGGTCATGCGCGTTTGGTGAACATGAAGAAGATGATCGACGCGCCGATCGCGCAACTCGTGCTCGATCTCGAAGAGCGCGGCATGCTGGATCGGACGCTCGTGGTGCTCGCCAGCGAGTTTTCCAGGGACATGATGATCGAGGGCCGGGAAGGCTCGAAAGTGCGCGAGCAATCGCGCGTGCCGGACCGCATCGAGCAGCCCGTACACTACGGGATGCACCGGCATTTTACCGAGGCGGGCAGCGTGCTGCTTTTCGGCGGCGGCGTGAAACGCGGTTACGTCCACGGTGTCACGGCTGATGAGCGGCCGTGCAAGGTCGTGAAGGACCCGGTGTCGATCGAAGACCTGCACGCGTCGATCTACCGAGCGATGGGCATTTCGCCAAAGCTCTCCTACATCATCGAGGAGCGTCCTTTCTACGTGACGCGCGACGGGCTCGGGAAACCGGTGATGGATCTTTTCGCGTAGCGGCTAGCGGCACTGAGCGAGCAGCGCATCGGCGCACGCTTTGGAGAAAGCAGGGTCGTTGATGGCGCAATCGACTTCGCGGATCGGGATGTCTTTGCGGAGATGGGTGCGGATGGCGTCGAAGAGCGCGGCGTCGGCTGCGGGATCATGAAAAGGCTGGCCTTCCGCGCTGATGACGCTGATGGCGCGCAGCGGCAGCAGCACGGTGACCGGGCCGGTGGAGAGGTTCACCTTTTGCGCGAGGATCTTGCCGAGTTCCGCGCACTCGGCGGCGTTGGTGCGCATGAGGGTGACCTGCGGATTGTGTTTGTAGAAAGTCCGGCCCGCGAATCGCGCGGGGATGGTTTCGGGCGCGTGAAAATTGACCATGTCGAGGCATCCGGGCGCCACGATCGCCGGGACGCCGAGGCGCGCGGCCGCTTCGAGTCGCGTGGGGCCCGCACCGAGGACGCCGCCGCAGAGTTCATCGGCCCACTCGGTCGTGGTGATGTCCAGCACACCGGCGACGAGGCCACTCTCGATGAGGGATTCCATCGTCCGGCCTCCGGTGCCGGTGGCGTGAAAGACGAGGACTTCGAATCCCGCATCCTCGATGATCGTCTTGGCGCGCTGCACGCAGTCAGTGGTGTTTCCGAACATGCTGGCGACGATGATTGGCTTGTCGGCGGCGGGAGGGATGACCGCTTCGACCATGCCGCAGATGGCGCCCGCGGCGCGCGTGAGGATCATGCGCGAGATGCGATTAAGGCCGGCGACATCGACGATGCTGGGCATCATGACGATGTCTTTGACGCCGACGTATTGGGCGGTGTGCCCGCTCGCGAGCGTCGAGACCATGAGCTTTGGAAATCCGAGCGGGAGCGCCCGCATTCCGGCCGTGGCGATGGCGGTGCCGCCGCCGCCGCCGAGCGAGACGACGGCGTCGATCTTCCCCTCGGCGCGGAGTTTCTCCAATACCACGGGCGCAGCCTGCGACATGGCGGCGACGGCTTCGCCCCGGTCGTGCCGGGAGACGATGCCCACAAGGTCGAGGCCGGCGAGCGTGGCCACTTCGTCGCGCGTGAGGTCTGGCGTGATCTGCGGCGGGCCGTCGGTGCCGAGGTCGATGATGAAGGTGCGATGACCGCGTGCGCGGATCTGTTCGGCGACGAAGGCGTGTTCGTGGCCTTTGGTGTCCATGGTTCCGAGGAGGGCAATGGTGCTCATGTGGTGGGTGAAGTGAGACGGAGCCGAAGCGGCGTTGGCAAGCGTGAAGGTGCGGGCGTTGGATCGACGAGAGCCAGTGGTGGAATGCCGATAGGAAATCACTTTCGACAGGCGCGGGGCGCGGGCTATAACTCCGCAGCCATGTCATCCCCATCCGCTCCTCTCCGCCGATTCGTCGCAGCTAATGAAACCGAGAACCAGCAACTGCCCGGGCAGGTCAATCATTGGTATTTCAAAGATGGCCTGGGAGATGCCGAGCATCTCGTCTTCGTCCGCGCGCGGATCGAGCACGGGTCGGGGCATCCGTTCCATTCACACCCGGAGATGGATGAGATCATTTACGTCCTCTCGGGCGAGATGGAGCAGTGGATCGAAAAGGAAAAGCGCATCCTGAAACCGGGCGACAGTCTCTTCATCCCGCGCGGCGTCATCCACGGCTGCTACAACGAGAGCCACGCGCAGTGTGAGTTTTTGGCGATCCTGACGCCCGCGAAAATCACGGGGCCATTTAGCGTCGATCATTCCACGGAAGAGCCGTGGCATTCCCTCAAAAGCTAGTAGAACCCGCTGCGGCGACCGAACACCCAGTCGCTGTAAAACGGCGAGAAGGGCGGCGTGTCGTAGTCCCGGTAGTTGTCGTAGGACTGGAACGCGGCGAAGCGATCCGACTCGTGCAGCAGCGCGTCGATCACGCCGGAGCCGACTCCCGCTTTGCGGAGCATCACGATGTCCTCGCGGGTGGCGATGTAGTTCACCCCGACTCGATCGACGTGGCGAACGACAAAGTCGTCGCGGACGTGCGCGCGCTTGAGGTCGACGAGATCGTCGGGGAGGAGCGGGCGGCGGTGTTCGAGTTTGGCGATGAGGGCGGGGCTGACGCCGAGCTGTCGGAACTGCGCGATCTCGGTTTCCTTGAACGTGGCGCAACCGACGAAACCGAGGACGAGGAGGAGGAGCACAACGCGGCTGGCGGCGTCTCGCCGTGGATTGCCACGCTTCAATTCGACATCCCGATTGAAACGGCGGGCAAGCGCGGTTATCGCATCGCACGAGCGCAACACCTTAGCGAAGCGGCCCGCCTGCGGCTCGGC
>JAYTDO010000138.1:0-14748 GCA_043735935.1 Chthoniobacteraceae bacterium
TACCCGCCCGCGAACTCGGTCTCCTTCGCCAGCTTCTCGATTTCCTCGATCAAGACCGTGCCCTTGGGCAGCCAGAGCGGGAGGCCGGGGCCGACGTCGTCGTCGAAGCAGAACAGCTCCATCTCCTTGCCCAGCTTGCGGTGATCGCGCTTTTTCGCCTCCTCCAGCATCGTGAAGTAGGCCTCCATCTCGGTCTTGTTCTTGAAGGCCGTGCCGTAGATGCGCTGGAGCTGCGGGTTCTTTTCGTCGCCCTTGTAATACGCGCTCGCGACGTGCGTGAGCCGGAACGCGCCGATATTGCCCGTCCGCATCACGTGCGGTCCGGCGCAGAGATCGAGGAAGTCGCCATTTTTGAAGAGCGAGATTTCCTCGCCCTCGGGGATGTCCTGCAAATTGCCGATCTTAAACTTCGAGACATTGCCCGGCCGCTCGCCGAGCCCGCCGAGCCGTCCGCTCTCCGCCAGCGCCAGCGCTTCCGCGCGCGAGACCGCCGTCCGCTCAAACGTGTGGTTGGCCTTGATCTCCTTTTTCATCTCCTCCTCGATCTTCGGAAAGTCCTCGGGCGAAATGCGGTGCGGCAGTTCGAGGTCGTAATAAAAGCCATTATCGACCGGCGGCCCGGCGGCGAATTGCGCTTCCGGCCAGATGCGAAGGATGGCGGTGGCGAGCACGTGCGCGGCGCTGTGGCGCAGGCGTTCGATGTCGGACATCTGGTGGCGTTGTTCGAGGGTCTTGCGTTCGTCGGACATAAGGAGCGGCGACTCTAGGTGTCATGCGCCAGCGCCGCAAGTGTGGGCCACTTTCGGGGTCGCTTATCACCTTTCCAGCGTCGGTCAGGATTCAAATTTGCCGACTCGCCGACACCAAACCGTCGATCCCACCCCACGCGTCCTAGCGCTCCGGCGCGTCTTCCGGAACCGTCAATGCGCCTGTCTTATCCTTATCCTTATCCTTTTCGTGATCGCCTTTACCGCCCTTGCCTCCATGCCCGTGCTTAGGGTCCACCGCTTCCCGCGCGGGACCTTTGGCTGGCGTCGGAGGGTGTTTTTCACGAAGGAGGAGGAGATGTTGCGCCGCGGCAGCCGATTGGAGCCGGAGATGATTGTCCGGATGAGTCCAGTTCCGCTGCATCAGGAGAAGGTGCTGGTGTTGCCCCGCTGCGCGGGTCTGGAGGAGATGCTGGGCGGCGGTGGATTTCTGCTGCTGCAAAAGGAGTTGCGCGTGGGCGTTCGCCGTCTGGTTGAGCAGCAGGTGTTGTTGATTCGATGTATGCCCGCGAAGCAGGAGGCTGTGCTGCGCGGCTCCGGCGCTCTGATTCAACAGGAGATGATGCTGAGCAGCCGCGGAATTCGAGGTGAGGAGATGGTGGGCGGAACTGCCGGTGTTGCTCAGCAGAAGATGATGCGCCGCGCCGGCGGACTGCGTCGTGAGCAGGTGATGCGCGGCTCCGCCGGAAGTCGAGAGCAGCAATGCGTGATGCGAAGCGGCCGCCGAGGTGGTGAGAAGGTGGTGCTGCGATGCGCCCGATTGCGCGAGCAGCAGATGATGTTGCGCGGCAGCGGCCTGGGTGGTGAGAAGATGCGCGTGTGCGGATTGCGCGGAGGAGCCAAGGAGTAAATGCTGATGGGCGCTGGCCGCGGTGGTGGCGAGGAGGTGTTGCTTGGCGGCGGCAGCGGACTGCGAAAGAAGAAGCTGATGCTGGGCCGCGGCCGCTGACGCCTGGAGGAGATGCTGCTGCGCCGCCGCCTTCGCGCTCGCCTGCTGGAGCAGGGCGGAATTGTCGGGCTTCGCCGGGACCGGAGGTTTCGGCGGCTTGGGCGGCTTCGGTGCGGCGGACGCCGTGGCGGCGAGGCCGAATGCGAGGAGGATGGGGAGGAAACGCCGTGTCATCGGAATGTGATCAAGGTAACGACAGCAGCGACGCGCTCAACGGCTGATTCAATCGGCCTCGTGTCGGCCTTTGAAGGTGAGCTCCGCGATGCCGGACTTGTCGAGTTCGCCGAGGCCCTCGAAGACCATCTTGTCGTATTGCGCCTTGGTCGCTTCCGCGAGCGGGAGCACGAGGCCTGCCTCGCGCGCCAGACGCACGGCGATGCCGCTGTCCTTCGCGGCGTGCGCGGCGCTGAAAAAACACGCGTGGTCGCGGTTCTGCATGTCCTCGCCGTCGGTCACGAGCACCCGCGAGCTGGCGCCGGTCTGGGAGAAAACTTCGCGCAACATCGTGAGGTCCAGCCCGAGCGCGTCGGCCAGCCCGAGCCCCTCGGCGAGCGCCACGGTGTTGATGTTCATCACCATGTTCACGAGCGCCTTCACCTTCGCCGCCTGCCCGGTGGCGCCCACAAAACGCATCGACGAGCTGAGCTTTTCAAGGACCGGCGTCGCTTTCGCAAACGCCAGCTCCGATCCGCCAAGCATGAGGTAAAGCGTGCCGTCCCGCGCCTGCGTGATGCTCGATGCCATACAGGCTTCGAGCGACAGCGCGCGGGCGCTCGTCGCGCGGCGCTCGACCTCGATGTGCGTGGTCGGCGAGACGGTCGCGCAGTTGATGAACAGCTTCCCGTCGGCACCCCGGAGCAGCGAATCGCCGCTCTCCGCGAAGACGTTTTCCACGGATTCATCGTCCGTGACCACGGTGATCACAATGTCCGCGCCGACGGTCGTCTCGGCGAGGGACGCCGGGGCGGTGCAGCCGAGTTCGCCGGCGAGTTTTTCCGCCGTGTCCCTGTTCACATCGAAGACGGCGGTGATCGTACAGCCTTGATCCTTCAAGCGCCTCGCCATGTTGGCTCCCATGCGACCGACTCCGACAAATGCGACTTTTTCAGACATGATTTTTGAAAGCAGGTTTGACCTATAGGCAACATGCGGAGAGCGGCGGGGCGAGGCAAGCGGGAAGCGGTGCGTCCCCGGGGAGCGGCCATGCAGAAAAAACGGACACCCTTGACATATGACTGTATATGTTCAATATACACACATAACTCATCACCGCATGACCGCCGATCTCTTCCTACCGCCCCGTTCCGTCTTCGGAAGTTCGCGCACGCTGCCCGGGCCTTTGGTGCGCCCATCGAAAAACTGATGACCGCTCCGAATCCGAAATCACTCAAGCTCGTCCTGCCGCCCGTTTCCGCGGCTGCGACGGGCACGCTTTACGAGCAGATCATGGCCGGGCTCAAACGCGCCATCGGCGACGGAAAGCTGCCGCCCGGCGAGGCGCTCCCTTCGTTCCGCCAGCTCGCGGAGGAGATGATGGTGAGCGTGATCACGGTGAAGCGCGCGTATGAGGAACTGGAGCGCGAGGGCATCATCTTCCGCCGACAGGGGCTCGGCACCTTCGTCGCCGAAGGAGGAGCCGATCGGAGCCGCGAAGTGAAGATCGAACATGCGCGCACGCTGCTCCGCGACGCCGCGCGCGAAGCGACCGAGGCCGGTCTCAAGTCCGCCGATGTGCGCCGCCTTTTTCTCGAAACCCTCAACGACCAAAAATGAACCCGACTCCCGCCCTCGAAATCCACGCGTTGGAAAAACACTATCCGCGATTCGCGCTCGGCCCGCTCGATCTCACCGTGCCGAGCGGTGCGATCTACGGCCTCATCGGGCCGAACGGCGCAGGCAAGACGACCATCATCGACCAGATCTTCGGCATGGGCGCGCCCGATGCGGGCACGATCCGCGTCTGCGGGTTCGATCACGACCGCGATGAGGTGGCCGTCAAACAACGCGCGGCGTACGTCGGGCCCGATCTGAGCTACGTCGTTTGGGGGAAAGTCGGGAAGGCGATCCGCTTTGTGAAAGGGTTTCGCCCGACGTGGGACGACGACTACTGCGACCGGCTCATGCAGTCGCTCGGCATCGGCGCGCAGGACTCGATCGCGACGCTTTCATTCGGCGGGCGGACCAAGCTGGCGCTGCTGCTCGCGCTCGCGTGGCGCCCGCAGGTGCTCATCCTCGACGAGCCGACGACCGGGCTCGATGCCCATTCGAAAAAGGCGGTCTTCGCCGAGTTGCTCGCCATCGTGCGCGACGAGGCGCGCACCGTTCTCATCTCATCCCACCAGCTTTCCGATCTCGAGCGTTTCGCCGATCGCGTCGGCGTCCTGCACAAGGGCCGCTTGCTCGTCGAGGGCGCGACCGCGGAATTGGTCGAGCGCCACGTGCAGACGGAATTCGAATCGGAGGATTCGGCGTTCTTCGATCGCGTCCCCGGTCTCACCGTGCAGGAGCGGGAAGGCTCCCGGTGGCGCGCCGTCCTCGACACCCTCACCTGCCCGCTCGCGGCCCTCACGTCGCGCGGCGCCCGCAGCGTGCAGACCCAGCCGCTGACTCTCGAGGAGCTTTTCCTCGCCCTCACCAAATGAGCACACCTCCCCCGAACTGCCGGAACTGCGGCGGCACCGAACGCTACGCGAGAGAGGTCAACGGAGCCGGTGGTTACGGCCCCGATTTGCTGCCCATCGGCTTCTTCACAAAACGGACATTTCGCATCGAGATCTGCGGCACGTGCGGACACGTCGAGTGGTTCGTGCCGGTCCGTTTTCTGCCGAAGGTCAGATCGAAATTCGAACGCCTTTCCTAACTCCCACGATCATGCAACGCCTCATCATTGATTTCATCTCGCGCTGGCGGTGGATGCTCTTGGGCTACGTCGTTTCCACCGTGCTCCTGACCTCCATGGGCCAGCCGTTTGCGCTCACCGCGCTCGTGCTGATCAATCTTCTCCTCGACTCCGCTCGCGGCCTTTTCCGTGCGGTTCGCCCCCTTCCCATCTCGTCCCGGGATCAAGCCACCACCTGGTGGCTGCTCAGCATTTTTCTCCTACCACTCCTGTCGATCCCGTCCCTCGCCGCCGGCACGATGATTTACATCCACACCCACGCGGCACTCCTCGTTCCCGTGCCATCGGAGCCCGGCGGACCGATGCTGCACTGGATCTCGAACTACACCCCGTGGTTCGCCGCGGCCATCGCCGGGTGGGTCGGTTTCGGGACCGTCGCTTTCCTATTTCTGATCTGCCGATTCCTCCCGACCGGGCCGCCGAAGGATGGCTTCGAGGCCACTGGCCGGGGTATCATCGGCGCGCTTTGGGGATTTTCCATGCCGGCCGCGATGATGTTTCCCATCTTTCTGCCAAAGACCCCGGACGCCCTCAGGCCTTGGCACGGCGCGTTGTTCCTGCTCGTCCCGGTCTTTGTCGTCGTCTCATATTTCGCCGCGCAGGATCTCATGCAGCGCCGGACCTCTCCCATGGTGGGGGGACAAATGCCGGTCAACATCGCAGCCCACGCGTCCAGCCATCGCCGCGGACTCACCGGCATTCCACTCTTCATCTCGACCATCGTCGGGCGTGGCCTCATGATGATCGCTCTCATCGGCCTTTCGCAGGTGCTGATCTTTGGCTTCATGTTTCCGCGGACCGGGATTTCGGCGACTCCCGGAAACGGCAACCCGATCCTCGTCGCCCAGATCGTCGGCTTTGCCATCATGTTCGCAACGATTCTTGTGGAATTGGCCGGCCTTCGCGCCCTCCGCACGCTCCCGCTCTCGTCTGCGCGGCTGACCGCCTTGCTACTCGTCGCTCCGGTCGCGTTCGCCGCGCTCGCAGCCGGGTTTAGTTGCGGCTTCGGAGGGGTCGGCGACCCGGCGCGGCACCCGGTATTCAATTTCGCCGCGCAAACCCTCGCCATCGCCGGCACCGGAAGTCTCGTCCTCGCCATTTCCCTGCGGATCACATCGAGCCTGCGCATCCTCGTTGTCATGGCCGCGTTCATCGTGCCCATGGCCGGATTTGGGTTCGCGGCAAAATCGCCGATCGCACTCGCACTCGGCGGCCTCGTCATGCTGATGGGCGGCGCGGCCTTGCTCCATCGCGGGCTGCGCAAATCCAACGCGTGTTACCAATCACGCCGCATGTTCGGCCTCCAAATCGGCCAGCCGATGCCAATGCGTTAAGGCGCGAAGAACGGATTGTGAACTCGCTCCTCGCCCACGGTGGTGAGCGGGCCGTGTCCCGGGCAGACGACCGTGTCGTCGGGCAGCGTGAAAATCTCGGCCCGATTCGTGGCGAGCGCGTCCGCGTAGGACACCATGCCGCCGCCCATCGAGCCCGCAAACAAAGCGTCGCCGACCACCGCCAGCGGCCGCTCGAGACCGTGGACGACATACGTCATCCCGCCACGCGAATGCCCCCACGTCAGGCGCGCGGCAATCCGCAGCGCACCGACCGCAAACTCAGCGCCAGCCTGAATCGGCGTCGCACCCTCCAGCGGCTCGCGTTCGCCGACGATCGCGCGAGCGCCCGTCACTTCCTTCAGCCGGTCGAGATCAAAGATGTGGTCGCCGTGCGTGTGTGAAATCGCGATGAGGGCGAGCTTCAGACTTTTCTCCGCAAGGAGCGCGAGCATGTCCGTGCAGTCCGCACCCGTATCGAACGCCACGGCCTCGCCGGTGACGGCATCCCACGCGAGATACGAGTTCACCAGCATGTCCTCGAAAGGCGTCGTGAACTGCACCAGGCCGGCGAGCGCCACCGGCGCGGGCGCCCATGCCTTCCGGCCGGAAGCCGCGAGCGCATCCGCGCTTAAACCAAGCACCGGAGCCACTGGCCGCGCCACGGCCTCATCCCACTGCCCCTCGCGCAAGCGCTTCACCGCGTCGGCGGAAACGCCAGCGCGGCCCGCGACGAGCGCATCAGTGAGCACCAGCCCGCGCATGGCCTTGCCTACGATGTCCTCAAAATTGTCCTCGAGCGCGCTCACGTCGCCGGCGCTTCGGCGGCCTCATCCGGGACCAGCGCGGGCACGCGGAGGCTGGCCAGCAGCAGGGCGTCCAGCGCGAGCAACACAGCGCTCGCGAGGAAAGCGGTGCGACCGTAGTTCATCGGCGCATCGTGGACCACGAGGCTGAAGCCGAGCATGGGTCCGCAGAAACGCCCGAGGCCGCCGGCGCTCTGCATCAAGCCCATGAGCCGGCCCTGGCAATGCGCGTCCGTCATCCGGGATGCGAGTCCATTGAGCGTCGGGGTGGAGAGGCTGTTGCCGATGGATATGCCGGTGCAAACGAGCAGGATCGCGCCCAGCGACGCGCTCGCCGGCAGGAGCGCCATGCTCCCCGCGAGAATGATCGTGCCCAGCACGGCGAGCGGTTTTTCGATCGGCCGATGGAGCAGCCGCCGCAGCACGCCGCCCTGCATCACCGCACCGACCAAACCAACATAGGCGAGAAGGTAGCCGACGTGCGCCGCGTCGTAACCGAGTCGGTGGTGGCAGAAAAGCGCGAACAGCGCCGTCATCACCGAAAAGCCCGTCACGCCCGCAAATTGGCTGAGCAAAATGACCGTCACCATCCCCGCGCGACCGCGGCTGAATACCTCGCCGATGCTGGCCACTTCCCGCGCCCGGGCCCGCGCCTCGGGCGTCAGCGTCTCCGGCAGTCGCAGCATCACCAGCACGGCATTCATCAGCGCGAGGCCGGCGGCGAAATAAAATGGCACCGACACATCGATGCGGCTCAAAAGCCCGCCAAGGGCGGGACCGATGACGAAACCGAGCCCAAACGCAGCCCCGACGAGACCCATCGCTTTCGAGCGGTTTTCCTTCGTGGTCGAGTCGGCGATACAGGCCATCGCAGTGGAAATATTTCCGCCGCTGATGCCGTCGATGATCCGACCCAGCAGCAGCATCGTCACCGTCTGCGCCGAGCCGAGGATGATAAAGCCGATCGCCGTCCCGGTGATGCTGACCGCGAGCACCGGCTTGCGACCGAACCGATCCGAGAGCCGGCCGAGCAACGGCGCGCAAACCACCTGGAGCAGCGAGTAAATGCCGACGATCCACGAGAGCTGGCCCGGGGTCGCGCCGAAGCGTGTCCCCTCCGCATACAGCGGCAGCACCGGGATCACGATGCCAAAACCGATCATGTCGATGAAGAGCGTGAGAAAGACGAGACCGAGAGGCGATTTGGCGGGCTTGGACATGGGAACGCGGGCGGTGAGCATCCCGTTTTGGCATGGCCGCGCAAGGCTGGAATTTCGCTGGTCGCTTTCACCACAGCCCATGCATCCATCCCGCGAGTTCGCGCGCATGATTGACGCAACAAAATTTCGCCCGAGGCGAGCCATCCTCCCCCCAGTCCCGTCGCGGAATCGGCGCGACAGGAAGACGGCTGGCGGCAAGATTACCGCTTGCCGTCAGCCGCCCGGCCTCGCCAGGATATGCACTTTGACGTTGTTTCTCACCGCGCTCATCGGGCATTCGTCGTGGTCTGCATGGATCACGTCACCTTCCGCATCCCCGCGACCACCGCGAATCTCGGCCCCGGCTACGACGCACTCGGCTGTGCGCTCCGGATTTACAATCGCGTCACCGTCGCACGTGCGGGCTCCACCGAGGAGGCGCAGGTGGACCCGATGCCCGCCGCGGCCGCAGCCGCATTTTTCTCCCAAGCGGATCGGCCGGCGTTTCCCTTTCACTGGAAAATCGCGGGCGACGTTCCGCGCTCGCGCGGCATGGGCAGCAGCGTCACTGTGCGACTCGGCTTGCTGCATGGGCTGAACTCGCTCGCCGGAGAACCCCTTTCTCCTCAGGCCATCTTCGAAATCTGCGCGGGCCTCGAAGGCCACCCGGACAACGCCGCACCCGCAGCGTTCGGGGGCTTCACCGTCGCGGGCGGGAAGGATATCGCGCGCTTTTCCGTCGCGCCCGAGCTGCACTTCGTCCTGCTCATTCCCGATTTTGAAATCGCCACGCCGGACGCCCGACGCGCGCTCCCGGCGCAGATCGACCGCCTCGGCGCAGCGCGCTCATGCGCCAATGCCTGCCGGATCGTCGCGGCCTTCGCCAAACAGGACTACGCACTCCTTCGCGGCGCCTTCGAGGATTTTCTCCACCAGCCCTATCGTGAAGCAGCCCTGCTCCCGTGCCTCACGCCGGTCATCCGAGCCGGCGAATCCGCAGGCGCACTCGGTGGATTCCTGAGCGGGAGCGGCTCGACGATCTGCTGCGTCACTCTCCGAGATCCCGACGAGGTCGCAGCCGCCATGCTCGCCGCCGGCCCATCGGGAGCGCGCACCGCCATCGCGCTGGCCGACAACGAAGGCACTCTCCTCGACGGCTGACGCCTCGCATTTTTACCGCTACAGTTTCCTCACCATGCCACTCCCGCCCGCCCTCGAAACCGCCCTTACATCCGGCACACCCGACGAAGTCCTCCGGGCCACCCTCGCGCATTTTGACTGCCAGGCCGGCACCGTCCACCTGTTAAAGGACGGCGTCCTCGCACTCAGCGCACACGCGAACATCCCGCCGCCGATCGTCGCCATCGTCCAAACCGTGCCGATCGGAAAAGGCATCGCCGGCCTCGCCGCCGAACGCCTTGAACCGATCTCGCTTTGCAACCTGCAAACCGACACGTCCGGCCAAGCCAGACCCGCGGCCCGGACGACCGGCATGGAAGGCTCCCTCGCCGTGCCGATGCTTGATGGCACCCAACTCCGCGGCGTGCTCGGCATCGCCAAAGCCGCGGCACACGACTGGACGGACGAAGAAAAATCCCAGGTCCTCGCCATCGCCGCCCGCTTAGCCGCGCGGGTCTGATCGGCAGGATTCCTGCGAGCCCGATTAACCCGAAAATTCCACTTGCGGCACTGAAATCGCGCCTCTAATCTCCCGCCCGTTAGTTCGCTAACACGCGGGTGTAGCTCAGTTGGTAGAGCACTTCCTTGCCAAGGAAGATGTCGAGAGTTCGAGTCTCTTCACCCGCTCCACTTTTCCTTCAATCGGTGGTTTTCGAAGGCAGTGGATGGCCTCAGGCGTGGCGCGCGCGCCACTTTCACGTTTGAGATGCACCGAACTCTGCGGCATCTTCACCCGTGTTTAACATCCTAAGAATCGCGCTCTTCATTGGCGCTGTTGCAGCCTTCGGGGGTTGCACCCATTCCCGCGATTCGCGTCGTCCAGAGGTTTATCAGGGTGGCCAGTTCTACGGCGACGCGATCCACGCGAAGCGCCGCGCGGACGGGTAGCTCGTTTTCGCCCTTCGGATCGATGGGCGGAGCGCCATTCCGCCGCGGTCCACCGATCTGGTTCGCCGCGTGCTCTAGCTTCTTGGCGTGAAACTACTCATCTTCGTCGGCATGAACGTCTTTGGTTACGTCGGCTGGGCGGCCGGGGAACCGTTCGGCCTGATGACTGCCTTCATCCTGAGTGGGGTGGGGAGCGTCGTGGGCGTTTATGCTGGATGGTGGGCCGCACGCCGGCTCCTCGAGTAGTCGTTCGCCATCCGAACGCGGTGGACGATGACGGCGGTGAAAGTCACGATGCCCGCCGATGCGCGAACTTTCCACCCAGCAACTCATCGAAGATATCGCTCGATCCGTGTCCCCATCGGAGTTCGACTCCGTCGCCCGCAATTCGCTCGCGGCCTTCGACGCGCTAAGTTCAGAAGGGATCCAAGAGCGCAAGATCAAGCTCGACTGCTGCGAGGGCTGCTCGCTTTGCTGCTGGCTCCGCGTCGATGTGTTCGCGCACGAGGTATTCCCGATCGTGAACCACATCCGCCGCACGTTCGCACCCGAAGCGGTTTTGGGACTCATGCTTCGCCTGCGCGCCCATGCCGACGTCGTGCGCTCGCTGACTCCCTTTGAACACGCGACGAGCAACATCCCGTGCCCTCTCCTCCATGAGGGAAAATGCACCGTCTACGAAGTCCGCCCTCATTCCTGCAGACGACACCACTCGCGGGATTTCGCGGCGTGCCAGTACACGTTTGATCATCCCGAGGATCTTCAAACGCCTGCCGCCCACGATCGCGAGCTGTTTCAGACGCTCAGCGGCGCAATGCGGAAAAACATCGAAGCCTACGCGGAGTCAGGCTTTGACCACACGATCTACGAACTAGGGACCGCGCTGCACGAGGCCCTGAGCGACACGAGCAGTTGGGAAAGGTGGCGTCGCCACGAACGCGCCTTCCACGACGCTTCGGTGACTCCCTCCGAATAAAATTCGCGACGGGCCTCGAGCGGGATCGCCGAGGCTGGCGAGACTTATTCGGTGACGGGATCCGCGCCTTCGGGAGTCGCCGCCGCACCACCCTGGCTCGTCTCCTTCTTGCGGCGAGCCTTCTCGTCCTTCTTCGCTTTTTTCTCCATGTCCCTCTTCCGCTTCTCGAATTGGTAATTTGGTTTGGGCATTTTAGCCTAATTTACTCGAGTTCGTTTGCTGAACGGTGAGCCACCCGCGTCACTTCTTCCCCTTCACCGCTTGCTTGGCAGCGGTCGCGGTGTTTTTCTTCTGCGTACTGGCTTTCGTGTTGGCCTGCTTTTGAGCCGCCTTTTTGTTTGTCGCCTTCGGTGATTTATCTCCCATAGAAGCCAATGGTTCCACGACGAAAGGCGGAGCGCGAGTCTGAAATGATCGAGAACTCTTTTTTTTGGACGCGGCTCGTGACTGAACTCTGATTGACTTGGCCGACGACCGTCCGAGCTCAGTTATCATGAAATCGAGATTCCTCCGGTGTGTTGTTTTCCTCGTCTCATTCCACGTCCTCACCGCGATCAGCCTTGCGGGACCGATCGCCTATTATTTCGAGATGCCGCCCATCGAGGGCGAATCCACCGCGCGCAATCACCCAAAGGAGATCGCCGCGACGGGATTTCAGCTCGTGGTGGAAGACAGCAACACGACCACCTTTGTCCTACAAAAGAGCATCGACAAATCCACGACCGATTTTCTCGACGCACTGGGGGCTTCCACCCAGTTCGACACCCCTAAACTCACCGTTGAAAAACTAACCTCGGGCGCCCTGACCAAGTTTTTCACCATGGTCTTCAGCGATGTCGCCGTCGTTTCCGTCAAAACGGACACAGGATGCCAGGATGGGGTTCCGGTGGAAAAGATCACCTTCTCGTTCTCAAGGGTCGTCATCACCTACTTCGAACAGAATCCGCGCGGCGGGACGCCCATTCCGCGTTCAGCCACGGTGATCGTCAATCCCACGTTTTAAAAGGCACAGTCAAGCATCCGCCGGTGGGCGGGTTTCGCATCTCTCGGTGTGGATGAAAATCGTTCCTTTGCAGTGGCTCGCCATTTCCGGCTTCCCGCTTCCTCGATTTTCCCCACCGGAAAGCCAGTAGTTTCCCCCTCCCTCGGCGACAGCGCGGTGGCATGGGTGAAGCTTGTAAGTCAATCAGCGTATGGTATTTTCCCATGCGCAGTAGCGCGAATGAAATACTTCCCAACTCCGCTCGCAGCCGTGGCCTTCGCGGCACTCGTAAACCTTGCGCCACTCAGGGCCATTCCACCAGGCGACTGGAAGCTGGCCTTTGCCGATGAGTTCGACGGCGACCAGCTCGATCGCACGAAGTGGAGCACCACGATGGAGTTCGCCGGCACCCACGGGCCGCGTTACCACAACGAGTATTACCTCAGCTACACCGTCGATGAAGACGTCATCGTCAGCGACGGCCTGCTCCGTCTCCGCACGGATCGCCGCACCGTCTCGGGCGCGGAATCCCCCGGCATCTTTAACTACACCCAGGGCCTCGTCTCTTCCCACGACAAGTTCGCTTTCACCCAAGGCTACGTGGAGATCCGCGCCAAGTTCCCCGGAGGCAAGGGCCTCTGGCCTTGTCTCTGGCTCATGCCCCAACATCAAGGATGGCCGCCCGAATACGACATCGCCGAATACTACGCCGGCCAGCGCACCATGCACCACGGCCTTGCCTACGGCGGGCTTTACAGTGCGAAGTGGGACAGCATCTGGGATAGCACCACGGACTTCGAGAGCGACTGGCACACCTTCGCCCTCGAGTGGGGGCCCGGCCGCTCGACCTGGTTCGTCGATGGTGTGCCGCGCAAAATCATCGAGGCCGACTACGTCCCTTCCGTCCCGATGTATGTCATCTTGAGCAATAGTATCAGCTCGGTCTTCGGCCCTTCCGGCGCTCCCGATGCGGCCACCGTCTTCCCGAATTTCTTCCTCATCGATTACGTCCGCATCTACCAGTCGGCTGCCACCCCGCCCGAGATTCCCGTCGAGCCTCCCGTCACGGCTCCGGCTGCGGCCGCGATTACCGCGGCGACTCCCGAGAAGGCTCCCGACGACCCCGAATTGGCCCCGTAACGCTCCGAGCGCCGAAAAGTCTTTGTAGATTTCCCCCGAGTCCGTAGTGATCGACCATGCCCCGCTCTCATGGCCGTTCGGCCGATCAACTCCGCCCTCTTACTTTCACCCCGAATTTCGCGCCCCACTCCACAGGCTCCGTCCTGGTCTCCACGGGAAATACGCGCGTCATTTGCAGCGCCATGATTGAGGAAAACATTCCTTCGTGGATGAAATTCCAAAAGGTCTCGGGCGGCTGGCTCACTGCGGAGTATTCCATGCTCCCCTACTCCACCCTCCAGCGGAAACAGCGCGACAGTTCCAAAGGCAAGGTGGACGGCCGCAGTGTCGAGATCCAGCGTCTCATCGGCCGCTCGCTCCGCGCGGTGATCGATCTCGACCTCCTCGGCCCTCGCACGCTCTGCATCGATTGTGATGTCCTCCAGGCGGACGGCGGCACGCGCACCGCATCCATCACGGGCGCCTGCGTAGCGGCCTCCCTGGCCGTCCAGACTTTGCTCGCTCAGGGTTTATTGAAAAGGTCGCCCATCCGCAAACTCATCGCTGCCGTCAGCGTCGGCGTCGTTGCTGGCCAGCCTTTGTTGGATCTGGATTACATCGAGGACAAAGACGCCGCCGTGGATATGAACCTCGTCATGACCGAAGACGGGCAGTTCGTGGAAGTCCAGGGCTCGGGCGAAGAGCAGACTTTCTCCGAAGCCGAACTCTCCGCCATGCTCGCCCTCGGCAAAAAAGGCATCGCGGAGTTGATCGAAGGCCAGCGCGCGGCTATTGACGCCGCCTCCAAAAACTCATGAAAAAAGCGCTCATCACCGGGATCACGGGCCAGGATGGCTCCCACCTCGCCGACCTCCTTTTAGAGAAAGGCTACGAAGTCCACGGCATCATCCGCCGCGCTTCCACCTTCAACACCTCCCGCATTGACCACCTCTACACGGATTCCCACGTCAACGGCGTTCGCCTCTTCCTCCACTATGGCGATCTTGCCGACGCCCTGAATCTCACGCGCCTCATCGACCGCACCGCCCCCGATGAGATCTATCACCTCGGCGCCCAAAGCCACGTCCGCGTCAGCTACGACATTCCCGAATACACCGGCGACGTCACCGCCCTCGGCACCATCCGCATCCTCGAAGCCATCCGCGAGGCTGCTGTCCCCGCCCGTTTTTACCAGGCCAGCTCCAGCGAGATGTTTGGCAAGGTCCAGGCAGTCCCGCAGGTCGAGACGACCCCTTTTTGGCCGCGCAGCCCTTATGCGGTGGCCAAAGTTTACGCTTATTGGGCGACCGTGAATTACCGCGAGAGCTACGGCATGCACGCCAGCAACGGCATCCTTTTCAACCACGAAGGCCCGCGCCGTGGAGAGACCTTCGTCACTCGCAAGATCACCCGCGCCGTCGCCGCCATCAAGAAAGGCAAACAGGACTCCCTCTTCCTGGGAAACTTGGACGCCAAACGAGATTGGGGATACGCCCCCGAGTTCGTCGAAGGCATGTGGCGAATGCTCCAGCAGCCTGAAGGGGACGATTATGTCCTCGCCACAAACGAGACCCACTCCGTCAAGGAGTTCGTCATCGAAGCCTTTTCCCACGTCGGCCTCGATTGGGAGAAATACGTCAAATACGATTCCCG
>JAYTDO010000139.1:0-12985 GCA_043735935.1 Chthoniobacteraceae bacterium
CGATGGCTCATTTCGAGTTACCTCCCGATTTGAGTATTTGGGCGATTGACAATTCGCACGGTCAGGGTTTTTACAGCACCACTCCCGCCGGTTTGGGAACGTACTTCGACCTGCTAAACTGGACGCCAAGCCATCCCCAGCCGCCCACCATCAGCCCGAACCAGCTTCCCTTTGCGGTCTTCGGCGGGCGCAAGGATCATCAGTTCAGCGTCCACCAACCGGATGCGAATGGGAACGACACCGTCACTTTCATTTTCGTCCCGTCCGCGCCCGAATGGCTTGGCCAATATACGACCGTGTATATGACCAACGACTTCGGCGCATCCGTGCCGGTCTTGGTGGGAGGCTGTTCCATTGAAAACCACTTCACGACGTTCGAGGGCGAGGAATTCTTCCTCCACGATGTGCCCTGCCTCTGGATCGCCTACGATGCCAGCAAGCCATTCTGGATCAGGGACGACACGACCGGGGAGGCTGGCCCCGATGGCACGAGTTACCTCGAGCAATGGTTTCCGCCCACGTCCGAAAAGCTGCTCGCCATCTCCAGTTCACGCTGGGGCCACGATCTGTGGCTGGTCCAGCCCAATGGCGAATCATGGCCTGTCACCCAGCACGCCACCCAGGGCGACTTGTCCCTCACCGCCACCGGCGAGGCATGGTGGAACAGTTATTACTGGTACGACGCCACCGTGCAATTCCGCGACTGGTTGCCGTGGCGTCTCGAAGACCGCGACACTGGCGAACAAACGCCTTTCCACCAACCCGGCGACACGCCTGATTTCATCAATTGGATCGCCCTCACCGCGCCGCACCACCTCACTGCGCAGACGCAATCCTACACGTCCATCCAACTCCACTGGACCGATGGCGACACCGACACCGGCGGCGGCTTCCGCATCGAGAGGCGGGTGCGCGTCGGCACCGGCCAGTCCTTCACCCCATGGAATGTCATCGCCACCCTCAACGGCGATGTCACCAGCCATGTCGATCATCATCTCGGGGCCGGTTCGCTGGCGATCTACCGGGTGCGCGCCTTCTTCGGCCCGCAAGCCAGCGCCCCGAGCAACCCGGCCATCGCCCAAACTTGGATCGACCTCGACGGCAACGGCCAGCCCGACGAGCAGCCACCCCCACCCACCATCGTCGGCGGAGGCAACGGCCCAAACCCGGTTGGTGATCCGGGACCGGGCGGTGGCGGAGGCGGTGGAGACGACGGCACGCCCGGCGACAGCGACGGCGACGGCGATCCCGACGACGACAAAGACGGTGTAGTCGATACCCACGACCGCTACCCGGACGACCCCCGCCGCAGCGAAGACATCCCGGTGAAGTTTTTCGGGGTCATTGATTTGAGCCAGTATCAATATAAGGGCCAGCCAGTCCCCGCAGACAACGTGACCGCCATCGCCATCGACGATGAGAACCGCGTGTCATGGATCAACAAAGGCCCGAAAGTCAGTTCGCACGTCGTCGGGCCGGGCAACGACTACACCGATCACGACACTTCGACGCAAAAGATCACGACGTGGAAGGATGGCGAAGTTACAGGAGTCGTATCTCACGTCAGTGATTCCTGGCGCATCGTGACCGGGCTCGAAACGCTTTCCAACCCACTGCGCCGGACCGAAACCGAGAATTCCATCGGGTTCGGGAGTGTCAACGGTAGCGGCTTGGCGGTCGGAGCCACTACGGAAACGGACCGGACGGTCACGACCCCGCTGCCGCCCGGCGTGAGCGATTCCCTTGGCATTTACCTCATCACGCGCACCGCTCCCGACGGGTGGGCCGTACCGTCCGCGTATCTGGAAACGGATGAATGGTTTCATACCGATAACAATGTGATCAACTATGACAGTTCGTTGTTCATCGGCATGAGTTATTCGCGGGTATCGAGCGGAAGCACGGGGCCGGGTCTGCCCATTCCCATAGTGAAGGCCGGCCTCATGAGTTATGTGATTCAGGATGAAGGCCACAACCGGTTTCAAAAATACCGGGCATTCCGTTGGGGGGGCACTGGGCCGGTCGTGTTTCCGGAACCCGATACGGAGCCGGGCCCCATCAGCAATACCGCGATCATTGTGAACAGTCTCAGCCACGATCATCTAAACCAGTCGATTCCGCCGCGCCAGGTTCTCTGGGGAAACGACGATACCCTGGTTCAATTCAACCCCGCCGGCATCCGCCTCGACGCCAAAGCGGTGAACGACCAGAGGCAGATCGTCGGAGACCTCCATGTGCTCGACACACCAAGCGATGAGTACCCGGAGGGGCGGGGATGGCTGGGATTCCTGTGGGAAGACGTCCCGCCAAACAACTTCCCGGACAACCCACCCACCATCCGCCCCTACCACCCGCCAAACGGCCAGCTAACCGTCTTCCACGACCTCCTCCCGGAGAGGTTTAGGAAGCAATTACGGTCGGCGATCCCATATTCAATTACAAATCATAATCCACTTACTCAGCACCCAACAATTCTATTCACTGCTGAAGCACGAGAGGGAAGTCAAAATAATCCGAAGTGGGTTCCACGAACATTCATTCTAGGATGGGAAACGCCTCCTCAACTGTTGCAATCAAATACTACCTCAATCCCGCGCGAAGTATATATCAAGCAGCTATCCGTGTTCACAAGAGAGTTTCAGATAAAACAGGAAGGCATAGTGACGCAAAATCTTTCGGATGTCCTTGTCGGTAGAGCATTAACTTCAACATGGCCGTCCATTGTCCCTCCCGCTCCGGATACGATTAGACCTGTGTTGTACATACCCGTTGATGTCTTGGCTGGGTACGATAACGATCCGGAATGTTATCATGGTGTATATCCGTTTGATATGGCCGGCGGAGCCGATATGCCGAACCGCGAACGACCGCAGCGCGTGACGACCGACTCCTTGACAGTGGGCACATTGGAACACTCGATGGCAAGCAACACGGATGTCTATCAACATTGGGTGCAGCGCGACTTGGATAATTTCATTGTCCAAGTCACACTTCCAAACGTGCCCGAAAGCGTTCAGGAAGTCATAGGTGTCATTTCGACAAAGACACCCAAGAATAGATATTTTCGCCTGAATGAAGATGTGGCACAGAATCATCCTGCGTATAATCCGAGCGATCCTGACTATTCCGATCCCGGATCGAGGATCACTCTCAAGAAGAAAGCTCCTCACATTTATGGATCAAATGAACAAGTGTTAGTGGCAGATGCTATTGATGACCAATACTCTGATCCATCACCCGGCTCGGGCGAGATGCTTATTGCAGACGAGCAATTGGGGGACAGAACCCATAAAATAGGCCTCAATGGTAAAGTGTATCTGGAAGTGAGAGATGCGGGCGAAAATATATTGTTGCATAATACTCCGATTGCGAATGTACCGATTAAAAAGGTCGTCGCAGTCGATCCAGTTATTTTACGTAATGAGGGAGATCCGGTTGTTGGCATCGCACAAATCAAACAAGACATCAAAGTCGCGCGAGAGAGACTGGCCCCAACCGGAGTCTGGATCGAGTCACGAACTGACAATCCACTTCCAGCAGATCAAGTTCGTTACTTTTTGCGCGCAACGAGTTCGCTTGTGCCGGATGATGGAAAACTCAAAACCGCCTTTGAAAAGGCAACGTCTGAGGGTAAATGGACATACGATTTCGGAACTCAAGTAAAGGCTTTGTTTGAAGAAGACATGCCGCGCAGCATAGAAAACGTTACGATTTACTATGTTGCTGCAATACTGGATAGAGCCGGGCATCCTGCACCACATGCTTTCTCAACACCACCTAAAAATGTTCCAGAGTGGGTTGCCAATCCATACCCGAATGCGATAGTTATCGACAAGGCCGAGCCCGATCCTTACATTCTTTCGCATGAACTGATGCACATATTACTTGATGCAGTGCATGACGACCCCATTTTTCATTTCAATTATCGTACTTTAGTTGGGCCGCGTCCATGGGTGTGGATGACTTGGCCGACCTGCACAGGGGATGTCCCATTCTTGACGAGTCGGCGAATTCATGAGGACCAACAAAAAAGAGCGCGGCATAACAATCGGATGGTTCTTACTTTGCCTCCAGTCGTAGAAGATGTTCCAACACCATGATGTTAGCTCGTTTTAGCCGGTTTGGTTTCATTATCATTCTTTGTTGGAGTGCTTTAATCGTGGCTGTTGTTTCTGCACCGTGGAATGCGGTCGCACTGGAGGCGGGCAAGAATGGCGTTTCACAAGACGACAAGAGTGCGGCGAGCAGCAAATTGCTCAGTCGTGACGAGCTTCTGCGTTGGATAAACGAGATGATCACACCCTCTTCCGATCCAGTGATTTCAGTTCCTGAGGCGGTATTGCGCCAACTGGCGTTGGTAGATTCTCCCGAGCTTAAAGATTTGCCATGGAACAAGCGGCCAAGTGCAGACGGAGTTCTTTTGCTACTCGGGCAATGTGCGGTGGAGCCGGAATCATTGAAGGCCGTGCAACCTTATTTTGAACAAATTGACGCGAAAATCGACGGACGAAGGAGCGATCCATATATTGAAGCCATTCGAGCCTCCGAGGCTTCGGATCGAATTGCATTTCGGATAGTGCGAATCGCAAGAGTTGCAATGAGTGCTTACGCAGAGATGGCAAAGCGCATGGGTAAAGAGACGGATGCCGCGCTGGTATTCGGGAAAATAATGGGGGAATATCGCAGGCTGGCAGTCACGCATGGAGAGCGGGACGAGGTGAATTTGTCGATGTATTCCTACGCCATGGATGCTTTAGGCGAACTGGGCGGTGCTGCTGCAATCGACATTCTGCGTGACGAGACGCGACATTTGGCGCAATACCTGCCTTCCGAGTTCGATCAGGCTGCGTTTTCGCGCAGTTACAGAGATGGTTATAATGATGGACCGATTCGCCCGTTCGTGAGTATCCTGGAGACGCTCCACCAAATGGGAGCTCCGAATGCCGATACGGCAGTATTAGACGCATTATTCGAATGGGAGGATTTGGCAGGCAAAATTCAACACGGGGATGAAATGTTAAGGGTTATCAATATTTGGGGTTTTCGAACAAGAATCGCACGGAGAAACGAGGCCGCTGAATTTGCTAAACTGGAGGCGAATGCGAATGCGAGTTTCGCTAAACCCACTGTAAACTCGCCTCCACTTTCCGTTGTTCAGAAAGGTGCGGCCAGCAGCATCCTTGTGAAGGTTGCTATCGGCGTGATTTGTTGCGGACTTGGAGTGTTTATAGGGCTGACATATTTATGTAAAGGAAGGAGAGTAAAGGAGGAAAAAGGGAGGGGTCAGAGGTGAAGGACAAGGATGGAAATGCGATGCAGTCATTCCAGGTGGCCGACGCGTTCGTCGAGATATATAAAGAGCCTTACAACAAAGACGATCCCGGTTCCAAGGTGCGCGTTGTGCCAGCCGCGACAGGCGTAGCTTCTGTGCTTCATTACAATATCGCCGTTGATCCTGGCACGGGGGCTGTCTCACTTTGGGACAAGTACAAGTGGGCAAAGCGAGACGGGAGCGGCTGGAAAGTGACAAAACCATGGGAGTGGTAATAATGACCGAATAAAATGACGAATCTTTCTCGAAGTGCCAAGTTAGTGTGTGCGGGC
Source organism: Chthoniobacteraceae bacterium (assembly GCA_043735935.1). Lineage (GTDB taxonomy): Bacteria > Verrucomicrobiota > Verrucomicrobiia > Chthoniobacterales > Chthoniobacteraceae > JANLQB01. Next base: position 5,605 of record JAYTDO010000139.1, read on the forward strand.
TTGTGTGTCGTTGTCGCTGTGTTACTTGTCTGGTATTTCGCATCGCGAAGAACAAAGGCAGGCGAGAATACAGATCAAGACGCACAGAAGAATATGGCGATAGAGAGCCAGCAAGGGGTGATCGAAGGACAACACAATGTTTCGACCGGCAGTGAACCGGGCACCGTAGGTTTCAAGTCTTCTCATTGCGAATTGCCATTTCTTGGGCGGGTGCCTGCTCTCGTTTCGGACAAGAACTTCAATTGGGTTTCACCAGATAAAAAGACCGTCTCCATGGATCTGAAAACATATTATACCCCCGATGGAAAATGGTTTCGGAGCGAGTTTGCCCGTCCGAATTCGCGCGATGAGTCGCTTTCCGCAATGGAAATTCAAAAGGATTTGGAGCGGAATTTCCGTCGAGTTACCGGGTTTACGAAGGAGCCGCTCCCCATGTCGATGCAGGAGATGTTTACCAAGCTTCACCGAGACGTCGCATTTGAGGAGGTGGCGGGATTCGCTATTAGCTATCTCATGCTTACTTTGAACAGTGATGCGGCTCCAACTCCATGCATCCTATTTACAGCATGGGGGATCAAGCCAGAAGCGGATGCTCCAGCTGATCGCGAAAAAAGAGTGCGTATCATTTGGGATCTCGCACTGGATGCCCGCGCTGAACGTGATGACCTGTAGGGAAAGGTATGAAGGATGCAAGGATGGGGTCAGCGAGGGAGAGGGAGGGGTCAGCAACTGTCTTAAAGAGGGAAGGGTCAGAAAGGGGTCGGGAGAATATTCTTGCTATTGGAATGAAAGGCAATAAAAGCCCCCCGCTGCTACGCCAAGTCCGCATGGGTGCGGAGGCCCTCGCTCCCTACTGCAGAGTAAAACGCTCAAAAACCGGGCGGTTAGCAGGAAAAAGGCTGGTGGTTTGGCCTCTGACCGCGCGATGGAGGGGTGAACGGGTGGCGGTTTGGGGTTTGACCGCGCGGTTGAGGGGTAAAGGGGTGGCGGTTTGGGGGGTTGACCGCGCGGTTGAGGGGTGAACGGGTGGCGGTATGGGGGTTGACCGCGCGGTTGAGGGTGAACGGGTGGCGGTTTGGCGTTTTACCGCGCGGTCGGGCGTCTGGCGTTTTGCCATCTTTTTCTCGACAGGCCTGTGCCAAATCTTTACGCGGGAGTTCAAACCTCCTCCTCCCATGCCACTCTTCACCGTTTCCGAAGTCATTACTCATCTCACCACGGCCCGTGATCTCGATAATACCCGGCTTGCGGGTGATCGCCGCAAGATGCCGCCGACGTTGCGGACGGATGTGGATGATGACTTGGCCGGGCTGCTGGCTGCCGAGCAGGCGACTTCGCCGGCGGAGGGCGGGCGGGCGGGGGCGAGTGGGGCGCGGCGGGCGGCGCTGGATCAGCTCAAACGCGAACATCACGGGGGTTATCGGGGGATTGCGGCGATCGATGAGACGACGATCACGCCCGCGCAGCGGCTCCAGGTCTTTGTCAGCTACGACTGGGAGAGCGGGGAGATCGGCGAATTTACCGATGATCGGATTATCTCGATGGCGCGGCTGGCACCGACGATCACGGCAGCGGAGGCGGGCAATGCGTCGTGGCTTTATCCGGCGGCGCGCCTTTCGCGCATCGCGGCGCAACTGGCCATCGTGGATGCGACGACAGCGCAGGCGAGCGGGGCGGATTCGCAGACGGCGACGCTGACGCGCAACACGGCGCGCAACCTTGCGGCGACGACGCTCCTGCGGGTGCGCTTTTTTTACTGTTGCGCGACGCGGGATGCGGATCAGACGCCGGACCTCGTGGCGATCGGTTACCAGCCACGGCGTGATCCGGGCGAGGGCCCGGGGGGCGGAGGCGGGGGCACGCTGCCGGCGCCGGAGGGCTTCGCGCTCTTGCAGGAAAATCCGGGAGATGCGGTGCAGGCGACGGCGAATCCCGACTCGGAGGTGGAGAATCGCAAGGTGTATGAACGCGTGGTGGGCGACACGGGCGAGTGGACGCTGGTGGCGCAGGCGGCGACGATGCCCATCGTCTTTACCCATGCGCCGGGGGAGATGGAGTTTGCGATGAGCGCCGTCATCGAGGGTGTCGAGAGTGCGAAGACGGCGCCGGTGGTTTTCACGGTGGCGTAGCGCGGAGGGGTTGCGGCTACGGTTTGACCCGGCAAGACACGACGCAAAAAAGCAGCGGACGGGGACAGGAGAATCGCAAGCGCAAAGACTGCTTCCCTGTCCCCGACGATCCGCTCATCCTCCGCCGAAACTTCCTCACGCTTATGATCTTCTTTGGAATGGTTTTCGGATTCGTCGCCTGGTTCCTCCTGCGTTACCTCGTCGCCGGTTTATTCACGGTCGATCAAAACGAGCGCGCCGTGAAAACGAGCTTTGGCCGCGCCGAGCGCCTCGGCACGGCGAGCACCCTCGACGACCCCATCGCCGAAGCCCTCGCGCCCGGCGATCGCGATCGTTACAACTACCCGCAGGTGCGCGTCATCCCGCCCGGCGGCCCGTATTTCAAGTGGCCGTGGGAGAAGGTTTGGAAAGTCGCGGTCGCCACACAGACCATGAGCATGGCCTTCGATCCCGAGGACCCGCAGGCGAATCTCGGCGGCACGCGCCTCTCCGCCGTCACCAAGGACCAGCTCGACACCGGCCTCACCGGCCAGATCCGCTACCGCGTCTCGGAGCGGAATCTCTACGCCTACCTTTTCGGCGTGAAACGCCCGATCGTTCACGTCATGGGCTACTTCATCAGCGTGCTGCGCGAGCGCATCGCGAACTTCGAGGCTCCGCCAAACGAAGCCGACGTCGCTAGCGTCATCGCCGGCATCTCCATCAACGACCTTCGCAAAAACCTCTCCATGCTCAACGAACACATGGACCGCGAGTGCCGCTCCGCCGAGGCCCGCTACGGCATCGTGCTCGACGCCTCGCTCATCACCGGCATCGACCCGCCGCAGGAGGTCGAGAGCGCGCTCGCCGCGATCAATACCGCGCATAACTCCGTCTCCAGCGACATCTCGCTCGCGCAGGCGCATGCGGATCAAAAGATCGTCCAATCCCGCCGCGCGGTGGAGATCGAGACGCTGAACGCGCACGCCGAAGTGGAGCCGCTCACCGCGCTCGCCGAAACGCTCTCCACCTTGAAGGCGAGCGGTTCGGGAGCGCTCGAAAGTTACCGGCGCAACGTCCGCCTCAAGCTCTACAGCCAGGCCAGCCAGGTCATCTTGGAGGAGACGAAATGAACTTCTTCATCGCCTTCGGCATCACCCTCTTCGGCATGTTCATCTTCGTGCCGATCCTCTTCGGCATCGCGCGGCTGCTCGGCGTTTATGCCATCGTCGAGGAAGGCACCGCGCACGTTTACGTCCTCTTCGGCAAAGTCTGCGCCGTGATCGACGAGCCGGGCATTTATTTCCTGTGGTTTAAGCTCGGGCTCGCCGGGCCGATCATCAACACCCTCGGCAAACGTTACATCCTCGACCTCCGGCTCGACCAGGCCTACCTCCGCAGCCAGGCCGTGAACAGCGAGGAAGGCGCGCCCATGGGCATTGGCGTCTGGTATGAAATGTTCATCAGCGACCCCGTCGCCTTCCTTTTCAAAAACACCGACCCGCGCGGCTCCCTCGCTGCCAATGTGAGCAACGCCACGGTTCGTTGCCTGAGCAATATGAAGCTCGGCGACATGCTCGAAAACCGGCACGTCATGTCCCAATCCGTCCGCGAGGAAGTCTCGCCGAAATCCAACGAATGGGGCTACCAGCTCGGGAGCATCTACATTCGCAAGGTCCACTTTCGCGACATCGGCATGATCCGGCAGATCGAGGAAAAGGTCGTCAACCGGCTGCGGCAGGTCACGAGCGCCATCAAGCAGGACGGCGCGAATCAGGTGAGCATCATCACGAGCACCGCCGAGCGGCAGGCGGCTATCGAGTTTGCGAAAGCGGCGGCCATGCGTCCGCGCATCGTCGGCGAGGCGCTCCAGCGCATCTCGGCGGACGGCGAAGTGCTCAGCGCGATGTTCGACATCTTGGAGACGCAAAAGATCGTCGAGGGCGAAGCGCGCATCACCCTCATCCCGCCGAAGAACGAGCTGCTCCCGCAACTGCTCGCCGCCGACAGCGCCGCGCCGGCCCCGCCGCCGATCCCGCGTCCGCGCTGAGGCCCAGGCCGCGTTCCCGCGGCTCAGCGGACGCGCAGGCGGTATTCGCTGGGCCGCCAGCCGACCCACTTTTTGAAGGTGGTGGAAAAGACGAACGGGTTTTCATAGCCGACGTCGATGGCGACGGTTTCGACTTTGTCGTTGGTGGTGGCGAGGAGCTTTGCGGCGCGCTGCATGCGGAGGAAAATGACGTGGTGCATCGGGCTGCGTCCGAGTTCTCGGCGGCAGAGGCGGCGCAGGTGCTCGGCGCTGAGGTGGGCGTGCCGGGCGAGCCTGTCGAGCGACCAGGATTCGCCGAGGCGCTGGGAGACAAATTCCCACAGGTGGCCGAGGCGGTCATCCGTCTGCCACGGGCGTGCGAAGCGGAGGACGTAGGTCTGGATGAGCTCCACCCAATGCGTGATGGCCGCGGGCGCGGTCTGGCTCTGCATTTCAAAAAAGAGCCCGAGCACGGCCGAGCGCAGCGGGAGCGGATCGAACTCCGCCATCGCCGGCGAGGAAGAGGACATGATGGGCTTTTGCCCCGGTGGCTGCATGTAGCGGACCCAGGTGAATTCCCAGCGGGTCTTCGGGATGGCCTGGAATGCGATCGGCGCGTGGGGTGGGGCGAGGCAGGCCCAGCCCGCCTTGAACTGCTGCCAGCGTCCATCGAGCAGGATGCGCCCCTTTCCGCTGGAACACGAAAGCAGATACGTGCCGCTGAGGTCCGTGCGGACCATCTCGTACGGTTCCGCGGCATCGGCGACGCCGACGTGGGCGATGTGGTGCGAGGCGAGCGGCGGGCAGTCGTTCGCGCGGACCTTCATCTCGGAGGTATCCGTGCCGACGATGTGGGTTTCCTCGAGATGCCGATCCGGGGAAGGCCGCTTGATCTCAACGGGTGCCGCCGTGGAGGGAGTCGGGCGGGTCGGGCGCCGCGTTGTTGGTTGGGAGGAGGCCGAACGGGGTTTCTGGCCTTTCGATGACGCTGGCATGGCGGGAGGATAACAGGCCCAGGGCGGCGTCGCGAGCGGTGAAAGTTGCGTGCGTTTTCGGTGTCGATCGGATTTCATCGCGCACGTAGCTTCCCCGAATATGAACCCCCTCATCGAAGTCCTCGAAGCCCGCATCGCGCCCGCCACCTTCCTCGTCAGCTCGGTCGAGTTGAAAATCACCAATACCTCCGCGGCGGTCGATTTGCCGGATGCGCGCGAGGCATTTGCGGCGATGGTGACCGGCGCGACGCAGGCGGTGTTTCTCGCGACCGGAGACAAGCTCGTCTTCGACAGCAATGCCAACGGATCGGCGGACCCCGGCGAACCGCTGCTGGTGAAGGTGCAGGGCGGGAGCGCCATGGCGTTTCTTTTCGATGGGAACGGGAACAACGCGTTCGACCTCGGCGACTTCACCGGTCTCGCGGTGAGCGACCTTTTTCGGGGGAAAATGGGGCACGACTCGGGCAGCATCGTGACTGCGCTGGATGCGGGCGGGAATCTGACGGCCGTGAGTACGACGCTGACGCTCCAGCCCGCCTCGATCGCCAAGCTGACCGTGGCCGGCGCGGTCGAGGGATCGATCCTTGCGGGCGACGACGTGGCGAATGTGACGATCGGGAAATCGTTCCTGTCGGCTAGTGCGAGAAGTGTCAGCGGCATCGCCACGGGCCTCTCGGCGGCCGGCACGAACGTGGATTTTGGCGCCACGACACTGACGACGGCCTTTACCATCGGTGCCGGTCTCGCCGGTGGCGACATTTCAAACATCACGCTCGCGCTTGGCGCACGGGAGATCCTCGCGGGGAGCGGTGCGGCGCTGGCGGCGGGCGGTTCGGTGAAAAACATCACCATGAGCAACGCGGCCGGGAACGTCACGATCGTGGCCGGGTTGGGCGGCTCGGGCAATGGCGGTGCGGGCGGTATCGTGGATGGGGTCACGATCAAGTCGCCGCATCTTTCGACGCTCTCGATCCTGGGCGGCGACGGGGGCGATGCGTCCGGCTCGGCGTCCGGCGGCGCCGGGGGCGGTGTCTTTCGCGTTGCGCTGAAAGTGACGTCGGCGTCCGGTCTCCTTTCGGTCGGAGCCGGTGCGGGAGGGGACGGCGGCTCGGCGGGCGGGACGGGAGGCAATGGCGGAGACCTCACGGATTTCGCGCTCACTTCGGTGGGTGGACGGCTGGGTGGTAGCATCTCCCTCACGGCGGGTTTCGGTGGGGCCGCTTCGGTGGGCAAGGCAGGCGACGGAGGGACCACGGAACGGCTCACGTTCGCGATTGCCGCCGCTGGCTCGATCGGGATTTCTTCCGGAGGAGGTGGCGCGAGCGGAAATGGGATTGGAGGAAATGCGGGCGACTTTGCGGTGTTGAACTTCACCGCCGGATCGATCGTCGGAAGCTTTGCCGCAACCGGTGGGAGCGGCGGCCAGGGAACGAATGCCGCTTCCGGTGCGGGCGGCGCATTCAGCGGCAGCACGATCGCGATTTCGTCGATCACCGGCACGGTGCTGATCGCGGGTGGCAACGGCAAGAGTGCGAGCGGCAGCGTCGGGGCAGGCGGCGCCGGAGGGGTGGTCAGCGCGACGACTGTCTCGGTGGGTTCCGTCCTCCTTGCGGCATCCGATGTCATCGTGGCTGGAGGGATTGGCGGGAATGGCGTGGGTCTCGGCAGCGGAGGCGCCGGCGGGGCGGTCCTGAACGTCACGGGATTCGTCGATTTCGGGAATGACACCGTCCGGATCGAAGCCGGTGCCGGTGGTGCGGGCGGCAGCGCCGGTGGGCCGGGTGGGATTGGCGGCGCGGTGGGTTTCGTGAAATTCACGGGTGGCGATATCGAGAATAACGTGAGCCTCGTCGGCGGGGCCGGTGGCGCCGCGACCGGGGCGGCCGCGGGCGGTGCGGGCGGAGGGGTCGCCAACAGCAAGATCACCCTCGACCGGGTGACCAACGTTTCCGCGGATCTCATCGTGACCTCCGGCACAGGCGGCGCGGCCGTGAGCGGTGCGGGCGGCGACGGCGGGCTCATCGATGTGGTGAAAGTGAAGGCGGCCACGCTCAACGATCAGTTCCTGATCACCGGCGGCGACGGCGGCATCAGCACCGCCGGGAAAGGCGGGGCCGGCGCGGCGATCAGCAACTTCACCATCAAGTCGAACGGTTATCTCGACGGTTCGATCATTTTCCAAAGCGGCAACGGGGGAAACGGCGGCGGCGCCCTCGGTGCCGGACGCGGCGGCGCGATCCAAACGATCA
>JAYTDO010000140.1:0-9035 GCA_043735935.1 Chthoniobacteraceae bacterium
CGCAGGGAACCTTCGCCCGTCTTATACGCCGGGCCCGCATCGCCGACGATCGCGGGGTAAAGCTGATCGCCAAAAACGACCACGCAGTAGTCCCCGATCGACACGGCAAACGGCGATTTTTTCCCGAACATCGATAACGGCAGAACGACGAACGGGTCGGTCGTGGCGACCAGAAAGCTGTATTTCTTCAGGTCGGAAACCTCCGACTTGATCCGCGCAGTGGCGTCCCTCAAATCCTTTGCCCGCGCCGGTATGACGCCCGGTGTCGCGAGTTCGATTTCGTATTGTTTCAGCTTCGCCTCGCGCGGACCGATGAAGGCGCTGGGCTTGTCCGTCTTCTTCCCCCATCGGTAACTCGTGAACGGCTGAAACGTCGACGACGCGGTGTCGACCTCCGCGATTCGGTCCGCATCCGAACCATCGCTGTCGGTATCCATGTCCGCCTGGATCAGCAAAGCGCGGCGTTTCGTCTGCGCGTGCTGAAGCTCGAGGATCGTCTCGCAGTCGTAAAGGTTGTGGCGGGAGAGCAAGTTGTCGAAGCGGTTCAACGACTGCTGAAGCTGGGCGACTTTGAGCCGGTAAAAGTCTTCCCAAAGCGGCGAAACCTTCGCGCTTTCGATGAGCGTCGAAAGGCCGGGGAGCAAGGCTGGCAGACGCTCGTTGAGCTTGGAAAGCTCGCTCAGATCCTTGTGCGGCTTGGGGATTTTGACCTGCACTTTCACATCCACCACGTAACTCGCCGGATCGTTGCGCGCCACCGTCGCCGTCGTGCCGAACTCGGTCTCCAGAGTCGTCCGCACCTGCGCGCCGCTAAACATTTTCCCGACCTCGATCCGTTTGTTCGGCACGTAGGGCGGTGGTGGAGGCGTGGGCACGGGGACGGGCGTCGGCTCGGGCGGCGGCGTGCTGACCGCAGTCTGAACCCGCGGCCGCGGGCATCCGATCAGGCCGAGCGCGACGGCCATTACGACGGCAATCCGAACTCTAAAGCGCACCCTCACGCGCAAGGCAGCCTCAGCGTTTCGCGAACGCGAGCGCCGTCACGATGATGCCGATCACGCTCAGGATGGACATCATTCCCGCAGGCATCCACGCGTGCTTTTGGAGAAACTTCGGCAGGAACTGGCCGGCCAGCGCCAGCGAGACAACCAAGCCGAGGATCAGCCCCGCCTGAGGTTTCTCCCGCAACAAGATCCCGGCAATGAGCAGCAAAATGCCGCACAAACCGCCAGCGACCAGAGAGGCCCAGCTATGCTTTTTGACAAACCCCATCACGCCTCCGGCAATGGTGAGAGTGCCGAAGACAAAGTAGTAGATTTTGGTTTGGTCGATCATTTGAGTGTGGGGAATAGGCCAAAGCAGCCGTGGCCGCAATGCCGATCAGTGGCCTTTGTAGTCCCGGCCGCGCAGGTTCAAAAAGTTTCGCAGGATCATGATCGGCACCGCCGCGGCGATCGTCATGACGACACAAACAAACCAACCCGGAATGACCCGCGCCTTTCCTCTCGCGACCGCATCGAGCGCGTCGCTGACGACCAGGGCTGCGGGGACCTTGAAAATCTCGGGCGCCGGCATTCCTTCCTTCCCGGGTCGCCCGGCGACGTGTGCAAACTCCGTATCAACCGGCCCGGGGCACACCGCGGTGACCGTGACGCCCGTGCCGCGGACTTCGGCCCGGATGGCCTCCGAGAAACTGGTGACATACGCCTTGGTGGCGGCGTAAACGGCCAACTGCGGGAGCGGGAGCAAACTCGCGATGGAACTAACATTCAGGATCGCTCCGCGGCCGCTTCGAACTAACTCCGGGAGCAGCGCATGGGTCAGCCGCGTCAGTGCCGTGATGTTCACGTCGATCATCGCCGCGACGCGCGCCCATTCGCTGTTTTCAAAAAGTCCGTGGTCACCGAGTCCGGCGTTGTTGATGAGCAGGCTCACGCGTTCGCCGCTCGCAGCGAGCGAGGCGAGGAGCGCTTCGACCTGCACTTCGTCGGCGAGATCCGCCGCGTGGCAATGCACGGTCAGTCCGGGCCGCGCGATCTCCGCTTTGATCTCCTCCAGCCGATCCAGGCGCCGCGCGACGAGGATCAGCGTGCCGGCATGCGGACCAAGTTGGCGCGCGAACTCGCGTCCGAAGCCCGCCGAGGCGCCGGTGATCAGTGCAGTGCATCCCTTGAAAAAGTGCATGGCCGCGGAGTGTCGCGGGCGCCGCCCGGGGTGACGAGTGCAAAGATTCCCACTTGTCTCGTCTCCGAATTCGCCCGTCACTCGCCGCATGACCGTGCAGCCCATCGACGCGCAAATTCCCTTCACCACCAAGGACGGCTCGACCATCCGCAGCATCCTCGATCGCACGAACGCACTGGTCCAAAACCAAAGCCTCGCCGAAGCGCGCGTCCCCACGGGCGCAGCCACGCAGCGGCATTATCACCGGATCGCGGAGGAGTTTTATTTCATCATCGAGGGACGCGGGCGCATCGAGATCGATGGCGAGACACAAACGGTCAATCCCGGCGACGCCATCCTGATTCCACCCGGCGCCTGGCACACGATCGCCGCGGATGAACCGCTCCGATTCCTCTGCTGCTGTGCGCCCCCGTACGCGCATGAGGATACGTATTTCGAATAAGCTCCCTGGCGCTTAAACGAGGATATTCTTCACCACATTTCCCGTCACGTCCGTGAGGCGGAAGTCGCGGCCCTGGAATTTGTAGCTCAGCCGTTTGTGATCGATACCGAGGAGCGAGAGCATCGTGGCGTGCAGATCATGGACGTCGACCACGTTCTCGACCGCGCTGTATCCGAATTCATCCGTCGCTCCGTAGGTGATGCCTCCGCGCACGCCCGCGCCCGCCATCCAGATCGAAAAGCCGGCGATATGGTGGTCGCGCCCATTCCCGCCCTGGCTCATCGGCGTGCGGCCAAACTCACCGCCCCAAATCACGAGCGTATCTTTCAACATGTCGCGCTGCTTGAGGTCCTGGATGAGCGCCGCGCTGGCCCGATCGACTTCCTGCGCCTTGAACTGAATGCCTTCCTTCAGCCCGCCGTGATGGTCCCAATCCTTGTGGTAAAGCTGGATGAAACGGACTCCGCGCTCCGCGAGCCGTCGCGCTAGCAGGCAGTTCGACGCGAAACTTCCGTCGCCCGGTTTGCAGCCGTAAAGTTCGAGGATGTGCGCCGGCTCGCCGGCGACGTCCATCAGTTCAGGCACGCTCGCCTGCATTTGAAACGCCATCTCGTACTGCGCCACACGCGTCGCGATCTCCGGATCGTCCACGATGTCGTTGGTCTTCCGATTGATCGCATTCACGGCCTCAATAACGTCCTGCTGCACGCCGCGATTCACCCCTGGAGGGTTCGTGAGATAAAGGACCGGGTCACCCTTTCCGCGCAGTTGCACGCCTTGGAAGCGGCTCGGCAAAAAGCCCGCGGACCATTGGCGCGCCGCGATCGGCTGGTTTTGCCCGCCCTTGCCGTTGGAAGTCAGCACGACGAAACCCGGCAGATTCTCCGCCTCGCTGCCCAGCCCATACGTGACCCAGGAGCCCATCGACGGGCGGCCCGAAATCATCGAACCCGTGTTCATAAAACAATGCGCCGGGTCGTGGTTGATCGCCTCGGTGGTCATGGAGCGAATGATCGCGATTTCATCCGAGACCGCGCCGATCTGCGGAAACAGCTCGCAGATTTCCGCGCCGCCCTTGCCAAATTTTTTGAAGTCGAACTGCGGTCCGTAGCACTTGAGTTGCTGCCCCTGAAGCTGCGCGATTTGTTTCCCCTTCGTGATCGAATCCGGCATCGGCTGGCCGTGTTGTTCGCGCAGCTTCGGTTTGAAATCGAACGTCTCGAGATGCGACGGCCCGCCGGCCATGCAGAGGTAAATCACGCGTTTGGCCTTGGCCGGGAAATGAAGCGGGCTGACGACGCCAGGCCAGCGATCCGCACCCGCCGCGCGCAACAGCGACGGGTTTAACAACGAGGCAAAGGCCAGCGTGCCGAGGCCTCTCGACGCGCGGCCGAGAAAGGCGCGCCGGGTGAGTTGCTGGGCGGCAAATTGAGAGAGGTCGCGGGCATCCATCGGACTAGGAGCGGGTGATGGTTTCATGAAGATTGAGAATCACGCGCGCGACGCTGGTCCACGCGGCGAGTTCGGCTGGGGAAAGATCGTTCGGCCGGGGCGCGATGCCGACTTTCAACAACGCCGCGGCCGACGTGGTGTCGTTCCCAAAGAGCGCTCCGTGTTTTTCAACGAGCGCCGTGAGCGTCGCGACCTCGTCGGCCCGCGGCGCGCGAGCGACCGCTTCGCGAAAGGCCCACGCGATCCGCTGCGTCGTGTCGGCCCCGCCTTCGCGCATGATCCGCGCGGCGAAGGCCCGCGCGGCCTCGACGTAGGTCGGATCATTGAGCAACGCGAGCGCCTGCTGGGGAATATTGGAGCGCACGCGCTCGGCCACGCACTCCTCGCGGCTCGGCGCGTCAAAGGCGGCAAGGCTCGGGTGCAAGTAGCTGCGCTGCCACCACGTGTAGAGTCCGCGCCGCCATTGATTGTCGTCATTGCTCGCGTCCCATTCGCGGACAGGGAAGTTCAGATTCTCCCAGTATCCAGCGGGCTGGTACGGCTTCACGCTCGGGCCACCGACTCGCGCGACGAGAAGGCCGGAAATCGCGAGCGCGTTGTCCCGCACAAACTCCGCGTCGAGCCGGAAGCGGGATTGCCGGGCGAGTTCGCGATTGAACGGATCGCTCGTCTGCAATTCCTTTTGGGCGGCCGAACTTTGGCGGTAGGCGCCGCTCGTGACAATGAGTTGGACGGTGTGTTTCACATCCCAGCCGCTCGCGATGAAGTCCGCCGCGAGCCAATCAAGCAACGCGAGGTTTGCAGGCGCCTCGCCTTGGGCGCCCACGTCGTCGAGGACTTTTGAAAGGCCGATTCCGAAGAAAAGTTTCCAGAGACGGTTCACAAACACGCGGGCCGTGAGCGGGTTTTCGCGAGAGACGATCCATTGGGCGAGATCGAGCCGCGTCTGGCGGCGGCCTTTCGCGTCTGGCTGCGGGAGAAACGCGGGCACGCCCGGCTCGACCACTTCGCCACTTTCATTCTGCCAATCCCCGCGCGGAAGCACCCGCACGGTGCGTGGCGTCGGCATCGATTCCGACACCAGGCATTTTGCCACGTTCTTTTCAAAGTCCGCGCGCGCCTTCTCCGCGGCGGCGAACTGAGCCCGGACGAGCGCCAGGCCGGGCGCCAGCGTGCGGAAGTGCTTCGCGAGCTGCGTCCGTTGCACCTCCGTCCGCGCCGACGATTCCGTCTTTAAAATCGCGCTGATCTCCGGCGGGACGAGCGCCTTCGGAACCGCGATGGAGCCCGGCATCGACGTCGCCGAAAGGCGGAATTTCCCGAGCGTGTGATTGTCTCCGTAGTCGAATCGCAGCGTGGCGGTGATCACCTTCTCGCCGGCGCCCACGATCGGCTGCGCGAGGGAGAAATAGATCGCGTGATCGGCACCCGCCGCGCCCATCACCGCCCAGCCGTTGCCGCGATCGCCGACTTTCCCATCGATCGCCGCGGCAGCCGAGTAACCCGGCTGTTCGAATGTGGCGCTGGCACCGGCGATCTTCACCGCGCCGCCGCCAGCCTGCTCCGCGGAGAATTCCGTCAGGACAAAGTTTCCATTCGGCGCGCGTCCGGGTCCCTTGTTCGGGAGTTGGCTGCTGGCGAATGCTTCGAGGCGAAGACCGGTCAGGCTCGGCGCGCTGGTCTTCACGGTGATGCGATAGACGTCCGGCTGCGCGGGGCCGCCCGTGCTGCGGATGATCTCGTCCTTCTCCACCTCCAGTTTCGCGCCCTTTTCGCTCGTCGCCTCGACCGGATGGAGGGGCGTCCAGTCGCCTGCCACGGGGTTATCGGCGAGCATCCGCTTTTCCCATTCCACCTGCGCCGCAGCGAGTTCGGGCGATGGCGCGTCGAGCTTCGCCTGGAGTGAAGCGACGGCCGCCGCCATCTCCTGTTGTTTCGCCTCCTGCTCGGGCGAAGGCACAGGCACTCCCTCTTCCCGCTTGCCGATGGCGGCCTCCTTGATGTCCGCGAAAAACGCGCCGAGCCGGTAGAAATCCCGCGCGGTGAGCGGGTCGAACTTATGGTCGTGGCATTGGCAGCAACCGGTGGTAAGGCCGAGCCACGTCGTCCCGATCGAGCGCACGCGGTCGGTGACGTTGCGTTGCTCGTAATCCTTTGCCTGCGCGCCGCCCTCCTCCGTCGAAAGGATGAGTCGGTTGTAACCGCTGGCCACTCGCTGCGAGAGCGTCGCGGCGGGAAGGAGGTCGCCGGCGAGCTGCTCGGTCGTGAACACATCGAAGCGTTTGTTCTCATTGAACGCGCGGATGACGTAATCCCGATACGGAGTCACGTTGCGCGCATTATCCGAGTGGTAGCCGATGCTGTCCGCGTAACGCACGAGATCGAGCCAGTAGACCGCGAGACGCTCGCCGTAAGCGGGCGACGCCAGCAGCCGCGAGACGAGCTTTTCGTAAGCCTCCGGAGCCTTGTCATCGGTGAATGCATCCACCTCCGCCGGCTTCGGCGGCAGGCCGGTGAGGTCGAGCGACACACGGCGGATCAACGTGGCGCGATCCGCCTCGGGAGCATGCTGGAGGCCGAGCGCCCGTTGCCGCGCGAGGATCAGCGCGTCGACCGGATTTTTGACAAAAGCCGGATCAGCGGCCGCAGGCACCGAAGGCGCGACGATCGGCGCAAAGGCCCAGTGCGGCTGATATTCGGCGCCCTGCTCGATCCATCGATCGATGATCGCCCTCTGCCGGTCCGTCAGCGACTTGCCGGACTTTGGCGGCGGCATCTGCTCGTCCTTCTCGGTGGATCGAATGCGAAGGTGGACATCGCTCTCGCCGAGTTTTCCCGGAACGATGGCGCGAATGCCTTCGTTGTCCGCGAGCGCTCCCTCCCGCGTGTCGATGCGCCGTTTTCCCTCGCGTTTGTTTTTGTCGAAACCGTGGCACTTGAAACAATTCTCCGACAGGATCGGTCGCACATCCCGGTTGAACTCGATCTTGTCGGGAATGCCCGAGCCCGCGGCGAACGCAGAACTAACGGCGGAAATGGGGATGAGGAGGGCGGGTCGGAAAAGCTTCACGGTCGGGGCGGGTTACGGACGGCGGCAAGATATGCACATCATTGCCTGTTTCTTAGTCGATACCTCCCGCACGCGCACGGAGCGATTCTTGACTTTCGACCGCTCGCGCGAAAACTGCGCCGCCTTATGTCCAGCCCAGCCCAGTTTGAAAACGTCACCGCAATCGCCAAAGCCAACGTCTACTTTGACGGCAAAGTCGTGAGCCACACGATCCTGCTTCCGAGCGGCGAGAAGAAGACGCTGGGATTGATTTACCCGGGCGACTTTCACTTTGGGACCGATCTCGCCGAACGCATGGAGATCGTGGCCGGCGCGTGTTCGGTCAAGCTCGACGGACAGGACGCGGCGAACGCTTACTCCGCGGGCTCCGCATTCGAGGTTCCGGCAAAAAGCGGCTTCGACATAAGCGTGACCGACGGCATTTGCGAATACGTCTGCTCGTTTCTTCCTTGAGGAAATCAGGGCGCGTCGAGTGACTTGCCGCCGGATCGACTGGCGTTCACACCGGTTTGGCGCGGGTTCGTGCCTTTGAAAAACGATTCGATCCGTCCGCGGTCGCTGCTACGCTCCATCCCTCGCGTTGTCCATGAACCTCCACGCCGCTCTCTTTGCCTCACTCCTGTTCGTCAGCGCCGCGTTCGCCAGCGATCCTAAGACCATCCCTGCTGCGCGTTCGGCTTATGAAAAGGCCGACAAGGAGCTCAACAAGGTCTACAGCGAAGCCCGAAACGCCCTGGCCAAGCCCGCCCTCGACAAGCTGCGCGACGCCCAGCGCAGGTGGATCGAATATCGGGACTACATGGCGGAGCGGCAGGCCGCCCTCGGCGGCGATAATGCGGCCGGGGCCGATTCGCGCGACACCCTCGGCTTCTGGCTGACCCGTTGCGACCTCACCAAAACGCGCATCGACCACCTCCGCGCCGTTCTCGGGAAAGGTGTGCCGCCAGGAATCTCCGGCCACTACGAAGACAGCTTCAACGGCTCCATCGATTTGATCGCCCAGGACGACAAGATCCTCTTCCGCATCGAAGTCGTGCGCGGCCCGACCCTGCACACAGGGGAGATTTCGGGCGTCGCCATTCGCAAAAATCAAACCGCCGACTTTAGCGATGGAGGCAAAGATCACGACGACAAGCAACCGACCACGCTGCGCTTTGAATTCGACGGAAACCAATTCGAACTCACCGGGAAAAACACCCAGATGTATCACGGTGCCCGCGCCTATTTTGACGGCCACTATTTGAAGTATCGCGCCCTCACGAACGAAGAAACCGCTGCGCTGCGGAAGGAGTCGGCCCAGTAGATGAACCAACGCGTCCTCATCATCTCCGCGAGCGCGGGAACCGGACACGTCCGGGCTGGACAGGCGCTGGAGAAAGCCTTCGCCACTGACCCGCGAGTCGCCGCGGTCAAACACGAGGATGCGCTCAACTACACGACGGCCCTTTTCCGCGAGGCCTACTCGACGCTCTACATGCAGCTCGTCCGCAATGCGCCGGACATCCTCGGCTGGGTTTACAAGGCAAGCGACGAGCCGTGGAAGGGCGACGAATTCCGGCTTCAAATCGATCGACTGAACACCCGGCCGCTCGTCAAATTCATCCGCGAATTCGCGCCAGACATCACCGTCTGCACGCATTTCATGCCGGCGGGCATCATCTCGCATCTCATCGCGAAAGGCGAACTCGACGCCCGCCTTTCGATCGTCGTCACCGACATGGACTGCCATGCCATGTGGCTCTCGCGGCTGTTTCACCGATACTTCGTCGCCATCGATGAAACAAAGGCCCACCTTGAAGCGCTCGGCCTTCCACCCGAATCCATCACCGTTTCCGGCATCCCGATCGATCCCGTCTTCGCGGCACCGATCGACCGCGACGCGGTCCG
>JAYTDO010000141.1:0-1884 GCA_043735935.1 Chthoniobacteraceae bacterium
ACCGTAGCCGAGCGCGATCGTCACACTGTCATCCGCATGACCGGGGATGATCACCGCCGGAATGTCGAGCGACGCGCCGTTCACCTCGATGGTGAGCCAGGTGCCATTGTCGAAGACAAACTGTCCGTTCCCCTGCTTGGCCTCAAGACCGAGCTTCGTCGCCGTCGCAGGACTGAGCAGCGCGGCGTTGTCCCAAGTGACTTTCGTGATCGGATCGGGAAGCTCTTGCAGCCATCCGTTGTTCGCATTGCGCCCGTCATCCACCTTCGCGCAAGGCGCAAAGACGATCTCGATGCCTTCGCCAGCCTTGTAGCCTGCGGCCAGTTCGGCGGCAGCCGCGCCATTCAGCGCGAGAGGCTCGCGCTTTGCCTCACTGCCCGCGAGGAAGCCATCGTGCAAAAACTTCACCCACGACTCCGCATCAATCCCGCGTGCGATTTCCTTGAATGTCGCCTGCACGAGATCCAGCCCGTCGCTCTTTTTCCCAGTCGCGATGAAATTAAGAAGCTGAATCTCGGACCATCCGCCGTAGAGCGGCAGGATCATCGGCTGCTGCGAGAGGATGCTGTTGTCACTCGCGCGCCCGTCGCCCCAAGCCTCCAGATAATGCGCGGCAGGCACATGCCAGTTCTGCTTTCCGTTCCGCGCCACGAGACTCGTCTCGTCGTCGTAAAGTCCGTGCCGGATGACGGTCTTCACGTTGCCGAGCTGCTCGGCAAATTTCAGATCCGCAGGAGCGTTGAACGCCGGATTGCCGCCGAGGATGAAAAGCGTTTTGACATTCCCCGCCGCGATTCCCTTCGAGAGATCGGCGATGGTCGCGCCAGGTTTGGCGGAGGTCTTGCGACCGACCACCGTCGTGCCGAATGCACCGAGCGCCGCATTGATCGAATGGACGACTGCCTGCACCGCCGCAGGCTGGCGATAGCCGACGAGCACGAGCGCCGTGCCCTTTTTCGCGATGAGATCCTCCGCCGCCTCCGCGATCCACTTGCCCTGCTCGGCGGTGAAGGCCGGGGTCTGCGGGAATTTTGTTGCGACTGATCTCAGCGACTCGTCATTGGTCTTGCCGGCGATGATTTCCGCGAACTGCCGCACCACCGCGCCGACCTTGCCGGCCTGCACGCGCAGCCGGTGATCCGCCATTCCGCCGGTGACTGTGTAGCGGTTCTCGACGACGTAGAGCCGGTTCATGGCCTGCTCCGGCGAGCGGCGTTTTGAAAATGCGGCGATGCCTTCCAGTGTGCCTTCGTCGAAACCGAGGAAATCGCAGTCGAGCGCGAGGATAGCGTCGGCCTTTGCGAGATTCGGAATGGCGCGCAGCCCTTTCCCAAACGCAGCCTCATTCGCAGTGCGCGCCTCTTCTCCGCCGAGCGGCTCGTATTCCGCCCAGATTGCCTTCGGCATTTTCTTCGCCACCTCGTCGCGCAGACGGCGGAAGGTCGGCGAAGTGAAATGCTCGGTCAGGAAAGCGATGCCGCTGCCGTCATTCGCGTCCTTCAGCAGCGATTCCAGCGCGGCGACAAAATCCTTCTCCTCGGCCACATTTGCACCGTGACGGAAATGCCGCGAACGATCCGGATCATAAAGGTCGAGCAGCGAAGCCTGGCTGTGGATATCGGTCTTGCCCAAGCAGGACGGATGAAAAGGATTGCCCTCCACTTTCGTCGGGCGGCCATCGTACGTCGCGACGACGAGCGGCTGCGCACCGCGACGGTGCGGACGCGAGGTCGCATAAAAAATCGCCTTGCCCGGCACACTCCACTCCACGCCGCGTGAAAACGGCACGAGATTTTTCTCCTCGCGTCGGCATGAGCTGAGCGAAAGGCCGGTGAGCGCTGCGCTCGCGGCCATGTACTTCATGAAGCTGCGGCGGCTCGTCTC
>JAYTDO010000142.1:0-9654 GCA_043735935.1 Chthoniobacteraceae bacterium
GTGATCGACGTCTTCACCGCCGCCGGATTGCCCAAGCCGGACATCAGCATCCTGAGCGACCAATTCCTCGCCGAAGTGCGCGGCCTCAAGCACAAGAACGTCGCCGCCGAGCTGTTGGAGAAGCTGCTGAAGGACGAACTCAAAGTCCGCTCCAAACGCAACCTCGTGCAGAGCCAGGTCTTTTCCGAGAAGCTCAAGAAGACCCTCAACGCCTACCACAACCGCGCCATCTCCACGATGCAAGTCATCGAAGAGCTGATCAAACTCGCCAAGGACCTCGACGCCGCCACCAAGGCGGGCAAGGAGATGGGTCTGACCGATGACGAGAAAGCATTCTACGACGCCCTCGCCGCGAACGATTCCGCCGTGACCGCGATGGGCGACGACAAGCTCAAGCTCATCGCCGCCGAACTCATCACGCAAGTGAAGAAGAGCGTAACCATCGACTGGACCCTCCGAGAGAGCGCTCGCGCCAAAATCAAGGTGATGGTGAAGCGCATCCTGAACAAACACGGCTACCCGCCGGACTTGCAGGAAGAAGCCGTGAAGACGGTGCTGGCGCAGGCGGAACTACTTTGCGCGGAGTGGGTGTAAGCCCGTCGATGCACGATTGACGTGGATTTCCGCTGATGAAACACGTCGGGGCGCGGAGTTACGACCCACCGTTGCGGTCCGCGGACGGGCCATTTCTCGGCGATCGGGAGTGGTGGTGGCTCAAGATTTGGTTTTGGTGGGATCGGAGGAGCAGGCGAGGGTGGGCTTGGCGGTTCACGCTTTAGCGGACCGCCTTTTTTTTCCCAGATTGATATGGATGGGCGCCGATCAATCCTCCTGACCGTTCGTTGAAAACCGAATGGGCCGTATCGTAGAACGGCACAACAGCAGAACTCGGCTCCGCGTCTTCCGGCCCCAGACTCACGCCACCACGACCGAGGAGAAGCAGGCTGCTAAAGGCCATCCCCAGCCGATTCGCGCACTGATCCTGGAGTAGACTGGTTGCAACGAGGAACTCGCCGTCCACCTCGGCCAGACTCCCGGAAAGGTCTAATGAGGGTGCCTCGATCGAAAGGGTTCCCTGTAATCCCTCATCCGATGAGGCCGTGATCCGAGTGGATGCGTCCTGACGGACAAAATCGGAAAGGATGACGAAGTCGCGTGCGTCTCCAAAAACCGCGCTAGCGGGCAACGCGATGGAGATGTTCCCACCGTTGCCGGAGACCGCGTGGGCGCTCAGCAGGCTGTTTCGCAAGTCGAGGAAACTCGGTGCAATTACGATGTTCCCACCGTTCCTGCCAGCGGCGGCAGTAATTGCACTGGTGTCCATCACGAGGGAGCCACCGGAGTGAAGCGTAATCGCCCCTGCATCTCCAAGCAGGGCCTGCACCGTGATGGCGCTATCCATCAGACGCACGGAATCGCGCGCGCGAATATCAATCAGGCCGGATTCACCGATGGAAGCAGTTGTCTGGATGGACCCATCGCGCAGGCTCAGCGTGCCATTGACGGCGATCCGCACGTCACCCGCCTTGCCGGTGCCGGTGGAGGCGGCGGTGATGGAGCTTCCAGATTCGATGGAAAGTCTATCTACAGTGAGGGTGGTCCCGCCGCCGCGACCGGAACCGGAGGTGGTTGTGGCGATACTTCCGCCATTGAGTAGGCGGAGGCTGCGTGCCGTGACCGCGACGTCCCCGCCGCTGCCGTTCCCGCCGTCGATCGCTTCGGCGGAGATCCCGGTGAAATCGTTGGCCGCAATGCCGTCAATCAGGATGCCGTCCGCGGTGACGGAAACATTGCCGCCATTTCCATCACCGTAGGTATCGGCCGAAATGACACCGCTTCGGTAGATTTCGAGCCGGTCGGCTAGCACGGAAATATCGCCGCTCCGTCCGCCCTCGCCTGCGAAGTTGCTGGTCGCGAGGACCCCTGTTGCATCATTCGAATCATCCCCGCGAATGATGAAGGTGTCAGCTTTCACGCTAACGTCGCCTCCTCCTCCGAGTCCGTCGGTATCCGCCGAGATCGTACTGGCCGATTCGAGACGAATCAGCGGCGAGATGACGAACACGTTTCCACCTCGTCCGCCGTCGCCCTGTCTGGGCTTTAGGTTGCTATCCGCCGAAATATCGGCGCCGTCGGTAAGAGTGAGGCTCTGCGTGGCGGTGACGTGAACATCACCTCCTCGCCCCGTGTCGTAAGTATCGGCGCTGATGCTCCCTCCGCTTTTGAGGCCGACTGTTGTGGCACGAACCGTCACGTCGCCTCCTCGACTCGTGCCCAAGGTGTCGGCGCTAATGCTCCCGCCGTTTTTGACGCCGACTGTTGTGGCGCGAACCGTCACATCGCCTCCCCGCCCGGTGCCGGAAGAATCGGCGCTAATAGAACTGATATCGAGCACGAGTTTGCCGGTGAGGTCGATGCGGATGTTACCCCCGCGCGCGGCGCCATTAGTGTTCGCGCTGATCTCCGCACCATTGGCGAGCCGTAGTGTGTCGCCCGAGATGCGTACGCCACCGCCGCGGCTGCCAATCTGTGAGTAGATACGTCCCGACACTTCCGATTGATCACTGATGAAAATGCGGTCGCCAAGCAGCGAAATATTTCCGCCGTGCAGCGCTTTAGTCGATTCCGCGCTGATGCTGGCATTGTTCATCATCTGAATGGTGCGCGCCTCCAGCGTCACATTGCCGGCGCGTCCCGCGAGAGTTGGATCTAGGTCGAGGCTATTGTACCGTGACGCGGAAATATCGGCGCCACTGAGCCGGATCGACGCGGCGGACCCCCCATTCGGCCCCTTGATGGATATGAAACCGCCCGACCCGGTTCCGTGTGTGCCGAAGCTCAGCGAGCTTGTTTCTAAAGTGCCGCCTTGCAGGACGACGGAGTTGCTGTTGATGCGGATGGAGCCGCTCGCACCGCTCGCTTCGGTACTGTCCTCCCCTTCAAAGCTTTCCGCCGAGACGGTGCCGCCGAGCATGGTGAAAGATTCCGTTGCTCGGATGATCACGTCGCCACTTCGACCGGGCCCGTAGGTCGACGAGGCGATTTCCGGCTCCGCTTTAAACCCTAAGTCATCAAGTCCGCGCCTTTCGAGTCGGACCGAGCGCGCTTGGATGCGGATCGCTCCTCCTTCGCCGCTCCCAAACGTCCGTGCCTGTATCCTCGCGTCGCCCGTCATGAGCAAAGTGTTGCGCGCTTCCACTTGGATCAAACCCGCCGATCCAGCTTTCACCCCGTCCGTGTCGAAAAAGGTACCGCTATCGAGCCCGGCACCGGCGAGTGTGATGTTCTTGCCCGAGACAAAAATGTTCCCGGCCTTCCCCGAATTGTAGGTTTGACTGTCGATCCCGCCGCTCGTGAACGAAATGTCGCCCCGCGCGCGAACGGTGATGGAGCCGGCCGCGGACGACCCGCTGAAGCCATTTGTCGTGGTGATCTTCGCGTCCTTGGCAGTGACACTCCCCACATCGATGTCGATCCGCCCGGCCACGCCACCCCCGATGACAGCGGCCGAGATCGACGCATTGTTGAGGAGCGAGAGGTCTCCGCCTCGCACCGCGATGCTCCCGGCCTGCGCAGCGTCGAACACACTCGCGTTGACGTAACCGGAATCGATAAGCATCTCCGCGGCATTGATCCCGATGTCGCCGCCGACCGCCGTGTCGGATGCTGAGACCGTAATGAGACCGCCGTCGAGGAGCTTCAAATGCTCGCTGCGAATCTCGATATTTCCGCCGACGGCGGAACGGCGCGCCTTTGCCCCGGCCTGCGCGCCCAAGCCGGACAAGGTCAGGTTTTCAAGCGCGATGGTGATGTTCCCGCCGCGTGCCGAACCGCTGCTGTCCGTGGAGATCGTCCCGAAATCCGTCAACATCGCCGCCCCTCGCAGCAGCGCACCGCTGCCACCATCGATCCTGATATTGCCGCCCGCTCCGTTCGCCGTGCTCTCGGAGCTGATCTTCGAGTCTTTGCCATCGATCGTGAGCCCGCTGATTTCCAAATGAATGTTGCCGCCGGTTCCCGATCCCGATGTATCCGCGGCAATTCGTGCGCCGGCAGTCAGGCGGACTGCGCCGCCGCCGAGCAGGTCGATACTCCCGCCGTGCCCACCACCGTCGCCCGTGAATTTCGTCACCGCGGCGATCCGCGAATCCTTGCCGGCGAGGCTCAGCGACGCCGAGCGAATCGTGATGCCTCCCGCGGCTCCGTTGCCCGAAGCATCTCCGAGAATGCGTCCGCCTTGGGTAATGGCGATGACAGGCGCGCTGATCTCGACATCGCCGCCCAGTCCGCCGCCGAGAGTCTCCGCCGAGACGATTCCGGCATTGCTGATTTCAAGATTGCCGCTCAAGTCCAGCTTCACCTTTCCGCCGGCACCGGCTTGGGTCGTGGGCAGGTTCGACGCCGAAGAAATGGCCGAGTTCGGGTCCCGGACTGTCACATCCACCCCGGTGACGGTCAGCATTCCTGCGTTCCCTGTCCCTAGCGTATCCGTGGAAAGCCGAGCCCCCTTTTCAATGGTGAGACTCGTCCGAGCTTCGATCTGCAAATTCCCCCCCGACCCGCGTTCCGTGGTAGCGCTGCCCGCTAGTACCACCGTCTGCGAGGAGATTCCGGTGAAGCCGGAGCCGCCGCTGAGGAGGATGGTGTCGGCGTGAATCTCGACGTTCCCAGCCGCTCCGAGCCCGAACGTGTTGCTGCCGATATCGCTCCCTGGCATCACGTCAATCGCTCCGGCATTCACCATCAGGTCGCCGCCGCGGGCGGTCCGCCCGGCGGTGGGCGAGGCTTCGCTGAGCAATCGCGCTCCGCTGCTCAAATTCAAAGAGGCCGCGTTGACCGAAACCAAACCAGCGGACGCTCCGGTTTCAGTCCGGGTGATGATCCTGGCTTGGTCCGTCATGTTCAAACCGCCGGTCGCTGTAATCGATAAATCCGCGCCGCGACCCGTCCCTTGCGCAAACGAGAATATCCCGCCAGCCTTGCTCAACGCGATATCCCGGCTTTCGACTTTCACGCTGCCGCCGTCGCCGCTGCCCGTGGCGCTGGCGAAGAGCCCGCTATTTTCAGCCACGTCGTTTCCGGCGACCGAGAGCGTCCCGGTGGAAATCTCCATCGTTCCGCCCGCGCCACCGCCGACCGTCGTCACTGAAAGCAAGCTATTGTCGAGGTTCGTCGCGCCACCCGCATCGATGTGCAAGACGCCAGCGCGCGCGGTGGAGGTCGAAGTTTCCAGTGCCCGCGTCGCCAACCGTGAACGACCGGTCATTGAAAGATTCTCGGCGCTCACGACCACATCGCCGCCCCGGCCGGGGCCGCTGGTTCCGTTGAGGATATCGGAAGCGGTCAGGGTCACGTCGCCGCTCATCCGCAAATCGATCGATTTACCCATCCCACGGTCGGCGGTCAGCGAATGCACGGTGCTTCCCTCCATCATCAGGCGTCCACCACGGAGAACGACGCGGCCGCCAGTGCTCCCGCTTGTGTCGATCTGTGAATTTACGATCCGCACATCGCCCATTGCGGAAAAAGAGGGAGTGGTCTCGATGGGCGCGAGTGGCGAGGACGCGGAAAAAGCGACCGTTCCCGCTGAGCCGACACTCACGAGATGCACATGTGCCCCTTCGCGAGCGACGAGGTCTTCGCTGGCGAGAGTCGCATCGGTCAGCGTTATCCCGCCGCCGATCGCCGAAAAACTTTTGCCCGCGGGAATGGTGAATCGACTCTGGATGGAGATCGGTGCCGGAGCCGTAGATGAAAAACCGAAGGCATTTACCGGCGCGGAGGTCAACACGTCACCAGCCGAAAGCCGAGCAGTGAAACGACCCCCATCGGCCAACTCCACGTAATCAGCGGTGGTCACGGCGAAGGAGCCGCTGATGTCGAGCTTCGCGTTCGGGCCGAACATCACTCCGGCAGGATTGATAAAGTAGACGTTCGCCCCTGCGATATCCGACTTTATGGTCCCATCGATCGACGACGCGGCTCCTCCAGTAACGCGAGCAACAATGTTTGTCACTGACGACGGGCCTTGAAAGGCCGCTACCTCATCTTTGACCAACCCGAATTCGCTGAAGCTGTGAAAGAGATTGCCGCCGACTTGTTTTCCGCCATCAGACGGAATGAGGAAGCTGGGGCCGGGAAGAGAGTCACTGCGACCGAAACTACCGTCGAATTTTACGCCGCCGCACCGTGCCGTTGAAGTCCACAGTAAGCAGGATGCTGACGACAGATACTGAAAGAGCATCCTTAGTTGGATTTTCATCACGCGGGCGGCCATCGTCGCATCTGACGGCGTTGTTTTCAATTCTCATGAATGAATCCTGATCCCAATGGAATCATGGCATCCGGCGCCGTGGGTGTTCGGTATTTTTCTATCGCTGACGGGTTAGATGCAACGAACGATGACTCGAAGTCCGCGGCGTTGCGCGATCGGACTCGTCAGACCCCAAAACGGTCAGGGTCCGCGACGCGGAGGAGGCGGCGGACCGAACGCGTTTTCGTGCTCTTCCTTCGTGATCGATCCGTCCCGGTCGCGATCGACTCGGTCGAACATCGGCGGTGGACCGCTGAATTCTTGCCGGCTCACTTTGCCGTCCTTGTCCTTGTCGTCACGGGTGATGACCGCTTCCCAAGGAATCCATCCGCGCGGACCGCCGTCCGGTCCAGCGAACGCACGGGGACGGGTTGCCTCGGCGCCCAAACCCGGCGCCAGGCTCTCGGTCAGCACTGCCTCGCGCGGACCCGGCGGGCCCTTGAGATTCGAGTCAAAGAACTTGTTCACCATCGAATCGATGTGCGCCCCCTCGAAGCCCTGACCGTGTCCGGCGCCGCGGATCTTGTGAAGGTGTACGTTCGCGCCCGCCGATTTCAACGCATCGAAAAGCAACCGACTCTGGTGAATCGGGACAAGCGGATCCTCGCCCCCGTGGACGATCAGGAATGGCGGGGCGTCCGCGGTGATGTAGGTGATCGGATTGGCGGCGGCGGCCTTCTCCGGGTTTTCCTGAATCGGTCCGCCGATCAGCCGCGATTCGGGCGACGACGGCGGGTCGTGTTTCAAGCGAGCGCCGGGCAGCGCGTGCGCATCCATCTGCAGCACATCGATCGGCCCGAAGAAATCGCACACCGCCTGGACGCGGCTCGTCACATCGGGATTTGCGGCTGTCTCGAATTTCCTCTCGCCGCCGGAAGTGCCCAACAACGCAACCAGATGCCCCCCGGCCGAACTGCCCCACGCGCCAAAGCGTTCGGGATCGAGATGATACTCCTTCGCGTGCGCTCGGAGCCAACGAATCGCCGCTTTGCAGTCCTCGATCTGCGCAGGGAAAATCGCGTCGCTGCTGAACCGGTAATCGATACTCGCCACCGCATATCCGCGCTCGACAAACCCCTTCCGCAACGGAGGACATTCGTCCTTGCTCCCGCCAAACCACGCGCCGCCATGCACCCACACGATCAGCGGCCACGGCCCGCCCGCCGTTTCCGGCAAAAACAAATCCAGCTTTTGCCGCGCGTGCCCACCCGCCACGTACGCGATATCGCGCTCGGCTTTGACGCCATCCGCTTCAGCCGCGTGCGCAAAAGGGCTCACGACGGTGAACAGGGAGATGAGCATGAACAGCACGGGGGATTTCATACGATTGGGAGATCAATCATTATTTTGATACGTCTGAAGCCACGGCGTAGATCGTATGAAAATCGCCGGCTGAAATGGGCTGAACGCCAGCCGTTTTTTCATCGCACTCGCGGCCTCCTCGCCGAGCTGCGCGAGCGGTAGGCGCCCCACCCTACGGCTCCCGGCGCAGCGCCGTGATCAGTTCATTGAGCTTCGCCACGATCGCCTCCCCCTGCGCCTGCGTCATCGGATCGCTCACGCTCAAAGCGAGCACCGACACCCCCGACGGATTCGCCGCATGGTTGATCCGCTCCGCCACCAAATCCGCCGCCGACACCTCCCCCGGCGCTCCATCCGCGCCATCCGCGCCATCCGCGCCCGGCGGCCCCGCGGGCACCGCGTCGATCTTATCATTGAGCGCGTTCAACTGCCCGCGCAGCTCGGCAGCCACCACGTTCGCGGCATCGGAGGGCTTGCTGGGATCGAAAGGCATCGCCGTGTCAGATGACGGGCGCGCCGACCGTGATCGTCCGCACCGCGCTCGTCCGCGTGCCGGTCGAGTTGCTCACACTCGTGCGCACCTTCACCACCTGCCCCACGGTGAAAGGCCCCAGCGCATTCCCGCTCGAATCCAGCGGCGCCGTGTGCGTGAAATCCGCATCCACGCCCTGCACCATCCACTGGATCTCGCGCGTCGTCGCGTGATCGCCCCCACCCGCCTCATACGACACGAGCACATGCAGGCCGCCCACCCCGCCTTGCAGCACTTCATGGATATCGATCGTGTCCGGCGCCGGCGTACCTTCCTCGACCGGGATTTGCTCCAGCGCCACGCGCACCGGCGAGCCTGCATCGTAAGTCGCCTTCACCACTTGATACCAATTCTTGTTGAGCTGATCCACCGTACGGTCCAGCGCCCGCAGATCGCTGCGCTTCTGGTCAAGCAGCGCGCCCTTGTCATCCCGCTCCTTCGCCACATCGGTGTAGCCATCCAGCAGCGCCTTCAGCATCACCGCCGTCTGCGCCACGCCCCCGATCGGCCGGGTGATCGGCGCCGCCGGTGGCGTCAGCCCCGCGAGCGCCGTATTCGCCCGGACCCACACCGGGTAAAGCCCGCGCGCCCGCGCCAGGATGCTCGGCTCGAAGCGCGGCGCGATCCGATAAATGTCCGCGAGATCATCGATGATCCCCGCATTCCCCGGCACCTGCCCGTCGATGATCTGCGGCACCTTCGTGCCCAGGATTTTCATCTTCAAAAGCGAAGTCTTCAGCACGCGCACGCCCTCATCGAAATCATCCTGCGCCGTCGTGCGCGCCTGCGCCTTCGGCTCGAATTGGTCGATGAACGCCTCGAACTCATCGGCATCCACGCCGCCGATTTCCTGCGTGGGCACATGCAGCCGCCAGACGGCGAGCGTGATCGTGGCGCGTTCCTTGGTCGTTTCCCAGTATTCCATGGCAGAGTTTCCTAGTGAGATTGAGCTGACATTCAGTGGAGGTGAACCCGGCGTGTAGCCCAGCCCCGGGTCATCGTAGAAGATCGCAGGATCATCGAAGTGAACCAAGGGATCATCGTAAAACGGCATCGGGGGTAAGCTCCCATCCGGGGAGTGAAGGCACTCGCGTGCCGTATCCCCGGCCCTACGTCAATCCCTTTTTTCCGTGCGTCGCCGCGCTCCCGTGCCCCGTCCGTCCCAGCACGGCCCTGCGTCTGCACATTTTTAGCCACCGTCGGCAGCATCCACCCCCACCGTCGTCGCCTTTTGAGACACCGTCAGCCATCGACGTACCCCCAAAAAGCCGCCGACGTACCCCCAAAAAGCCGCCGACGTTGCCCCAAAAAGCCGACGACGGCTCCCTGAAAAGCCGGCAACGCACCTCCAGGAAGCCATCTCCGCGCGCGCAACCCGGAGGGTTGGGGGAAATTAGCCGGTGGCGTCGGGGGGCGGGGGTGTCCCGGAGGGACAATGGATATTAGCCGGTGGCGTCAGCCACCGGATTTCGATCCCCCACATGGGCGCGAAACCCGGAGGGTTGGG
>JAYTDO010000143.1:0-1987 GCA_043735935.1 Chthoniobacteraceae bacterium
AGTCGGCGCACGACCGCCTCAAGCAGCTCGCCGAGGACAAGGACGAGCTGCTGGGCATCCTCGCGCATGACTTGAAGAATCATCTCGGTGGCATGCAGATGAGCGCGCAACTGCTGCGGGATCGCGCCATCCGCCTGGGGAACGAGGATGCCCGCACCACCCAGCTCGCCGACAACATCGCGCATTCCAGCGGGCAGTTGCTGGCCTTCGTGAAGGAGTTTCTCGCCAACGCGGCGGCGGATCATGACACCACTTTCAAGCCCACGATGCTGAACCTGTCCGCCGCCGCCGCCGCCGCCATCCATCAATACCAGGAAGCCGCGCACCGGAAGCAGATGGACATCCAGGCCAGCCTTCCGCCAGAGGGCACGGGAGTGGTGGCCGATGCCTCCGTGCTCGCCCAGGTGATCGAAAACCTTCTTTCCAACGCGCTGAAATTTTCGCCGCCGGGCAAGGTGATCCTCGTCAGCGTGACCTCCGGCCCGACACATGTGGAGTGCCGGATTCAAGATCAAGGCCCGGGCTTCACCGCAGAAGACAAGGCCCGCATGTTCCGTCGTTACGTGCGCCTGTCCGCACGGCCCACGGGCGGCGAGCCTTCCACCGGCCTCGGCCTGAGCATCGTCCGCAAGCTCGTGCGCGCGATGGATGGTGAGTTGATTTGTGAAAGCAACCCCGGCGAAGGGGCGACGTTCATCGTGCGCCTGCCCTTAACCTCCGTTCCCTGAAGCAGCCTATGGACTTTCTAGTGATTGATGATGACAAAACTTTCCGCGACGCCACCTGTTTCGTCATTGAAGAAGAGGGGCATTACGCGGAGGGCGCCGCTTCCGGCCAGATCGGACTGACCCAGCTCAAGGAGGAAAAATTCGAGGCCGTCCTGCTCGACATGAATCTCGGCGCGGAGAACGGCCTGGACGTGCTGGTGGAAATCCAGAAGCAGGATCCCGATCTGCCGGTCGTCATGTTCACCGCGCAGGGCAACGTCAAGACGGCGGTCGAGGCGATGCGGCGCGGTGCGGTGGATTTCCTGGAGAAGCCTTTTCGCCGGGAGCAGTTCCACACCGTGCTCGCGCGCTTGCAGCGCTTCCGTCAGATGGGCCAGCGCATCGAGAAGCTGGAGCGCGAGGCCACCGAGACCAAGTCGCAGAATGTCGAGGCGATCTTCGACTTCAGCACACCGGCCATGCGCGAGGTCATGGATGTCCTGATGCGCGCCGCCGGCACGCCGGCCTCCATTCTCATCCTGGGCGAAAGCGGCACGGGCAAGAGCGTCGCCGCGCGCGAGGTTCATCGTCACAGTCATCTCGCGGACAAGCCGTTCGTCACCGTCAGTTGCCCCAGCCTTTCCAAGGAGCTGCTCGAAAGCGAACTCTTCGGCCATGTCAAAGGATCTTTCACCGGCGCGGTGAAAGATCATTGGGGCAAGGTGAAGGCGGCGGAAGGCGGCACGCTCTTCCTCGACGAAATCGGCGATCTCCCGATGGAGATTCAGCCCAAGCTCCTGCGCCTGCTCCAGGAGCGCGAATACGAACGGCTCGGCGAGAACGTCACCCGCACCGCGAACCTCCGCATCATCGCCGCGACCAATCGTGACTTGAAGAAGCGCGTGGCTGAAGGCGCGTTCCGCGAAGACCTCTACTTCCGTCTCAACGTCATCGCCGTCGAGATGCCGCCGCTGCGCGCGCGTCAGGCGGACCTGGTCCGTTTTACCGGGCATTACCTGAAACATTTCGCCGAACAATGCGGACGCACCGTGGAAGGGTTGTCGGAAGAAGCCACCACGCGGCTCGCGACACATGGCTGGCCGGGGAATCTGCGCGAGCTTCGTAACGTCATCGAACGCGCCGTCATCATGGCGCGCGGAACGCAGGTCATTCCCGCTGATCTGCCGACAGATCTGCAGGCGTCCTCCTCGACTGGCGGCGCGACCTCACAGGGCGTTCCACTGGTTCAGGCCGGCACGATGGTGTCTCTGGAGAAGCTG
>JAYTDO010000144.1:0-2035 GCA_043735935.1 Chthoniobacteraceae bacterium
AAGACGCCATCGAGCCGGCCTCCTCGCCCCATCCAGTTCGGTACTCAGCCAGAGAGAACGGCCGATCGGGAGCCGTTGAACTTCGCCGTCGGCTCACCACGTTGATGGGCGTAATCCTTGCGCAGGGGGCGATCGGGTACATCCAGTACTTCAACGGAGTCCCAGCACTGCTCGTACAGTTTCACGTCGTCGGTGCCACGGCGTTCTTTATCGCCGTGTTCTGGGTACGCGCTGCGGTTACAAAACCGTCCTGCGCCTCGGCCTAAACCGGCAGGAGAACAGGATCGGAGCCGATGGAATCACGCCGATATTGCCGAGGCGGCTGCGGTAATCGAACAGGTCTTGCCAAGACGCAAGATTGGCCCACTTCACATCCAGGCTGCGATTTCCTGTTGGCACGGTCTGGCGGCCACCTGGCAGGAAACCGATTGGCCTCGAATCGCCCTGCTGCTAGCTGTGGCCACCAGAACTCGGTTGGGTCCTCCACGCACCGCTACGTTCAGGGATCTGGATGACCGGAGCGGGCGAGCCGACCGATAACTTGATCTCTGACTGGGGTCCCTGCCTACTAATCAGGCCATCAAATTCAACGTCGCAGTTCAGCGATACGATTTAGGTGTGCAACGGCATTCGGCGTCGACAGATTGCGCGCGGCCAATCTGCGCGATTCGAGCCACCGTCCGCTTTTGGTTCGACGGGGACACCCGCCGAGTGGTGCTCGACCGCAAGATCAGCGAATGGGGTGGGCAAGGGCTTTTGTGTGAAAGCCATGCCGATCGCCTCATCGTGGCCCGTGGATGGGAACTCGATGATCGCCGCGTTTCTGAGCCCCGCTTGTTCTCCGTTGAACAAGCTGATCGTGCCGCTGCTGGGCGAATCCGCCGATTGAGCCATCCCGAGGCGCACCCGTCGACCCCGCTCCCTCTCGATGGCGGCCCGCTCTACGCCCTACCCAGTGACTACGAAACCCCGCCCGCTGCGCCCCTCACCCCTATGCCCACTGGCACGGTTATGCCCACCACCGGCCCAGCGGCGCCGCCAGTTGAATTCAACCAGAACGACGACGAGAGTGAAGTTGCTTCCGACCGGGGTAATCGGTCAAACGACGATCACCAGGGAAATCGCGGCGGTCGCACAGGTCGTCCCAACGCGTCCAGCCCCCGGAACGACGCGCCTACCGATGAGCCGCTGGCGCCACAAGCCAAGCCTGCTTCGGCCCGTCCCAAACGCCGTTCCCACACCGATGGCAACACGCCATTGCTCACCCGAGCCTTCGATGCCGCCGCTTCCCGAGTACGACCGTCGAGCACCATGGAATCGCTCATCCCGCGAACCCCACCGCTGCCCGAACCACCCCATGCCAGCAGCCCGTCCTCACCCTGGCCCAGCATTCGCTTCACCTAAGGACGAGTCTAAGGAGGCGCCGTTCTGACCACTTGAGAGGTCAGCCTTGGAAGAACGATTCGGGCTCAATTTCGTCGTCGCCAAACCAAACATCAAACTCGACTGGTGGACGCTGCTCAACAATCGATCCCATGCGGATGATTTTCGCGTTGGGCAGCACGACCCAAGTGCACGTGACGTGTTCACCGCTGGCGGCGACACAGCCTGGGAGGGCCGCAGAAGAATCCGTTGTAATCAGCAGCAAAGGGATTGTGGGCGATGGCCTTGATCGCTTGGAGAACCTGGCGCTTCAGATCATCCGAGGGCGAATACTGCTTAACCCACTCTTGGTAACGGTCTAAGAACTCATGGAGCTCCCAACTCACGATACGAGTTCGCTCAACAATCTCAGCAATTCCGGCATTTCATCAACGCCGCTGAATGAGCCCTCATCGAGATCAGCAATTGGTTTGGCCACGAACCTACCAAACCAGTCCGACAACGCGCCGTTCGAAACAACGCGGTCTGATGTCGTTTTCGTAACCGCGTCTTTGTACAGAAGTTTTTGCACTTTGACACGGCCCGCTGAGGGGAGCAACGAGCGAACTTCTCTGGCAACGTCATGAGCTGAAGGCATACGCATCCTCTAAGG
>JAYTDO010000145.1:0-30163 GCA_043735935.1 Chthoniobacteraceae bacterium
TTTGTGTCCGCCACAAGCAGCAACCCGGCGCTGACTGGGGAGGCTCGCGTGGTCGGTGGAAACATCGTGTGGACATTCACGCGCCCGCTTGCACCCGGAGAATCCGTCTCGTTCAGCATCAACGTCCTGGTCGATCCCGCGATCGCACCGGGCTCGGTCCTGACGAATGTGGTGACGATCAGGGACGACGGTCGTTACGGTCCTGACTCTTACAACCCGTACGATAATCAGGCGTCGGACTCGGATCGCATCGTTGCCATCCCGGTCATCCCGCCTCCGCCGATTCCGGTGCCATTCGTTTACGCTTGGGATACGTTCCACGACTTCAGCCGCGATGGCGCGCCGGAAGGGCGTTTCGACTTCGCCGACGGCGAGGAAATTTACCGTCCGCCGATCCTTCCGCTCATGCCGATCTACACCGGCGAAGCCGACCCCGGCGCCACGCTCGTCATCGCGATCTACAATGCTCGCGGGGAACGAATCGGCGATCAGACGGTCGTGGTCGACTCGGGCGGCAACTGGCTGGCGACCTTCCCGACATCGACGATTCACGACTATCCGAGCACGGTGCAGATCGTCGAGCAGCCTGCGTCGTACACGATGGATGAAAGCGTTGGGCACAACCTGCGCACCTACTTCTCGCCCGCGCTGAACCCCGGCCACTTCTTCTTCGAGTCGCATCTCTCGGCGCTGCTCACGGGTCGCTCGGCACCATTGCTATCCGGCCTTGCGCTCGAGAATCCGTTGGATCTAGGCAACGTCAAATACGGCGGCGAAGTCCTCAGCACGCAGGGGACGGCGAGCGGTTACTGACGCGGCGCCGCCGAGGCGCCGGGTTGGGTCGAGCGGGATCGTGCCGGGCTTAAACCGCCCGCGCGTTACTGCGGGTTCGTCGTTTCCGCGAGGTCGGTGGAACTCAACGGGAGCACGACGACGGTATTGGTGTACATCGCCTTCACGACGGTGCCGTCTTGAGAGACGAGCTTCAGTTGAGTGCCGGGCTGGAGTTTCGCGCGACCGAACGGGAGTTGGACTTCCGTGGCTTTTGTGAGTGTGACGAACGTCTTCGGAGTCGGAATCGAAGAGTCGACTCCGGGGACGGGTGAGGTCGCCGGCGGGGCAGGGGCCGGATCAAACAGCGAGGCGTTGCTCGGCGTCGAGCCCGAGGTGGCCATCGGTGCGCCGTCCGGAGCGACTGCGGCTGGCGGTTTTGCGGTCGGCAGCGGATCGGTTGGCTTGGGTGGAGTCGAGGCGATTTCCGCGTGGGCTGGCGTGGGAGCATCTTCGATCGGCGGCAGCGACGGGGCCGCCTCCACGGGATTCTCATGGCCCGCGTCCTCGGCGATGACGGACGGGCCCGTTGCGGGAGCCGGACGACTGTCGCTCTTGAGCACCTGCTGGCCGATGTAAAGGACGAGCAGGATTCCGAGTCCGAACACGATTCCGCGCACCAGCGCGACCGCCGGGAAACCGCCGGCGCTGACTTTCGCGGTCGGTTGGCGACGCACCAATTCCGCTGCGACCTTTGGCCCGTCGGGATATTTCAATTTTCCGCGCCACTGCTTGTTTACGAGCTGCGGAAATTTTTCGGCGACCGCCGGGAAAAAATAATTCCACGACGCATCGGTTTCGTTGGCGTCCCAATTTGGAAAACGCACGTCGAGGTATCCTACGAGGACCTGGCAATGAGCCTTGGAAACGCCGGTGAAATGATCGGAGCCCTCGATCTGGCAGATTTCAAAAAAGCGATTTGCCCGATTGTCCTTCTTCGACTGGATTTCTGCGGCAAACAGATCCGGGTGTAGCTTGAGACGGTCGTCGTTCCATTGGGTCACGCGGCGATGCAGGCTCGTGCTTTCCATGGCCTCGGTCATCAGGATCGCCGCTTGGTCCTTGGTGAGATTGGAGGCGAAGTTCGTCCCGACGTAGCTCAGAAACGCCTTCTGTTTGGGTGTCGCGGGGTCGGCCTTCTGGGAAGGGATGGGCGGAGGAGGCGGGTTGCCGCCGGTGGGCGCGGCAGCGGCTGGGTAGAGGACCTGCACCAACGGGATCCAGTTCGCCATTCCCGGTTGCCAAGCGAGGTCGTTGATCAGCACGGCTCCCTGTTTCAGCAAAGATTGTGTCGTTTCTTCGCTGAACGGTCCGGTTTCTTTTCCATCTCGGAGGATATAAATGTCCATTGTCGTTCTATTTCCTTACGTCCGGCGCGCGGGTTCCTTAGGTCGAAAATGGACCCCCACAGTGGCGTGGACGAAGCGGCGGACTATGGCGTCGCGCGTCTGAAAATCCAGTAGTTTGATGGATCGACCTGCCGCGGTTGCGGTCGTGTGGCTAAAGCCTGCCCCGCTGCTGATAGAAGCGGTAGCGACTTGTGATGGTCTCGATGTAGTTCCTTGTCGTCGCGTAATCGATGGCCCCGAGGAGGTCGTCCGCATTCGCCTTGTCGCCCATATTAGTCGTCGCGATCCAGTGGTCGACCCGCGATCGGCCGGCGTTGTACTCGGCCAGCGCAAAAGGAAGGGGGTCCTCCTTCGTTTTCCAGTGGTCGTAGGCTCGTTTGAAATACCAGACGCCTGCCTTCATGTTTGAACGCGCGTCGAAAAGATCCGTCGGGACAAAAGTCTCCATCTTTTCAGCGGTCGCCCAGTCTCGTGCGGCGGCCTCGCCCACCTGCATCAAGCCCCGTTCACCACTGGTCCCGACTTTATCCGCCCGAAACGAGCTTTCCCGCCAAATGATCGCCTTCACCAGCGCTGGGTCGACCTGGTACTTCTCCGCGACATCGAAGATGACGTAATCGAACTGATGGTAGCGACCGTGCGCGAGCCATTCCTGCACCGTGTAAAGCGGATCGGGGGAAAGCCAGACCAAGCCGCCAGCCGCCGTGAGGGCGGCGAGAGTCAGGACGATGAAGAGCCTTCGCAGGAAGCGGAACATGCGGCGCGGATTCATGGCAGTTCGCCAAAAAACTTCGACAAAAAACCGCGCGTCCGCATCCTCCCATCATGCCCCGTTTTGCCCGCGTGATGGTCGACGATTCCGGCGGGAATGCGTTTGATTACGAGCTTCCCGAACCGGTGGCCGCGCGCCTGCAAGTCGGCTCGCGCGTTCGCGTGCCGGTCCGGACTCGCACTTCGCTTGGCACGATCATCGAGATGCGCGACACGACTGACGTCCGCGGCGTGAAGCCGATCAGCGAAGTGGTCAGCGCCGAACCGATCTTGAGTCCGCTGCTGATCCGGCTCGGGAGCTGGATCGCCGACTACTACTGCTGCTCGCTGGAGGCGGCGATGAAAGGAGTTCTCCCCAACGTCATCCGGAGTGGGCAAGTCGGGCACAAGACGCAGCTTCTCGTGCGGTTGGCCCGCGAGATCCCGCCGGAGGAAGTGGAGGGCCTGCGGAAACGGGCGCCGTTGCAAGCCGAAGCGCTGGCCTATCTCATCGCGCAGCAGAAGCCCGTTTCCGTGGCTGAACTCGGGGCTCAGTGCGATGCGACCCACCAGGTCGTGCAAGCGCTGGTGAAAAAGGGCCTGGTTTCCACTGAGACCGAGAAGGTCGAGCGCGATCCATTCGAGAGCGAAACTTTCGTCGCCGCGGGGAACCTGACGCTCAATGCCGAACAAATCGATGTTTTCGCCCGTGTCGAAGCCTCCATCTCCGCCAACGGTCATACACATCCGCCCAAGCCCATTCTCCTTCACGGCGTGACCGGGAGCGGGAAGACGGAGATCTATTTGCAGGCCATTCAGCTCGTGCTCGATCGGGGGCAATCGGCGATCATGCTGGTGCCGGAAATCTCGCTTACGCCGCAGACGGTGGAACGCTTCAAATCGCGTTTTGCGGCGACGCAGCATGAGGTGGCTGTGCTTCACTCGCACCTGAGCGATGGCGAGCGGCACGATGAGTGGCACAAGATCCGGGAGGGCCGCGCTCGCATCGTGATCGGAGCTCGTTCGGCGATCTTTGCTCCTTGCGCGAACCTCGGGCTGGTCGTCGTCGATGAGGAGCATGAGAACTCTTACAAGCAGGGTGAAACGCCCCGTTACCACGGGCGCGACATCGCGGTGTTGCGGGCGAATATGGAACGTTGCGCGTGCGTGCTCGGGAGCGCCACGCCGTCGTTGGAGAGTTATCACAACGCCAAGCTCGGAAAATACGAACTGCTGCAAATGCTCGGACGCGTCGATGATCGAAAGATGCCGTTCATCCGCGTGATGGATTTGCGAATGGAGTCGGCGAAACGCTCGGCGATCCTTTCGGAACGGCTCATCACCGCCATCGGTGCGCGTTTGGAAAAGAAGGAACAGACGATCCTTTTTCTCAATCGCCGTGGTTTTTCCACGTCGCTCATCTGCCCCGGCTGTGGCCACGTCTGCCAATGTCCGAACTGCTCGGTGTCGCTCACCTTTCACCGCACCACCAACCGGATCGTCTGCCACATCTGCGGCCACACTGCGGTCGCGCCCACGAAGTGCCCGGAGTGCAAGGATCCGGCGATCCGTTACAGCGGGACTGGCACGGAAAAAGTCGAAGATGCCGTGACGAAGCTCTTCCCAAAGGCGATTGTCAAACGCATGGACGCCGACGCGATGACGCGACGCGACGCTTACCGTGAGACGCTCGGGGCGTTTCGCACCGGCAAGATCGACATCCTGGTCGGCACGCAGATGATCGCGAAAGGGCTGCATTTCCCAAACGTGACGCTCGTGGGAATCGTCAACGCCGATCTCGCGCTGCACCTGCCTGATTTTCGCGCGGGCGAACGGACGTTCCAATTACTCACCCAAGTCGCCGGCCGGGCCGGGCGCGGCGATGTGGAGGGAGAGGTATTCGTGCAAAGTTTCACGCCCTTCAGCCCGTCGATCCAATTCGCGCGGCATCACGATTTCGAGGGATTCTGGGAGCAGGAGATCGAGTTCCGGCGCCAGTGGGACTACCCGCCTTTCACCCATCTCATCCTCATCCAGGTGCGTTCGCCGCATGAGACACGCGCGAGTTTTTCCACCGAGACCCTGCACCGGCGGCTCGCCGAATCGCTCCCGGCCGGTGTCATTCTGAGCGAGCCCGCGCCGGCGCCGCTGGAAAAATCCCACGGCAACTTCCGCTTTCACCTCATGCTGCGGACGCGCGCAGTCCTGAGCTTGAGCCGCCATCTCCGGGCCGTGCTCGATAAGTTGCCGTTCCCCGAGGACGTGATCGTCACCGTCGACGTCGACGCCTACCAACTCCTGTGAGTCGGTGCTTACTGGCGCTCGTATTCGCCTTTGCCGGTTTTCTTGAGCACGGTAAACCCCGCCTTCTTCGCGTCCGTCACTGACAGCGGTTTGGTCATCTTCGGTGTGTTGAAGCTTGAGATGATCTTGCGCACGGGCTTTCGGCACAGCGGACACTTTTCCAGCGGCGGCGCGCTCAAGGGGCGGTTCAGGGTAAAGCGGCCCTTGCACACCGTGCAGTCGCCTTCGCAAAGTTCGTATTCGTAGATCGGCATTGGCGTGGAGTCTGCCTTTGAAATGCAACGGGCGGCGACCCGGGTCAAGCTCTGCCCCGGGGACTACACTGAAAGAGCCGCCACCTTGCGGGTGAGCGGCTCAAACAAGAACAGTCTCCCGACTCCCGCCACACCTGTGACGCGACGCGAATGGGAAACCTGATGCTTTGGAACGGAGGAAGCCTTAAAGCTTCGACTCGAACTCGACCAGACGGCCCAGCGCTTCGAGGAAATCCTTAAAGGCTTCGGCAGGCAGCATGATCGTGTCTCGACGGCCACCGACGTCTTCGGTGATCTTCAAAAAACGACCGCGTTGATTCTCTTTGAGGTCGAGGAAGAAGATTTTCCGCTCAATCGCGACTTTTTCAGAAGCGATCGGATCGGACCCCATTCGTTCCCCTGGATTCTGGTTCATCATATACAAACAACTACTTAGTTTTTCATGCCTAGACCCAGAGAGGGCCTAGTCGCAAGGGCACCAATCGTATGGGGATTTTACTGACGTGCAATAGCCAAAAGCAAAATTTCCATAAAATCACATTCGCGGCGTCGGAGCGCTAACGGAGCCCCACTGCTGCCCTGACGCGCTCCATCGTCGCTTGTGCGACCGCGCGCGCGCGGGCGGCGCCTTCCCGCAAGATTCCATCGACGTAGTCAGGGTCGCGGTCGAGTTCCGCGCGGCGCGCGCGCGCAGCCGCGAAATGCGCCCACACGGCCCCAAATAGACGTTTTTTAAAATCGCCGTAGCCGATTCCGCCCGCTCGAAAATCCGCCTCCATCAATTCGACTTCCGCCGCCGATGCAAACAACTTGTAAAGTCCGACGATCGTCGAGCCCGTCGGATCCTTCGCTGCTTCGAGCGGCGTCGAATCGGTGGGAATTCCCATGATCTTTTTCCGCATCGACTTCTCGTCCTCGAAAAGCGCGATCGTGTTGTTGTAACTCTTGCTCATCTTCTGCCCATCCAGCCCGGGGATCGTCGCGACGGTGGGCAGGATGCTCGGCTCCGGCAGCACGAAGATATTGCCGTAAAGCGCATTCATCTTCGCCCCGATATCGCGCGTCATTTCCACGTGCTGCTTCTGGTCGCGGCCGACCGGGACGACCGTGCTGTCGTAAAGAAGGATATCCGCCGCCATCAGCACCGGGTAGGCGAAGAGCCCGTGCGAGGGCACCTTTTCCTTCGCGACGTGATCCTTGTAGGCGTGGGCGTTCTCGAGCATCGGCATCGGCGTCACACAACTCAACAGCCATGCGAGTTCGGTGTGTTCGGGCACATCGCTCTGGCGGAAAAGCACCGCCCGCGCGGGATCGAGGCCGCACGCGAGAAAGTCGAGCGCCACTCCACGCGAATACGTCCGCAATGCCTGCGGATCGCGCACCGTCGTGAGAGCGTGGTAATCCGCGATGAAATAATACGCCTCGCCGCGTTCCTGCCACGCGATGGCCGGCTCCATCATCCCGAAATAATTGCCGAGATGCGGCGCGCCGGTCGGTTTGATGCCGGATAAGATACGGGGCGTAGCCATGAAAATGAGCGGGCACCATTCGCGGCCACGGCGCGGTGTGTCAAGCATGTCAGCCACTCGTGACCGCCCCCAAGCTCTGCTCGCGCTCTTCCGTGTTCCCTGCCATGCTCCCCCGCCTCCCATGTTTCGCGTCCGCGCCCTCACGGTCATTCTACTCGCACTGCTTCTCTGCCGCTCCGCATGGGGGCTGGAGATCAGGGACAAGCGATGGGGATTCGACGGCAAAGTCCGGCCAGGCCATTTCAATTTGCTATCCGTGCTCGTGGATAATCCCGGCGCACGTGCGTTCGACGGGACCCTCGCGCTCGACGACCGGCGCGGCATGGAGAAAAGCGTGGGCGCTTCACTTGTGCAGCCAATCTATCTCGCGGCGGGGACGCGCCGCTGGGTGCAGTTCCATGTGTGCGTGAATCAGCCCGGCGGCGAGTGGCATTTGCGCTGGGGAAAGGGCGGACACGAAGCCATCGACGCCGCCCAGTTCGGGCCGCCCGCCCGCGTGCTACTCATCGATCCCGAAAGCGCGTTCGCGACTCCGGGCGGGTTGCGCGCATTTCCGGACGACCTTTTCCCGACCACGGTCGCCGCGACCGATGCGCTCGATGCCGTGGTGCTCGACCACGCACCGCGTTGGGAGGCCGCGCGTCGCGAGGCCTTTCTCGACTGGCTCCATCGTGGCGGCACCGTTCATCTTCTGCGCGGCGCGGATGGGCAATTCCCTCAATTCCCCGAAACGCTCGCCGTGCTTAACACGACGGACCCGCGAACCCGGAGCGGCGCGGGCATCATCGTGCGGCACGAGGCTTCGCGGGGTGAAGTGAGCGAAGCATCGTTGAATGCCGAAGGTTTTCCCGCGCCGGAGCTCAAGAACGATGGCCGCATCTTCATCTACAACCTCGACACCGCGCTCCTCCAGAAACTCGCCGCGCTCACGCGCCCGGAGATCGTCTGGTGGCTCATCTACCTGCTCACCGTCGGATACGTCTGGGTCGTCGGCCCGATGCACTACCGCTGGTCGAAGCGCCTGCCTTACGCACGCTCGATCGCGCTGCTCCTGGCCATCGTCGCCGGATTCGGCGGAGCGTTTGCCTTTGCCGGTCGCCGCGGCTCGAATGAAACCCAGCAGATCCGCGCGCTCGCCATCGCCCACAGCCTCGGCGGCGGCCGTTACGACGTCACGCAGTGGATCAGCGCCTTCGCGACGCGCGGCGATTTCTACACGCTCGCGCACGCCTCGCCAGCCAACTTGTACTCGACCGGCTCCGAATTCGACTCGATCAACGGCGCGATCTATGCCGGACGCGACGGCCATTTCGACGTGGATATCCCGCTCTATTCGACCCGCCCATTCCTCCATCGCGGCGTGCTCTCCGGCGCCCCCACCGACGTCACAGTCGCCGATTGGAAGATGGACGCCGACGGCCGACTGACGGTGCTTGCACTGATTCCGAGCGTGGCCTTTCCAAAGGAATTCACTGCCGGCTGGGCGCGCCATCGTGATCGTTTCTACATGCTCGCTCGCGCCGGCGATCGATGGGCGCTGAGTGATTCTGGGGGTAAAGAGGCGACTGATTTTTTCTCCGACCGGTATTTCGCAGACCTCAGTCTGAACTCTTACAGTGGTCCCGGCTTTTTCGGTGACGACGCGCAGAAGCACGAAAGCCGATGGATGGAAAAAGCAGGCCCGCTGCTCATCGCCCGCGCACTCGGCAGCGTGCAAGGTCTTGCGAACTTCGTCCCCGCCCCGACGCCACCCGCGGATCGGCTCCAGATCTACTTCTACGGTCCGCTTCCGGATGGGTTTCGGATTAAGGATCCACGCTTCGGCAGCCAGACCGGCCGGGTGCTTTACGTGCAGGACATCTTTCAACCATGAGCGACCTCCCCGTCATCGACATCCGTCAGCTATCGCACCGTTACAAAACGCACCTCGCCCTGAGCGACGTTTCATTCACCGTCGGCGCAAAATCGATCCACGGTTTCGTCGGCCCGAACGGCGCGGGCAAGACGACCACGCTCAAGATCCTTGCGACGTTGCTCAAACCCCAGGCTGGCGCAGTCGGCGTCTTCGGGCACGACATCGTCCATGAACGGCACGCGGTGCGGCGGAAGATCGGCTTCATGCCCGATCACTTCTCGATGTACCGCCAGATGACCGTCTTTGAATATCTCGACTTCTTCGGTGCCGCGTATGGCCTCGCCCAGACCGCGCGGGACAAGACGATCGCCGATGTCCTCGCGCTCACCGACATGGCCGGCCGGAAGGACGAACTCATCACCGGCCTCTCCCGCGGAATGCAGCAGCGCGTCAGCCTCGCCCGCGTGCTCGTTCACGATCCCGATCTCCTATTGCTCGATGAACCAGCGAGCGGCCTCGATCCCCGCGCACGCATCGAGCTCATGGAAATCCTCGAAGAGCTCAAGCGGCTCGGGAAAACCATCTTCATCAGCTCCCACATCCTCAGCGAACTCGCCACGCTCTGCGACCACGTCACCATCATGGATCGCGGGGCGGTGAAATACACCGGCACCATGCGCGGCCTCATTACGCGCAGCGAAGGCAGCACGGCGCACTACCGGCTCACCCTCGCGGCGGAACATCCCTCCGCCGCCGCCGCTCTCGCCCTGCTTCCCGGCATGTTGCAGATCACTCCGCCGCTGCCGAATGAGCCGCGCTACACGCTCACCATCGATCGGGACCAACTTCCGCTGAATACCATCCTCCAGACCGCCCTCGCCGCCGGTGCCGACGTCGTCGGATTCGGCGAGGAACTGCGCCATCTCAATCAGGCCTTCATGGACCTCACCGAACCCGGCGTCCGTCCCGAATGAACAGCGCGCTCCTCGCTCTCTTCACGCGGGCTTTGCGCGAGGACACCCGCGCGAAATTCATGTATTGGGCGCGCGCCGGACTCGTCGGCATCGTCCTCGTCGATCTCGGCATCACGCAGGCCAGCATGGGGTGGGCGGGCGCACCCGGCCTGCAATTCTTCAATTCGATCGTCTTCATCGATCTCTTTTTCATCTCGCTCGCCGGTCTCAGTTATTTCTCCTCCGCCATCACCGAGGAAAAAGAAGAGCAGACGCTCGGTTTGCTGCGCATGACGAACCTCAACCCCCTCGCCATCCTCCTAGGAAAATCCGCGAGCCGCCAGGTCGGCGCACTTCTCCTCCTCGCCTCACAAGTCCCCTTCACCCTGCTCGCCGTCGCGCTCGGTGGCGTGACCATCTGGCAAATCCTCGCCGCCTACGCGTGCCTCGCTGCGTACACCATTTTCCTCGGCAATCTTGCGCTCTTCTTCTCCGTCATCACGCCGCGCACCGCCCTCGCCGCGATCCTCACCGGCGTCACACTCTTCCTGTTCCTATTCGGCGCAGGGATCATCCGCGGGATGGTCGTTCCCATGCTCCAGTTCGCGCGCGTAGTCCCGGCCGAAGGCCTCGACCCGCGGCTCACCGCATTCCTGACGGGTTGGGAACAAACTTCTCCCATCGAGCGCCTCACCGAGATCTCCCTTACCGGTTTTCATGAGGGCGCATTTTGCTTTCAAGTCGCCAGTAATCTCGGCCTCGGCCTCGTCTGTTTCCTTCTCGCGTGGGCTGTCTTCGACGTTTTTTGCAATGAGCAACTCGATGTCGGCCCCACGCGCGGACTCATCATGAAGAGCGGGAAACCGCTCCGCATCTTCGTCGCGGGGCGGCCCTGGCGGCGGGCGCTCGCGTGGAAGGATTTTCATTTCATCGGTGGAGGTCGCGCCGTCGTGCTCGGGAAACTCATCGCATACGGCTGCCTGCTCGCAGCCGTCGTCCTCATTCAGCGTCGTTTCGACACCATGGGGATCCGATGGAACGTGGTCGGCTACACCGCCGTCTGGACGATGCTCTTCGCCTTTTCCGTCGAAGGCGCTTTCGTCGCCGCGCGCGTTTTCCGACAGGAGCGGCGGTGGAAAACATGGTCGAGCCTCGCGATGCTCCCCGTATCCACCGGGCGGATTGCTTTCGAAAAACTCGTCGGCTGTTTCCTGGCCTGCTGGCCCGCGCTGATCTTCCTCATCGCGGGAGTTGTGATCGTCGCGCCCGAGGTCTACCGCGAGTTGATCAAGAACTACTCCAGGCCCGACGCCTTCGGCGGGCAGTTCGAGTGGATGGCGATCGGCGCGATCGGCTACACGTTTCTCCAGGTGATCTTCTTCTATTACCTCGTGGCCGATCTTTCCCTGCGTTTGAAATGGGGCGCCCTGCCGCTCGCGCTCGCTCTCACCTACATCGGCACGATGTTCATGACGATGATGGGTTTCCTTATGTTCAAGGATGGAGCCTTCGTCCTTCTCATCCTCGGTGCCATCGGCGGCATCGCCTTCCTCCAGTTCGACATCATCCGCCGTCTCGAACACATCGCCGCGGAAGACTGACACTTCCGCCGAATCCCCGCTGTGTGGCGATCGGT
This sequence comes from Chthoniobacteraceae bacterium, assembly GCA_043735935.1. Classification (GTDB taxonomy): domain Bacteria; phylum Verrucomicrobiota; class Verrucomicrobiia; order Chthoniobacterales; family Chthoniobacteraceae; genus JANLQB01. Next base: position 11,462 of record JAYTDO010000145.1, read on the forward strand.
AGTGCTTCACCGTTCGCGCGCGAAGGAACTCCAGCTTTGACGCGTGTCCTAAATTCATCACTCTGTGGTGCATGATCCGAAATGCTTGTCCGAGAAACGCTAGGCCGTCCGATGAAATTGCGAGCGTGTCGCGGGGCGTCTTCCTCACTTCCGCAGTGGGTCACCCCGTGACTTAGCTCGAGCGTAATGGACGGTGCTCCGAAGTCGCTCGGATCCGAAAGTTTCAGCCTGAGGATGTTCGCATTCGGCAGATCAGCGCTCCTGTGTACTGCGCTGTTTTGCGGGACATTCTACCCGATGGACGGGCTCGCGTCCCGCTCCGTGTCACGTTGGAGCTTGTTCATGAATTGGGAACTGGCAATTCCGTATCGTGAGGGTTGGTTCAGCGTTTACGGCAGCGTGTTTTTGTTGGTTTGGCTCATTCCATTGGTGGTCAAGCGATCGGGTGCCATCCTTTGGTGGGGTAAAGAATGCGGTGCAGCCATCCTGATTGCGGCAGTCGTTTTTTTGATCGTTCCGGCGCAATTGGGCTACCCACAGTCGTCGCCGGCGGAGAGCGCGGCACCAGTGCGTTGGCTAAAGGCGATTGCCGGAGCACATAATCTCTTCCCATCCCTGCACGTTGCCCTCTCCAGCGTTACCATTCTCCATCTTAGAAAATACACTCCTGAATGGCTGACCCTGTGTTTGTATGCTTGGTGGTTGTTGGTGGTGGCTTCGACGATGTTGACTCACCAGCATCATGCAATCGACGTGATTGGTGGGCTTGCGTTAGCGTGGGGTGTTCGCGCCGCCTCGCTTCGAATTCAACCGGGATCAGTGCATGTCTAGCGTGAGAATCTTCATTTCATACCGAAGGCACGATTCAATCCACGCCGCGCACAGGGTCAGGATGTGTTTACAACGCCAGTTTGGTGAGAGAGCGACCTTTATTGACCGAGAGATTCCGCCGGGAACAAAGTGGGAGGATCACCTCGACCACATGTTAACCGAAAGCACCGGTGTGGTGGTCTTGGTTGGCGACGAGTTTCTGCAGCGTCTGAATCGAAATTCGGCGACGGGATGCGATAGTCCCGACCCGATGGTTTGGGAAATCGCCGCGGCGATCCGAATGGGAAAGCCCATTTATCCAGTCCTCATCGGTTCCCTTGATATGCCACTGGCGGCGCAGCTTCCGCGGGACATTCAGGCGTTCGCGGAATATCAGGCCGTATTTGCACGCGAACCCTCCTTCGACGTGGCGATGGAGGTGATGGTGCAGGCGATGCAAGCCGCCCACGGAATCGAAACCATGGGGAACGCTTCCGATGCCGAGGTTGCCCAAGAGCCGTTCGGTCATGCCGAAATTCTTCGTGCCTCACTGGTCTTTTTTGCCGGTCTGCTCGCAGCGTGCGTCGTGGGCCGACTGATTATTTTCGTCGGCCGATTCGATGTGCTGGACGAAAACTTGATGGTCGCATCGCTTTGGATGGGCCTGAAGTATTTACTACTGACTGCGCTAATTGGTTTAGCGCCTTACACGTCATATTGGTTGGTTGCCGTCTTACGAGCGCGGGCTCGTCTGCCGGTCAGAAACGTCGCGGGCCTGATCGGCGTTTTCAACACGACCGGATCGGTGATTGCCAGTGGGATATTCCTGATGCTCTCGTCGATTCCGGGATGGCGGTTGCGGCCGTTGTTCATCTTCCCGAGCAATCCCAGTCTCTGGCATTACTTCGGATTGGCGGTCGGGTTGTTCTTCGTCGTCATCGTTGCAAGCGCGGTGGTTTTGCTCGAACCGAAGATTCGGAGGCTGCGCAGCGCGTGGCGAGATGTGATGTTGAACGTGTTCAACTGGCTGGGGGGATTACTTGCGCTGACCGTCGTGTGGTTGCTCGCGTCCCTGTTTTCCTCGTTTCCTAGCCAAGAAAAAATCGATGAAATTGCTTGGTTGGGCTACTTTTCCCTGACTCCGACGCTCCTCGTTATATACGCCTATGGGTGGAAATTCGGCAGCAAGCAACTCATGGGTGCCGCGCGGTCATGGGAGTGGAGGTATCTTTTTGTCGTATCTCTCGGATTCTATTTTCTGGCTACCCTTTCTCTGTATTCGATCGGAGTCGGGCGCGTTTTTGCTTCCGCAGAGGTCAAATCGTCGGGTGTGAAGCCGTAGCGGGAAGTTTTTTCAATCGGCGAACGACGTGAGTTGAGGCTCGGGACTCTTTTCTAGCAACCCAGAGCGGACACGCATCGCGGTGCCGCCGGTCAGTCGCGGAAGTTCTGGAAGGCGAGGGCGACCTGAAAATCTTTGCTGCGGCAAAAGGCGATGACCTCCTGCAGGTCGTCGCGTTTTTTTCCCGTCACGCGGATCTGCTGCTCCTGGAGCGTGCTCTGCACCTTCAAGGCCGCGCCTTTGATGGCCTGGATAATCTCCTTCGCCTTGGCGCCTTCGAGACCTTGCTTGATGATGAAGTCCTGCGTCGCGTGGCCGAGCGGCGAGATGGCGGGATCTTTGCGTTCGACGTTGCGGAGGTCGATGTTTCGCTTCGCCAGCTTGGCGATGACGATGTCGTGCAAGCTCCTGAGGCGCGATCCGTCCTCGGCCTTGAGCTCGATTTTGGATTCCTTGGCGTTGAGTTCGATCGTAGCGTTGCTGCCTTTGAAATCGAAGCGCGTGGCGAGTTCTTTGCGCGCTTGGTTGATGGCGTTGTCGATCTCCTGTTTGTCCACTTCGGAGACGATATCAAATGAAGGCATGGTGCGTGAAAAGGCTGATGGTTAGAGGCCTGCGCGGGCGGCGGCTTCGTCGGGGAAGAGGCGGAAGACTTCGTTGAGGCGGGCCACTTCGAAGATGTGGAGCACCGTCGGCTGGAGGCCGAACAGGGCGAGTTTGCCGCCGTAGGCGGAGATGCGCTGGAAGCACTCGATGAAGAGGGCGAGGCCGGAACTGTCCATGTAGGTGACGGCGCTCAGATCGACGAGGATGCGACCGACCTTCTGATCGATGAGTTGGTTGAGTTCTTCTTTCACCGCCGGCGACTGGTAAAGATCGATTTCGCCGGTGAGGGCCATGATGCCGAGGGTGCCAGGGTCATTGGACATAAGAACGGGTCGGTATCAGATCGCGCGTGCCGGGTCAAACCCGCCGCCGGTGGGCGGCTATTTCACATCGGCCTTCGGAACGGTGAGCGTGCGCACGGTACCGTCTGCGAACAGGTTGTTGTAAGTGCTGATGGTCTCGGTGCGCTCGTGCGGAGCTTCGCCGGCGTTGCAGTAGTCGGCGAGCAGGCGGACACGGCTTTGCGGTACGGGGAAGGTGCCGCGCGGGGTGTAGATCTTGGGCGCATTGATGACGTCGCCGTCAAAGAGCGGGCGCCATTCGTAGCTGCTGCCTTTATCGTCGAAAAAGCTGCTGCCCTTGTCCTGCTGGCCGGGTTTGTAGTCGAGCTTGGCCTTGCCGTCGGCGGGGCAAATGAGCACGTCTTTGCTGATGCCGTAAGGCGCGAGCACGACGGCGATCGGCTTTGCGTCGTAGCTCGGGTCGTAAACGGGATTGGTGGGGTCGGTCTCGATCACGGGGAGCGTGTTGTTGTGTTCATTGGCGTAGAGATTCACGCCGATGCCGACCTGTCGGAGATTGCTGAGGCATTTCGCCGTATCCGCCTTGTCGGTCATGCGGGCGACGACGGGGAAGAGCAGCGATGCGAGCAAGGCGATGATGGCGATGACGCAGATCATCTCGATGAGCGTGAAGCCGCTGGCGCGGCGTATTTGGGTGGGATGGTTCATTGCTGGCCGTCCTGCTTTTGGCGTTTCTGTTGAAGATAGGAACGGAAGCGATCAGCGCGCTGTTCCGGAGTCTTCATGGCGTCGCGTTTCGCCATGCCAGCAAAAAATTTCTCCTGCTGCGCCGGGTCCTGCATGCGCTCCTCCATCTTCGCGCGGCGCTGCTCGGGAGTGAGGTCTTTCATGCTTTCAAAGAATCGCTTTCGCTCGTCGAACTCGGCCTGTGCCTTCGCGCGTTCGGCTTCCGGAAGCTTGGCGATCTGCGCCTGCATCCGTTCGCCCATGTCGCGCAGCCGCTTCTCTCGCTCGGCGTCGTCGCCTTCGGCACCCACCGGGCCGCCGGGGATGCCGAGCGCCCGGCGGACCGGATCGGGCGGACCGTCGGCATTGGCAACCGGCTCGGCGTCGCGGCGGCGGCCGGTGAGGAGAAAGACCTGCTCGACCTGCCCGCCCGCAGCTTTCGCGAGGCGCGGCATCACGTCGCGGATGCCACCGGATTTCGGTGCGGACGCGACGGGAGGATTCCAGTCGGCGGGCGTCTGGAAACGGGCCGACACGTTCTTCGACGCCTGATCGAGATAGGATTGAAGCGTGGCTTCGGGAGCGGGCTTGACCTCCCAGCGATCGAGCCGCGGATCGTTGCTGCCCGCCTCTTCGCCGGGGGGAAGCGGGACGTGGAAGCGCTTCCAATCTTCGAGCTTGTCGCCATTGGCGAGCGAGGCGAGCGCGGTGTCGATCGGCGGCTTCGTAGGTGCGAGAAAATATCCGAGTTCCCAACGCGCGTCGCTCACGCTTGCCAGCACCTCCATCGCGTACGCTAGCGGCACTTTCTCCACGTGCATCGTGACCTTCTTGTCGGATTCGAGATTGGTGCGAATGCTGACGCTGCCTTGCCGTTCGATCGTTCGCATGACCGTCGAAAGGGGCGCATCGGTCGCGCGGACGGTGATCAATCCCCAGCCGGCCCAGATGCGATAGCCGATGTTACCGAGGAGAAGGACGAGGACGGCGACGACGAGGAGACGCTGGCGATTCATGAGATGTGGAAACCCCGCGAGGGGCGATTGGTTTTCAGATGATCAGGCGACGACGATATTCACGAGGCGGCCCGGCACGACCACGATCTTCTTCACGGTCTTGCCAGCGCAGTGTTCGACGACTTTCGGTGCGGCGAGCGCGAGCGCTTCGATGTCCGCGGTCGAAGCATCTTTCTTCACCACGATCTTGTCGCGGAGTTTGCCGTTCACCTGCACGGGCAGCTCGATCTCATCCTCGATGAGCACGGCGGGATCGTAGTCCGGCCAGGGCTGGTCGGCGATGAGGTCGCTGCCGCCGAGCCGCGCCCAGAGTTCTTCGGCAAGATGCGGCGCGAAGGGCCCGAGCAGGACGAGCAGCGTGCGCACGGCCGAGAGCGGGCGGGGGCTCGTGCCGACGAGCGTGTTCGTGCAGATCATCATTTGCGAGATGGCCGTGTTAAAACCGAGCGCCTCGATGTCTTCGCCGACTTTCTTGATGGTCGCGTGGACGACCTTGAGGAGCGCCTTTTCCGGCGCGAAATCCTGCACCGCGGATGAGATGCCCCATTCGCCAGCCTGATTCTCCTCCATGACGAGACGCCAGACGCGCGCGAGAAAACGCGAGACGCCCTCGACGCCGGCCATCGACCAGGGTTTGGTCGCCTCGAGCGGGCCCATGAACATTTCGTACAGGCGCAGCGAGTCCGCGCCGTATTCCGCGATGACGTCGTCCGGGTTGACCACATTGCCGAGCGACTTCGACATCTTGACCCCGTTTTCGCCGAGGATGAGGCCTTGATTGACGAGGCGCTGGAAAGGCTCGGGCGTAGAGACGTGGCCGAGATCGAAGAGGACCTTGTGCCAAAAGCGCGCGTATAGCAGGTGGAGCACGGCGTGTTCGGTGCCGCCGACGTATAGGTCGACGCCGCCGGGTTTACCGCTGTTCATCCAATACTTTTCCGCGTCGCGCCCGACGAAGCGGGTCGTGTTGCGTGCGTCGCAATAGCGGAGGTAGTACCAGCACGAGCCGGCCCACTGCGGCATGGTGTTCAGCTCGCGCGTGGCGCTGGCGGAGTAGCGCACCCAGTCGGTTGCTTTCGCGAGCGGAGGTTCGCCGGTGCCGGTCGGTTTGAAGTCGGCGAGTTCGGGCGGCGTGAGGGGCAGCTCGGACTCGGGAATTCCGCGATGTTGTCCATTTTCCCAAACGATGGGAAACGGCTCGCCCCAATACCGCTGCCGGCTGAAGAGCCAGTCGCGGAGCTTGAAGTTGATGCTGCGTTTGCCGAGCCCGGCGGCTTCGAGGCGCGCGGTGATTTCGTGTTTCGCGGCCGCGGTCGGCAGGCCGTCGAGCGGTCCGCTGTGGATGGCGAAACCTTCACCGACCCAGCATTCGAGAGGCTCGGCGGAACACGGGCTGCCGCCGCCGAGGCCGAGCTGCGGCTCGGGCGAAACGACGGCGCGGATGGGGAGGGCGAACTGCCTCGCAAATTCCCAATCGCGCGCATCGTGCGCCGGCACTGCCATGATCGCGCCGGTGCCGTAGCCGATGAGGACGTAGTCGGCGATCCAGATGGGAAGATGTTCGCCGTTGACGGGATTGATCGCGAAGCCGCCGGTCCAGACGCCGGACTTTTCCTTGGCGAGATCGGTGCGGTCGAGGTCGCTTTTCCCCGTGGTTTTCGCGCGATATTTTGCAACCGCGTCGCGCTGCTCGGGCGTGACGATTGCATCCACGATCGGATGCTCGGGCGCGAGCACCATGTAGGTGGCGCCGTAGAGCGTGTCGAGCCGGGTGGTGAAAACGCGAACGGACTTTTCCAAGCCGGCGACGGCGAAGGCGACTTCCGCGCCATCGCTTCGGCCGATCCAATTCCGCTGCAAAAGCTTGATGCCATCGGGCCAGTCGAGGCCGTCGAGTTCATCGATGAGCCGCTGCGCAAACGCCGTGATGCGGAGCATCCACTGGCGCATCGGGCGGCGTTCGACGGGGTGTCCGCCGACTTCGCTCTTGCCGTCGATGACCTCTTCATTCGCCAGCACGGTGCCGAGCGCGGGGCACCAGTTGACGGGCGCTTCGCCCACGTAAGCGAGGCGGACGGAGTCGGGGTCTGCGCCGGTGTAAGTGGTGATCGACTCGGCGCGTTGCGTCTCCGGATTAAACCACGAATGGTAAATCTGGAGGAAAATCCACTGGGTCCACTTGAAGTAGCCGGGGTCGGTGGTGTTGACCTCGCGGGCCCAGTCGTAACCGAAGCCGATGCGCTGAAGCTGCGCGCGGAAGTTGTCGACGTTGCGCGCGGTATTGAAAGACGGATGCTCGCCGGTCTTGATGGCGTGCTGTTCTGCGGGCAAGCCGAAGGCGTCCCAGCCCATCGGGTGGAGCACGTTGAAGCCGCTCATCTTTTTGTAACGCCCGATGATGTCCGTGGCCGTATAACCTTCGGGATGGCCAACGTGGAGTCCGGAGCCGCTCGGGTAGGGGAACATATCGAGCACGTAATACTTCGGTTTGCTCGCGTCGAATTGCGGCTCGCCGGGGTTTGGCGTGCGAAATGTCTGACGTTCCTTCCAGACCTGTTGCCAGGCGGGTTCGATCTCGGCGAAAGGGTAAGGTTTGCGGCGCTCGTTGGTCATGGCGTGGGGCGCGCACTGTGCAAGCTGCGGATGCGGGATGCAAGTGTGGCTCCTGCTTGCATCGCGCCCCTCCGAGCGATCAACTTCCCGTTGATGCGCCGCCTATTGATCGCCACGAAAAACGCCCACAAGACCGGTGAAATCCGCTCCATCCTTGGCGCTGGATGGGAGGTCGGCGATTTGAATGCGTATCCCGACGTGTCTGCGCCGGAGGAGACAGGGGTGACGTTTGCGGAGAATGCCGCGATCAAGGCGCTGGCCGCCGCGCGGTTGTTCGACGGGATTGTTTTGTCGGACGATTCCGGTTTGGAGGTGGACGCCTTGGATGGTGCGCCGGGTGTCTTTTCGGCGCGTTATGCAGGAGGGAACGCGACGGATGCCGACAACCGCGCGAAGCTGCTCCGCGAACTCGCGGCCCGGGAAGCGCGCGGGAAGGCGAGAAGCGGGCGGTTTCGCTGCGCCATGGCGATCGCGGAGGGTGACCGAGTGCTGGGCACGTTCGATGGCGCGATCGAGGGCACGATTATCAATGCCGAGCGGGGCGAGGGAGGGTTTGGTTACGATGCGCTGTTTGTGCCCGATGGGCATTGCGAGACGTTTGCGCAGCTTCCCGGCGCGACGAAAAATGCACTCAGCCATCGCGCGCGTGCAATGGCGAAGGTGACCGCTTTTCTCCAGGCTCGCAGCTAGCCGGCTACCACTCGAGCTGCTGCACCTGCGTATCACGCAGGACGTCGTGCAGCGGTTTCACGTCGCCGTTGGTGAAAATCATCAGTTGACCATCGCCGTGGACGTCTCCCTTTTCGATGAACCACGGCTGCGTCCGCCAGCGGTAGGGCATCCCCGCTTCTTTCGAGAATGGGGTGCCAAAGTAATCGACGCGATGATTTTTCGCGATGGAAAGGTCTGGGTCACGGAGCAGGCGCTGGACGGTCGGGCAGACCCAGTTTTCGCGGCTGATGCTGTAGCGCTCGAGTGCCTGGGCCCAAGCGTCCGCGAACGCCGGCTTATTCAGAAGGGCGCCGTCGACTTGTGGCCAGTATCCGAACTCCTGAATGTGGAGTTGCGCACCGACGTAGAGGCTTTTAAGATTTTGGATGCACTTGGTGCGTTCCGCCCGCGCCCTCATGTAGCCGAATGCCGGGATGATCATGGCCGACAGGATGGCGATGATGAGGATGACCGTCATCAATTCCATCAAGGTAAACGCGGCCCTGTGCCGCCACTCGCGATGAGGCGCCCGACGCATAGGAATCAACTTGCGTGAGCGAGGGAGAATCAACCGGCAGTGCCGACTACGGGCCAGCCTGACCACCAGGACCATTGGCTAACGTGATTGTCACCGTGCTGGCGGTATCGCTCTGTTTGAAGCCGTTGACGAGGAACGAGATCGTATTGAGGACTTGCGGAGTGCCGTCGTTGTTCAGCGTGGTGAAGAGGTCGATAGCAGCGGTTCCTTCGATGCGGATGTTGCCCGCGAGCGTTCCGAGGATCGGATCGGGTGAGCCGGAAGTGACGATCTTCGTTTCAATATTGCCCTGGGCGAAGACCGGTGTCGTCGTTTGCTGGAAGGTGATGTTGCCGTTAGCGTCGATCACCGGAATGAGCGTGATGACGTCATTGTTGCTGGTGCCTTGGATGAAGCCACTGAGGGTACTGTCTTTCGGATCCGCCACGGCGAGGACGTCGCCGAGAAAGGCGACGCCATTCGCGAAGACGACTGCCGCGCCAGTGGCGAGGCCCGTTTGTGGGACGCCGATGCTGAAGAGACCGATGGACGCCGAAGAGACGACCCCCCCTACGGGCGGGACGGTCTGGCCGGCAGGAAGGAGAACGCCAGAGTAGGTGCCGATGAGCAAAGTCGCGTTGACGCCGGTGCGAGGGCCGCCACCGATGGCCCACGTCTGAGCTTGAAGAAACGCGTACGCGAGCAAAAGGGAGAGAACTTTTTTCATAGCGCGCAGAATCAACCTGATTTGGCTTCCGGCGTCAAAACTTTTTATTGGGTGCCCTGATATTTCGCTTGGTCACACGGCTCGGGGCGGATTGCATGTCGCTCCCATTCCGATCGTGAAAGTTCCTTTCAGCCTTTTCCTCGCCCTCCGTTACCTGCGGCCGAAACGGACTTTTGTGTCGATCATCACCCTCATTTCCATCGCAGGCGTGACGCTCGGGATCATGGTTCTGATCGTGGTGATTTCGGTCATGACCGGATTCGACCGGGAGCTTCAGCGGGTCATCCTGGGATTTGAGCCGCACCTGACCGTCACGAACGGTCAGCTATTGGAAAACTGGCGGGAGCTTTTGCCCAAAGTGCAGAATACAGCGGGAGTGGTCGCGGCGGCGCCTTTCGTGCAGGGGCCCGTCCTCGCGGAGCATGAGGGACGGGTGCTGACGCCGATCTTGCGCGGGATCAACATCGAGGATGAGCAGAAGATCATCGATCTGAAGAAGACCGTCGTCGAGGGAAGCGCCACGTTTGAAAGTGACACGGTCATTCTCGGACGGGCGCTGGCGGATTCGCTCGGAGTGGTGATCGACGACAAGATCACGGTGTACGCGCCGGGAAATATCAATGGGGTGATGGACGAGCTACGACGCGAGCAGGCCGACCCGAAAGCGCCGAAGAAGACACTGGCGGAGATGAAAAACGATATCGTGCTGCCGAGCGAACTCAGGGTGGTGGGCATCTTCGAGTCTGGGAGAAATGTCTACGATTCCTCAGTAATGCTCGTCCCGCTCTTCGTCGCGCAGGAGCTTTATTCGCTCGGCGATGCCGTGCACGGGCTCTCGGTCCGGACGACGAGCGCCGACTCAGCCGCCGACGTGAAACGAAGGCTCGACGCAAGCCTCAACGACGCGTGGGCGGAGACGTGGTACGAGAAGAACAGCGACCGGCTGGATGCGGTCCGACTTGAGCGGCACGTGATGTTCATCATCCTGATGTTCCTCGTGGTCATCGCGGCATTTGGCATCACTAGCACGCTGATCACGGTGACTGTACAAAAGCGCCGCGAGATCGGCATCCTGATGGCGTTGGGCGCGAGTACGGCGCAGATCGTGTGGGTATTTTTAGCGCAGGGAATGTTCGTCGGTTTCTTTGGAAACCTGACCGGCCTCGCGGCGGGCATGACGTTGATCACGTACCGGAATCCGTTTAAGGAATGGCTTTCCGCCCGGCTGGGCATCGAGATTTTTCCGCCGGGGATTTATGAACTCAATGGCATTCCTGCCGAGGTCGTCCCGCGCGATGTCGCGATCATTTGTATCAGCGCGTTTGTGATCTGCTCCGTAGCCGCACTCGCGCCGGCCTATGCAGCCGCGCGGCTCGATCCGGTGAAGGCGTTGCGTTACGAATGACGCCGCGGGCGCCGGCCAAGCAGAGTGGCGCCGAGCATCAAGAGCAACGCCGAGGACGGCTCGGGAAGCGGCGCGGAACCTTGGATCGACGCGCGATGCTGGGAGATCGGGATGAAATAATTGTTGTCCGCCACATCGCCCACGTGACCGGGCAATCCCAGTTGATCGTAACGCGACATCGACGGCGAATTGCTATCGGCTCCGACCGTGATGCCCGTGAGTTTCCACGTCCCGCCGAAGTTGGCGAACAGCGCGCTGCCCGAGTCGCCTAGGGTGACCGCAGCTTCATCGTTGCCGGAGTTAAAATTGAAGGCCGTTTGAAGATAGAGCGTGCCGCCGCTGTTGAGGTAGCTACCGAGCGTCGTGTTTGTGCCCCAGCGCTGCGCGCGAGTTGAGTCGTCGCCCCAGTTGAATCCCTCGTCGGGAATCGCCGCGCCCGGCCCGACTCCCCAGCCGATGATGGCGCAGGCCTTTGAAAACTCATTGTCGCCCGGATCGATCAGCGGCAGCGGCGCGAGCCCGGGATTGCCGAGGATATGCAGCAGCTTGATGTCCGCGCCGTCGATCTGCACGGGCGTGTAAGCCGGATCGATCTGGAAAAGGTTTCCGTTGATCAATGCATCGGCCGGCACGTTGACGTGGTTGGCCGTGATCAAATAACCGTTCCCGAGGTAAACGCCTGACGCGTTGTTCACACCGAGCCGGACCACGTACTCCCACGGTGCATTCGCCGCCGCGCCGGTCGTCGGCGCCGAGAGATTATCGTCCGGGCCGATGACGATGACTGCACGTGCGGCGAGGGTGCTCGCGAGGAGCGCGGCGGAGGCAATCAGCAGGCGTGGGGGGCGCATGGCGAAGGATAGCGCAGGTTACAGGCCAGAGCCAGCTTCCAGCGTTTTGCGCCCGTGCTCCTTCGGATCCTCATAGATCACATCCTTGTAAGTGGCGCCAGCGGGAATCATCGGCAGCACATGCTCGGTGTAAGGCACCATCACTTCCAGCACGCACGCGCCTTTTTCCGCGAGGAACCATTCCATTGCCTCGGCGAGATCCTTCTTGTGGATCACGCGGCGCGAGGGCACGCCGAAGCCTTCGCAGATTTTCATGAAGTCGGGGTAAATCGTGTCGAGGTCCGCGGTGTCGCGTTTGTCGTCCGTGAAGAGCCCGAGGAAGGTGTGACCGCGGTTGGATTTGAAAAAGCGATCCTCCCACTGGACCACCATGCCGAGGTGGAGATTGTTCAGCACCATGGCCTTTGCCCCGATGCCCTCCACCCGCGCGCACGCCAGTTCCTGGATATTCATCACAAAGGAACCGTCGCCGTCGATATCGATCACCTGCTTGTCCGGGCACGCGACTTTTGCCCCGATTGCCGACGGGTAGCCGTAACCCATCGAGCCGAGGCCGGCGCTCGTGATGAGCGTGCGCGGCTTGTCGAAATCATAAAACTGCGCCGCCCACATCTGGTGCTGCCCCACGCCCGTGGTGATGATCGCCTCGCCCTTGGTCATCTTGTAGAGAAGCTCGATCGCATACTGCGGCTGGATCGCGTCTTCAGTATCCTTGTAGGTGAAAGGATACGCTTCCTTCCATTTCGCGATCTGCGCGTTCCATTCCGGATAAAGCGTGTAGCCTTTCGACTTCTGCTCGTAGCCCGCGGCCGCGAGCATCTCGTTCACCCGCTTCAGCGCGTATTTCACGTCGCTGAGGATCGGCAGCTTCACCACCTTGTTTTTGTTGATCTCCGAGTTGTCGATGTCGATGTGGACGATCGTGCCGTGCTTGGCGAACTCGCTGATCTTGCCCGTCACCCGATCGTCAAAGCGCACGCCGATCGCCAGGAGCAGGTCGGCTTCGTTCACGGCGTTATTCGCGTAGACGGTGCCGTGCATACCGAGCCATTTGAGCGAAAGCTCATGCGATTCCGGGAAACAGCCGATGCCCATCAGCGTCGTCGCCACGTGGATCTGCGCGCGCTCGGCAAACTCCCTCAATTCCGCCGCCGCCTCGCCCGAAATGATACCGCCGCCGCAATAGATCATCGGCTTTTTCGCCTGCCGGATGAGCCCCACCAGCTCATTCAGCTCGGCGTCGCCGCAATGCACCACCGGACTGTAACCGCGCAGCTTCACTTCGTTCGGGAAGACGGGCTGCGTCTCGCCCATCTGGATGTTCTTGGGAATGTCGATCAACACCGGCCCCGGCCGGCCCGTCGTCGCGATGTGGAAGGCTTCCTTCACGATTCGCGCCAGATCGTTGATATCCGTCACGAGGTAATTGTGCTTCACGATCTGCGCCGTCACCGAAAACACGTCGGTCTCCTGAAACGCTCCTTTGCCGATCATCGCCTGCGGTACTTGCCCGGTGATCGCCACCAGCGGCGTTGAGTCGAGATACGCGTCGGCGATGCCGGTCACGAGATTGGTCGCTCCCGGTCCGCTCGTCGCCATCACCACGCCAGCCCTCCCCGTCGCCCGAGCGTAACCTTCCGCCGCAAAAACGCCGCCCTGTTCGTGCCGAGGCAGGATGGTGCGGATCTTCTTCGAGCGCGTGAGCGCCTGGTGCATCACCATCGACGCCCCGCCCGGATAAGCGAAAATCGTATCGACGCCCTCGCGCTCGAGTGCGGCTACCAGGATGTCGGCGCCGGACATTTTCGGGCCGCGCTCGCCTTGGAGCGTCGTGGTCGTGGCTGCGGGAGTGGTGTCTGTGGGCGTGCTCATAGGTCTGGAAAAAAGAGGCGGGAGGCTACGGGATAAAGGATGGTCGGGCAAGGGAAGTTTCCGGCCTGCTCGCAGCCCCTTCGAAGCCAGGCTTCGGACCTTCCTCTTGCGCGGAGGTTCTGGCATAAGCCCGCGATGATTTCCCGTCCCCTGCTCTGCGCCGTCTCGTTCTTCGCCTGGGCAGGCTCGCTCGCCGCCGCCCGGCTCGATGTGCTGGCGATCCCTGGCGTGAAATTGCGCGATAATCCGCTCGGCGATCCCGCCGTCCGGCGTGTCGCCGTCTTTGTCCCGGAGCGCGTGAAGGACGATGTTCCGCTGCCGCTCGTCATCTACCTGCCCGGGTGGGGCGGCTCCTCAGAGGATGCGATCGCGGAGGCTCGTGCCGCTTGGTTCGGAGCGGTGGTCGATCGTCTATCGGTGCGGATCGCGGTCGTCGATGGGCGCTCGCGCTACGGCGGCAGCCAATTCCTGAACTCCACCGCCACCGGCAACTACGCCGACTATGTGTCGGGCGAAATCCTTCCGGCCCTTGCCGCCCGGTACGCCGGGGGGACCCGGGTCATCGCCGGCCACTCCAGCGGCGCCTACGGTGCGCTGCTCCTCGCCATGAATCATCACGATCTCTTCAACGCCGTGGTGGCTCTGTCTCCGGACAGCGATTTTGAAACGACTCACAAACCGCTGGTCGAGCAAGCGTCCGTGCGCGCCGTCACGCCTGCTGACATCGATGCCGCTGCGGCGGCAAAAAATCCGCGCCTTCCCACCGACGGGCTCGCGCGGCTGGTCGTCGGTTTGTGTGCGAACTACGCGCCTATCGCCGGCCAGCCCCGGCGCTTCGAGTGGCTTTACGATGAACGCGGCGCGTGGCGGCCCGCCGCGTGGCAACGCTGGCTGGACCTTGATCCGCTGACGCTCGTGCGCCGCAGTGCGGATGCGTTTGCCCCCGGCCAGCGGATTTATCTCGACGGCGCGCAGCACGATGAATTTGGCGCAAACATTGGCGCTCGAAAGATTCACGAAATCCTGCGGACACGGAGTTCGCCCGTGCGTTTCTATGAATCGCCCGGCCAGCACAGCGACCGCCTTCCCGAACGGCTCGCATTCGGTTTGGCGTGGGCGCTGGAGCGCTCGCCCGAAAAGCCGCCGCGCTAGTGGCGCCCGGAGCCGATGGGGGTGTAAACGGGCGTGCGGATGCCGAGGCCTTCGCGCACGGCGACGACGGTGAAGCCGACCGGCTTCTTGTTCGTGCTCGGGTCCGCGCTGGAATCGAGGATCACGACCATCAGGCTCATTTTACCGACTTTCGGAGTGAGCTTGATCGAGGTTTTCCGGTCGCCTTGCGGGAGGGTGGCCGTCGGCAAGTAAGTCACCTCTTGCGCCGTGGCTTGGCGCATCCGCATGAAGGCGCCCGGCATGTTATTTCGGCCTCCGGGCAGGGCGTAGACGCGGACATCGAAACGATGGTTCGCGCCGTACGCAGTCGGGACTTTGATCTTGACGTAATAGGGCTTGTTCGGGGTGGCGAAAAGATCTTGGTTTGACGCTTCGATCTCGCCGCGAGGCGGTCTTGCGGAGGCGGTCACTGGGAGCAGGGAGATCGCGAGGAGAGCCGCTGCGACCTTGGTGAAGAACTGCGATTTGGAGTCGTTCATGGTGCCGACGTTTGTGCCGGTTTTGGGCGCGCTTGGCAATGCGGAATCAGGCGGTGGCGGTGGCGATCTCAGTGGCCGGCGCCGGGTGAACGAGCCATCGCCCCTCGGCGTCGAGCACCTCGCCGAGAGCGAGGCGGCAGCCGATGGGCCAAAGTGCGGCGAAGCGTTCCGGGCCGAGCGTGGCGCGTACGTTGGCGATGTCGGCGTTGAGCCGCTCCCGGGTGGCTGGGCTGGCGGGTGTGTCGTGGTTTTCTGCGGCCTGGCTTGCGGCGGCAAAGAGGAGCGCGGCGCGCTCGGGATCGGCCTCGGCGACGGCGATGCTTCCGAGGGTGGAAAAACACGCGCACAGGTCGTCGCAAGCGCCGTGGGCCGTGCGGATGCGGAGACTCTCGCCGAGATGCCGGCGGGCCTGCGCCGGGGCGCCGAGGGCGAGGTGCATTTCGGCGAGGTTGTGGAGGGTGTTGGCGGCGTTGAGTTGTTCGCCGAGGCGCCTTTGGATTTCGAGGGCTTCTTCGAGAGGCTCGCGTGCTTCGGTCGCGGTTTCGGCGGCGAGTTTGCCCGAGGCAAAATTGCTCAGGGCGGCGGCGAGGTGGGAGGGGCGGTCGAGGCGCCGGTAGATGGCGATGCTGCGCTGGCAAAACTCATGCGCGTCTTCGTGTCGGCCGCTTTCGTTGGCGAGGATGCTGAGGTTGTTGAGCGTCCCGGCGATCTGCGTCTGGTTTCCGAGGCTTTCGTGGACGGCGAGGGCGGCTCGGAAGTGGTCGTCCGCGGCAGGGAAATCGACGGCTTTCCACGCGAGGATGCCCGCTTCGGTGTGCAGCGCGGCGCGCCGGGTCGGATCGGATTCCTCCTCGATGCACCGGTCGAGGGTCGTGCGGCCTTCGACGATGTGGCCGCGGATCATCCAGTATTTCCGCAGCGCGATCGCGACGTGCGTGCGGTCCTCGATCGGGGCGCTGCTGCCGAGGAGTGCGCGGAGATTCTCGTGGTCGGCATCGAGAAGGCGCAGATGGGTGAGTTCGTCGGCGTCGGGCGGGGACGTGGCGAAGGTGGTGAAATAGGTCAGGTGCCGGGCGGTGCATGCCTCTTGCTGGCCGGTGAGGGTGAGGCGTTCGGCGGCGAATTCGCGGAGGATTTCCAACATGGTGAACCGCATGATGCCGTGAGTCTCGACGGTGGAGATGAGGGAGCAGGCGCGCAGTTCTTCGAGTTGATCGAGCGTCGGCGCGGCTTCGGGCGGGTCGTCGGTCGCGATGGCTTCGGCGGCTTCGAGGGTCCAGCCGCCGCGGAAGACGGCGAGCTTGGCAAACAAGAGTTGGAGCTGCTCGGGGAGGAGTTCGTAGGACCATGCGATGGCGGCGCGCAGCGTGCGGTGACGCTCGGGGAGATCGCGCCGGCCGCCGGCAAGGAAGTCGAGGCGGTGCCCGAGGCGCGTGAGCATCTGGGCGGGCGTGAGGGCGCCGGAGCGGGCGGCGGCGAGTTCGATCGCGAGGGGGATGCCTTCGAGGACGCGGCAGAGTTGCGCGATGTCGCGCGCATTTTCGGGGGTGAGGGTGAAGTCGCGGCGCACATTGCGGGCACGGTCGATGAAAAGCGCGACGCTGGGGAATTCGCGGAGATCGGCGGGTGTCGCGTCGAGTGCCGGAAGGCGCAAAGGCTGGACGGGAAACTCTTGCTCGGCGCCGAGGTCGAGCCGGATTCGGGAGCTGATGAGGCAGGCCAGCGATGGGGCGGCGGCGAGGAGTTCGTGGACGGGCAGGGCGCCGTCCGGGAGGATTTGCTCGAAATTATCCAGGATGAGGAGCGAGGGCTGGGCGGCGAGGAAATGGGCGACTTGGGCGAGGGGCTGGGTGCTGGGATCGGACGGAAGGCCGAGCGTTTCGCGCACCTTTTCCAGGATGAGGGCGGGATCGCGGACGTCGGCGAGGGGGACGAACCAGACGGCGTGTGAATACTCGGGTAGAAGGCGACAGGCGACTTCGAGGGAGAGGCGCGTTTTGCCGGTGCCTCCGGGGCCAAGGAGCGTGACGAGTCTTCCGAACGGCTGCGCATTTCTCGTTCGCAGAGGACGGAGGATTTCGGTGAGTTCGGCGATCTCGGCATCGCGCCCAAAGTAGCGCGAGGGGGAGACGGGGAGGCTGTGAGTGAAGGCGGGCAGAGCGTTCAGCGGCGGGAAGGGCGGGTGGCCTGGCACGGACGCGACTTGGAAAAGGCGCATGGCGGCGGGAAGCCCGCGAAGGCGATAAAGCCCGAGATCGGTGATCTGGCCGTCGACTGGCGACAGCTGCTCGCGGACGGCGGGCGAGCAGAGGATCTGGCCGCCATTGGCTGCGCCCATGACGCGCGCGGCGTGGTGCATGGTGAGGCCTTGAAAGCGATCGCCGTCGGTCTCGACCGGGCCGAGATGGAGCCCCATGCGGACGCGGAGCGCTCCCACCTCGGCGGGCCACGCGGCGGTATCGAGGGCGAACTGTGCGTCGGTGGCGGCGGCGACAGCGTCGGCGGGATTTTCAAAGACGCTGAGCAGGCCATCGCCCGTATCGTGAAAGACACGACCAGCGTGCTTTTCGATCGCGGAGCGAAGCGCGGCGTGGTGGATGGCGAGTGCGGTGCGGAAGATGGGGCCGGCGCGTTCGTAGAGCGCAGTCGAGCCCTCGATGTCGGTGAAAAGAAACGTCGGGGTGCTGCTCATCACGGCGCTGGTTTAACAGAGCCCCAGCGGCAGCGCAGCATTTTAACGCGACGGACTAGGGCGTGGCGTTGAGGAGGATGCTGGTCTGCTTGGTGTCGCTGGTATTGGTGAGGACGACGTCGATCTCTCCCTTGGCGTTCAGGTCGGCGAGTGCGAGGGCGCGGACTTTCCCGCCGCTGACGAAGGTCGATTTGCCGAGCTGAATGAGGTCGAGGAAATTGCCGGCGCTGTTCTTGAGCGGAAGGAGGTGGATGATTTTCCCGCCGGTGAGGAGCTCGGAGCCGGCGATGATGTCGGCGCGCCCGTCTCCGTTGAGGTCACCGACGGCGATCGAGCAGTCGAAGTTTCTCGGGGCGCCGAGGTTGGCGCTGTGGATGTTGATGAGGGCCACTGGATCGAAGGTGCCCGCGCCTTGGTTGGCGAGGACTTCCGCGGTGAGCGCGTGGGGGTAAACGCCCGAGGCGACGATATTAAAGTGCTCGGTGGCGACGACGAGGTCGCGCTTTCCATCGCCGGTGATGTCGCCGATCGCGATGCGCCGCGGGGTGTAGGCGGTCGAGTAGGAGACGGGCGATGCGAAGGTGCCCGGACCGGTGCTGAGGATGACTTTCACATCGCCGGAATCCACGACGGCAATGTCCGGGTACGTGTCGCCGTTAAAATCGCCGAGCGCGAGGTCGTAGCAAAAGGTGCCGTACGGGATGAGAACGGGAGTGGCGAAGCCGCCGATGCTGCCGTTGTTGATAAAGACGGCGACTTTCGTGGCGGGATCGACCGCTCCGGAATACGGGCTCGCGCTGGCGACGATGTCGGCGTAGCCGTCGCCATTGAGGTCGGCGACGGCGACGTATTGGAAGTAG
>JAYTDO010000146.1:0-12695 GCA_043735935.1 Chthoniobacteraceae bacterium
GCAAGTTCGTCACCACTCAAGAATATCCAAAGCCCGCTTGGTTTGAGGCAATCGTGAATGCGGTTGCCCATCGCTCATACAGCATCCACAGCGTTCCTATTTTCGTGAAGATGTTCGACGACAGGCTCGAGGTGGAAAGCCTTGGTGGATTCATGCCATTCGTGACCCCGCAGAACATCTACGAGCGGCATGACCCGCGAAATCCGAATATCATGGAGGCCCTGTTTTTCTTGGACCGGACACAATGCAGCAACGAGGGCACCAAGCGGATGAGGGCGACAATGAAAGACCTCGATCTTCCTGAGCCAATTTTTCGAGAGGCTGGCGAGGGAAATCCAAAGGTTACCGTCACTCTGAGAAATAATGTCGAGCACCGCAAGGTGTGGTTGGATTCCGACGTTAGTCGTCTAGTGAGCGAGGCGCTTTACAGCACGCTCTCAGAGCATGAGAAGCGCGTGATAAATTACACTGCCGACTTCAAAAAAATTAGTGTCACTGACGCCGTTCGGATCACGAGCAAGGCATGGGAAACCTGCAAGGATCTTTTGAACGGTCTCTGCGCCAAGGGGGTTCTGCGCCACATTCATCGAAAGGATATTCTTCGCGACTCCAAGGCACACTACGTCTTAGCGAATCCGCCTCGCCAATCAAATTAGGACACTACCGAAAGTCCCAAGCCGGTTCCCGCGGACTTCGTGGTGAAGAGTAGAATCGAATACCCGCTCCGCTATCCTCGACCCCCAGCATCGCGACATCCCGGTGCCGACCCTGACGCGGCAGCCGGTCCGTCATCACGCGGAGCGTGATGCGGCTATCCACTCCGATGCTGTCGGCAAAATTGCCGACGAGATTGATGACCACCCGGTCCATCTCCTGAGGATCAGCCCAATAGGTTGAGTTTTCTCAGTCCGGTCGACGAGGAGTTCGATCCCGTTCTTCGCCGACTCATGGAACAAACTGGTAGCGTTTTCGGTAATGATCGCAATTCCCAACAGAGTAGCCGTGAGGAGTGATTCGCTCCGAAAGTGGCGCGTCGCGGCTGACACAAAAACAGCCGGAAACCCTGTGTTTATCAGGGTTTTCGGAGAGTGGGTTGGCCGGGACTTGAACCCGGAACCAATACCTTAAAAGGGTACTGCTCTACCATTGAGCTACCAACCCGGTTCCGAAACGAGGGCGGCCAAATTAGGCAACTTGCCGCATGACGCAAGCAGGATCAGCGACTATTTTCGCGGCCCCATTTGAAATGCTCCATTCCCGTTCATTCTTGTCGAAATTTCGAATCCCAATCGTCACCGCAATCGCGGGCTTGGCGATCGGAGCCCCTGTCGTCGTCCGATTTTTTGGAGAGGGGAAATCGTCCAAGAATCCTCAATTTGCGACTCCCGCCCTCGCCCTGGCGAGCCTGACCGCCAAATCGCTGTACTTTAACGCCGTCGCACTCCCTTGGTTGCTTTCCCAGCGACCCGACCTTCTGACGGATGAGGAAAAGAGCCCCAAATCCGACCAGGCGCGGAGTTTCGCGCAGGCGGCCTTGAATCCGAAGCTGTTCCGCCAACTCGACCGGCGTTACCGCTTCGATACGCTTCTGCTCGTCGGCGATCCGAGTCAATACCGCCCACTTCTCGAACACATCCTCGAGGCGAAGGACTGGACGCTGACGTATCTCGATCATTCGAGCATCGTTTATCGGCGCGAATCGGAACACGAGTGGAAGCCGGTGGATTTGAAAGCCATCGAAGGTCGCTTCGAGGCACCACACGACCATTCTCTTTTCCTGGCCCAAGCAGCGGGCAAGCTCCTCGCGATCAGGCGCGGGGCCGAGGCGAAGGAACTGCTCGACCAGGCCCAGTCGCTCGACGCGAAAGTGCCCGAGGTTTGGAACGGGATGGCGATTTTCCGGATGCTCCGGGGCGAGTGGAATCCGGCCATCACGAGCGTCGACAAGGCGCTGGCACTCGATCGGGACTTTCTGCCGGCGATCGCGACGAAGACCCAGATCCTCTTTTCCACCAAAAAATTTAGCGCCGCTTACGATCTCTCGGAAAAACTCATCGCGGCGTATCCTGACGATCCTGGGCTTCTGTTTTACCACGCGAAGATCTGCCACGAGGCGCACGCTTATACGGCCGAGATCCGCGTTTTGAAAAAGCTGATCGAGCGCGCGGACGCAGAGGCCCAGCCAGCGACTGGCTACCGCCTATACCTGGCCCAGGCTTATGCGGCGGCCGGGCACGCACAGCCGGCTGCGGATGAATTCAAACGGGTCCTGGCGGACCCGGAATTGGCACCGGAACAACGGCGTTTCGCGGAGCAGACCCTCGCGCAGATCGAGCAAAGGGCAGGGCTCAAGTAGGCAGCATTGCAAGCATGTCGAGGAGGGTCGCCCGGGGGCGATCGACGTGAAACGCTCTCCACCCTGCGGCGAGCGCTCCGGCGACATCCGCGTCTGCATCGTCTCCGACCATGAATGCCTGCGCCGGAGTGATTCCGGCCCGGGCGACTGCCAGATCGAATGCACACCGCGATGGTTTATCGGCGCCGATCTCGCTTGAAATGAGGACTTCCCTAAAACATTCGAGAATGCCGAGGTCGGCGAGGACGGGACGCAGTCGGCCGTCGAAATTTGAAAGGATGGAGATGGAATAGCGTCCCCTGAGCGCCTCGAGCACGGGCTTCACGTCTGGATAAAGAGCCCAGACTCCGGGCCGTTCGAATTCCACGTAAAGCTCTTCGAAATAGGCATTTCCATCGAATGGCCCCGGCGGCCCGGCGATCTTGAGGACGCGCCTCACCAACTCGCGCCACCATCCTCGCTCATCACCTTCACGCGGATGCCGGGGCATCGTGGCAGGTAGCATTTCCGTCCAAACCCCTTTAAAGATCCGCCCGAGAGCCTCGGGGTCCACCGTCCATCCGTGTCGCCCGGCTACGTCCGCATAGTGGTAGCCCACACCACGCGGCAGGTAAATCAGAGTGCCCGCGGCATCGAAGAAGATCGTCGTGACCTCGCGGTTCATCGGAGTAAAGTTCATTTGAAAATCAGGCGCGAAAAGTTTACGACCTTGACGCCTCTGATGCCGGTCGGTATGGTTAGGGCAAATTTCAGCCAAAGAAAGTGGCTTAACACGCCACTTTTTTTTGTCCCCGGAGTCCGCGAATTTTTATGAACAGCGAATTTATTGCCATGTTGGATTACCTCGAACGGGAAAAAGGCATCAAACGTGATGTCCTCGTCGAGGCGGTTCAGAACGCCCTGCTTTCGGCCTCGAAAAAGGCCGTCGAACAGGCGCGTGACCTGCGCATCGAAATCGACGCTAAAACTGGAGAGATCAGCGCCATAGCAAAACTGATCGTGGTGGAAAAGGTGACCAACAAACACGACGAGATCAGCCTCGCTCTCGCCAAAAAAATCAAGCCGGATGTCCTAGCGGGAGATGAGATTGACGTTGAGGTGACTCCCAAAAACTTCGGGCGTATCGCAGCGCAAACCGCGAAACAGGCGATGATGCAGCGGATCCGGCAAGCGGAGAAGGAGATGATTTACGACGAATTCAAGGACCGGGCCGGCGAGATCGTGAGCGGGACTGTCAGGCGGTTCGAGCGCTCGGATGTGGTCATCGACCTCGGGAAATTCGAGGCGACCATGCCATCGAAAGAGCGCGTTCAGACCGAGGATTATAACATCGGCGACCGAATCCGTGCGTATGTCGTCGCGGTCGAGAATGGGATGCGCGGACCGGAGATCATCGTCTCCCGGAGCCACCCGAATTTCGTCCGCCGCCTGTTCGAGACGGAGGTTAGTGAGATCAGCGATAAGACGGTCGAGATCAAAGGCATCGCCCGCGAAGCCGGATACCGCACCAAGATCGCAGTTTTCAGCGCAAACGACAAAGTCGACCCGGTGGGTGCCTGCGTCGGAATGCGAGGCGCCCGCGTCAAAAACATCGTCCGTGAGTTGAACAACGAGAAGGTTGACATCATCCGCTGGAGTGCCGACACAAAGGAACTCGTCACCGAGGCGCTCAAGCCGGCTCGAATCAAAACGGCGACGCTCGACGAGCACAAGCGCTCCATCCTGATCAAGGTCGACGAGGATCAACTTTCACTGGCCATCGGCAAACGCGGGCAGAACGCCCGACTGACGTCACGACTTACCGGATGGGACATCAACATCGAGAAGGACGAATCCGCGAAAGAGGTGTTCGACTCCAAAAAAGTCAACGCCGCGTCCTCCTTTGCCGCTGCGCTCAACGTCTCGCCAGAGGTGGCTACGCAGCTCGTAAACGCCGGCATGAACAGCATCGAGGTCGTCGCCACCGGATGCGAACCTCAGGACATCGCGGACATCCTCGGCGTCGACATCGATCAGGCCACGGCGATCCATAGCGCGGCCAAACAGGAGTATGAGAAGACCATGGCTTCCACCAAGTAGGTGATGCCATGAACACAACGCCCCGGCACAT
Source organism: Chthoniobacteraceae bacterium (assembly GCA_043735935.1). Classification (GTDB taxonomy): domain Bacteria; phylum Verrucomicrobiota; class Verrucomicrobiia; order Chthoniobacterales; family Chthoniobacteraceae; genus JANLQB01. The sequence continues at coordinate 4,467 of JAYTDO010000146.1, forward strand.
TTTTAATGGCAACCAAGACGACCAACAAATCCACCCCCAAGAAACCCGGCCCAACCAAGACGGCCGCGGGGGCGAAATCCACGCCCGCGGGCAAACCCGCGATCACTGGCAAGGCTGACAAAGGCAAGCCTGAGACCGAGACGCCTCCGCCTGCGCCAGTCGTCAAAGAGGTAATGGAGACGCTTTCGCTCATCGACGAAAAGCCGAAGCGGGTACGGAAGCCGATCGCGGAGAGTCTGGATCACAAACCGTTTAAGAAACTGCCGCCCATCTCGAAACTGATCGAGAAAGAGGAACCCGCCGAAGTGGCGCCCGTGGTAGAAATACCTGTTCCGGAAATCGCAACTCCGGAGGCGACGGATGATTCCGAAGTGAAGCCGGATGAAAAAATCATCCACATCAAACCGCCGATTGTCGTGCGCGATTTGGCCACGGCGCTCAATCTCAAGCCGTTCCAGATCATCGGCGACTTGATGAAGCTGGCCAATATTTTTGCGTCGATCAATCAAACCATCGAGCCCGAGGTAGCTTCCAAGATCTGCGCGGAACACGGCTTTACCTTCGAAAAGGAAAAGCGCGACAAAACCAAGCAAATCCACGCGCCCATCACGAAGGTGGTCGAACCGCTTCCCCCGAAGGAAGACGAGAAGAAAAAGGATCAACTCTGCGCTCGCTCACCGATCGTCGCATTTATGGGCCATGTTGATCACGGCAAGACGACCCTGATGGATGCCATTCGGAAAACGCGGGTGGCAGCAAGCGAAGCCGGAGGCATCACGCAACATATCGGCGCCTATTCCGTTGCTTACAAAGAGCAGCACATCACGTTTTTAGATACCCCCGGACACGCTGCATTCACCGCGATGCGCGCTCGGGGCGCCACAGTGACGGACATCGTCGTCCTCGTGGTCGCCGCGGATGACGGCCTGATGCCGCAGACGCTGGAAGCCATGGCGCATGCGAAAGCCGCTAAGGTCCACATCATCGTCGCGATCACGAAGATCGACGCGCCTGGCGCCAATCTCGACAAGGTCAAAGGACAATTGCAGGAAAAAGGACTCGTCCCGGAGGATTGGGGGGGCGACATCATCTGTTGCCCCGTTTCGGCGATCAAGAATCAGGGAATCGAACAGCTTCTCGAGTCCATCCTCCTCGTCGCGGAAATTGCAGAGTTAAAGGTAAACCCACACGTAGACGGGCGCGGCACAGTCATCGAGGCGCAGATCGAGCAAGGTCGTGGGCCGACCGCCACGATCATCGTACGCATGGGCACACTCAGGACCGGCGACCCGTTCATCTGCGGGAACTACGACGGCAAGGTAAAGTCTCTGATCGACGACCGAGGCAAGCCGCTGAAATCAGCGGGCCCGTCGACGCCTGTCAAAATTCTCGGATTCGCCGGTCTCCCAAATGCCGGGGACGAACTCGTCGTCATGGAAAGCGAGCGAGCGGCGAAAGCGCTCAGCGCCGAGCGCCTCTCCGACTTGCGGATGGCGAAGCTCGCGACACCGCAACGCGCCACCCTGGAAAACCTCTTTGACAGCCTCGCCGCTGGTAAAAGGCCGGTTTTGAAACTCATCCTCAAGTCCGACGTTCAAGGTTCTGCAGAAGCGCTCGTCACCTCGCTCAAGCAGATCGAAAGCCGCAAAATCGATTTGGAGTTCGTCCATTGCGCCGTCGGTCCCATCACTGAATCCGACATCCTGCTGGCCGCCGCATCCGACGCCATCGTCATCGGGTTCAACGTCAAGACCGAGAACACTGCTGCAAGCGTTTCGAAACGCGAGGCGGTGCAGATCAAGCTCTTCTCAATCATCTACGAACTCATCGACCAGGTGAAGGAAGCGATGGCCGGAATGCTCGAACCGGAAAATCGCGAAACCGCCCTTGGGCACGCCGAAATTCGGAAGGTATTCGAACTGTCGAAGGGAATCATCGCAGGCTGCTACGTCACCGATGGACGCATCGCCCGCATTGGCCGTGCGCGCATCATGCGCGGAAAAGTACCGATCTACGACGGCCCGATCACGACCCTGCGCCGCTTTACCGAAGATGTGAAGGAAGTCCGCCAGGCACTCGAATGCGGCATTAAACTAGGGGACTTCGGCGAATATGAGCCCGGTGACATCATCGAATGTTACCAACTCGATAAAGTCCCGCAGAAGCTCTGACACCGGCCGTCGAGCACAGAAAATCCCAGGGACTTGCGTGGTCCGCGGCAAGCCGCCGCGGAGCCACCGCCTCTTCCCACCGGAACGCCCAAAAAACTTAAATGAAACATCGTCTTGAGCGAGTCAACGAACTCATCAAACGCGAACTGAGCGAACTCATCGTCCGCGAATGTCGCTTTCCGGCAAAGCTGGTCACCGTCCAGCAAATCGACATCACGCCGGACCTGAAGCACGCGCACGTTTACATCAGCATTATCGGCACGGAAGAAGAGCAGTATGCCTCGATGGCGATCTTGCACGGCACAAGGGTCTCGTTGCAGCGCGACTTATCCAAGCGAGTCGTCTTGAAGTTCACCCCGCATCTCCACTTCAAACTCGACGTCGCAGCGGAACGTGGCGACCGCGTGCTCAACCTCATGGCAGAGTTACCACCGCCGATCGACGACACCCCTCCGGACCCGACCAATGAAGCCTAATTCCACGCTGGTCGAGATTGCCGACGTCCTCAGGACACGGAACAATTTCGTGGTGATGAGCCACATCCGGCCCGACGGCGACGCCCTCGGTTGCACGCTCGCGATGACCTTATGCCTCCGGCAACTAGGAAAACGCGTCGCAGCTTGGAATGAAGAAGGCGTGCTGGAAAAATTTCGCTATCTCCCCTGCTCCGACCTCGTCCAGACACCTCCCGAATCGCCCGAGGAATTCGATGTCGCCATCGCACTCGATACCGCCGTGTGGAACCGGGTCGGCAATTGTCTCCCGAAAGTGAAGGCGAAAACGTGGATCAACATCGACCACCACGTCACCAACGATCACTACGGCGACCTCGCACACATCGACGCCTCTGCCCCTGCGACGGGCCAGATCCTTTACGAATTATTTCGCGGAAACGATCTCCCGTTTACCTACGAGATGGCCGATAATCTTTTCGTCGCGATCAGCACTGACACAGGTTCCTTTCAGTATCCATCCACCACCGCACGGACCTACGAAATCGCCGCGGAATTGATTCGCAGCGGAGTGAACGTCGGCGCTCTCTCGCAGAAAATGTATGAGAGCTATCCGCGCCGCCGGCTCGAACTGCTCCGGGCCTTGCTCAACGTCCTGAAATTCACCGCCGGGGAGCGCTGCGCCAGCTTTGCTCTCACCGCGGAAACAGCGCGTGCCCTCGGCGCGCAACCCGAAGACAACGAGGGCCTGATCGACACCATCCGTGCCATCGACGGCGTCATCGTAGCCGCATTTTTCGAGGAAGTCGACGGAGGCAAAGTCCGCATCAGTCTGCGTTCGAAAGATCCGCAAATCGACGTCAGCAAGATCTGCGGCCTCTTCGGAGGTGGCGGTCATACACTCGCCGCCGGCGCGCGCCTCCCCGGCCCCTTGGCCGACGCCGAAGAAAAAGTCCTTTCCGCAATTGCCAATGAATTCAAACCAGCCTGACGGCGTTCTCCTCGTCGATAAAGCCTCTGGCATGACGTCTCACGACGTGGTGGCCATCACGCGCCGCACTTTCAACACCAAGAAAGTCGGCCACTGCGGGACCCTCGATCCGCTCGCCACCGGCCTGCTCATCATCGTCCTCGGGCGCGGGACGAAGATCCAGGACCTGCTGATGAGCGAGGACAAAGAATATGTCGGTAAAATGTGCCTCGGCACCACGACCGACAGCCAGGACGCGGATGGGCAGGTGGTCGAAACCAAACCGGTGCCGGAATTATCGCAGGAACAAATCGAGACGGCATTCGCGAAATTCCAGGGCGATTTTTACCAGATGCCACCAATGGTATCGGCGATCAAGAAAGACGGGGTCCCTCTTTACAAGCTCGCACGCCAAGGCAAGACCGTGGAACGCGAACCGCGATTCGTTCACGTTTATGCACACGAAATTATCGGGGTTCATTCCCCGGAAATCGAGTTTCGCGTCGTATGTAGTAAAGGATTTTACGTTAGGACCTACGCCTTCGATATCGGCAACGAACTCGGATGCGGCGCCCATCTCCAGGCATTACGTCGGACGAAGAGCGGAAGGTTCACGCTCGAGAATGCGGTCACCGTCGATGAACTCAAGCATGGCGATCCAAGCGTGCTTGAGTCGAAAATCCTCAGCTTGCCGACCGTATCGCGGATGCGCGGCGCGTAATGTTGGCGCGTGATGTTGGAAGCGCTTACCTCCATCACCTCGCTCAGCCGGCTGCCGGGACCACTCTTCCTAGCGATCGGTGTTTTTGACGGCGTGCATCGCGGTCACCGCGCTGTAATCGAACGAGCCCTAGGCGATGCGCGGACATCTGGCGGAAACGCCGTGGTGGTCACATTCGATCCTCATCCGATCCGTGTCCTCCGACCTGATAAAGCCCCCAGGCTGCTCACGTCCACCGCTCATAAACTCCGCTTGATCCGAGCACTCGGAGCCGAACATCTCCTCGTGCTTCCGTTCGATGAAAAGCTCGCGGACACGGCACCGGAATCCTTCATCCATGATCTCGCACGATCGGCGAAGCCGTTACGTGAGATTTGCGTCGGATACGAATGGTCCTTCGGAAAAGGACGCGCGGGAAACCTTGCGATGTTAGCAAAGCTAGGAAGCGATCTCGGCTTTCTCGAAGTCGGAGTCCCCGTCGTCGAGATCGATGGGAAAATCGTCAGCAGCACCTTGATCCGCACCGCCGTCGAAGTCGGGGATCTTGCGACCGCGGCAAAATATCTCGGGAGGGACTACACCGTCCTCGGCACGGTCGTCAAAGGCGCGCAACTCGGAAGAAAGCTAGGTTTCCCCACCGCGAATCTGAGTGCACACAACGAGCAATTTCCACCGGACGGAGTCTACGCGGTGGAAATCCTCCAGAATGGCGGGCCGATTCGGCGGGGCGTGGCAAATATTGGAATTCGTCCGTCCATTAGCCGTGCAAGCGGCGAGCGCACCCTCGAGGTCCACCTGTTCGACTTCGACGGCGATCTTTATGGAACGGACATCGAAGTGACCTTTCGGCGACATCTGCGGGCCGAACGGAAATTCCCATCCATCGATGCACTCCGATCCCAAATCGCGATCGACGCGGAGCAGGCTCGGCTCGCGTTTTAGCCAGCGCGTTCCACCAGGGCGGCCCGCATCACTTCGATCGGCGCTGGTCGCTTAAACCAGATCTCAAAGGAAAGCGCTCCCTGATGCAGCAGCATCGAAAGACCGTTAGCGGAGTGAGCGCCAACGAGATCCCCCGCCCTCATCAACGGCGTACGAGCGGCCGTGTAGGTCGTGTCGTAGAGAAAATGGCGCGCAGAAATCAGATCGGGCGAGATTGGAGAAACTGCGCCCGCCTCCATCCCGACGGGACTGCAATTGATGACGAGATCCACATCCGCCATATGCAGGCTCAAGGCGGCATCGTTCCACCCGTCGATCGCGACGGATCGTGCCGGCAGCAAGGCCTCCAACTCGCCTGCAAGCGTCTGTAGCTTCTCGCGCGTCCGGTTGATCAAAACAATCCGGGGACATTTTTCAAACGCACATTGCATCGCGATCGCACGACCCGCTCCGCCGCCAGCACCGAGGATCAGCACTCGCATTTCGCCGAGTTCCGCTCCGAATTCCGCCCGCACAGCCCGGACCAGACCGGGTCCATCCGTGTTATAGCCGACGAGTTGTTCGCCTTCGACGACGACCGTATTTACGACACCGATTCGCCGCGCATGATCGTCCGCACGATCGACAAGTGCCAGCGCGGCGAATTTATGCGGAATCGTACAGTTCACCCCGAGGAATCCTTTCAGCGGCAGTAGTTGAAAGGTTTCCCTGAGATCCTCTTCGCGGATATGCAACCTCGTGTAACGCGCGTCGATCCCGCAGTGAACCATGGCCGCATTGTGCATGGGCGGTGACGCCGAATGCGCGACTGGATCACCGAGGACAGCTAGGCGCAGAGGTGGATGCGCTGCCGGCCATTCGCGAAGTTCGTCGAGTGAGTAAACCTCCTTCATCCCACATTCGACCCGATCGCACGGTCGATCCGAGCCAGGACACCCTCGCGACCGAGCACTTCCAGCATGTGATAAAGACTGGGACCAATCGTGCGCCCACTGACGGCCGCGCGAGTAGGATGAACCAGTTCGCCCGCCTTTACGCCGCGCGCAACGGCCAGCTCCTTTAGCGCCGCTTCGAGCGCGCCCGCGTTCCATTCGCCCAGCGCCGCGTAGCTTCCGCGCAAAGCGGAAAGAATCTCGATAGCACCGGGCTTGCTCAGTTTCTCCGCGGCCTCCGGATCAGTGGCAAAATCTTCGTTGAAGAAATACGGCAGCCAATTCGGTGTCTCGGGCAAATGCTTGATCTTTTCCTTGATCAGCCCGAGCACCGGCACCAGAACCTCGCGGGACCCGTAAGGAATTCCCGCCCGATCGATAAACGGCAACGCTGCATCGGTGAATTCATCAAGGGTCATCGCGGCGAGGTACTGCCAATTGAGCCAGTTGCATTTTTCGATGTCGAACTGCGCCGCCTTGCGGTTGATTTTTGACGGCTCGAAAAGGCGAATAATTTCCTCGAGTTCCATCTTCTCGCGGTTGTCCTTCGGCGACCATCCGAGCAGGCACAGGTAATTTCGTACCGCGGCGGGCAGGTAGCCGCCTTCCATATAACTCGCGACACTCGCCCCCTGATCTCGCTTGCTCATCTTCGATCCGTCCCTGTTCAGAATGAGCGGGATGTGCGCAAACCGTGGCGCCTCGGCACCGAGGGCGCGGTAAAGCTGGAGGTGTTTCGGCGTGTTTGAAAGGTGGTCTTCACCGCGAATCACATGCGTGATCCCCATCTCAAGGTCGTCGACTACATTGACGAAATGGAAAATCCACGAACCGTCCGAACGACGGATCGTCATATCGGGCGTGATCTCGATATTCCGAAAATCGCACGGGACCTTGCCGCAGACGACGTCGTCCACTTCCACCAATTCGCGCACGAACCGAAACCGCCACGCGCCTGCTTCTTCATAAACGTGGCCGCCAGCCTGAAGCCGGGCGAAATAGCGGAGGTAAATGGATTCACGTTCGCTTTGAAAATACGGCCCGTTTTCACCCCCGACGAGAGGGCCTTCGTCCCAGTCCAACCCCATCCAACGCAGCCCGTCGTAAATGACCTGCACCGCATCCGCAGTATTCCGCTGCTGATCCGTATCTTCGATTCGAAGGATGAACTTCCCGCCAGTGTGCCGTGCGTAAAGCCAGTTAAACAACGCGGTGCGGGCACCCCCCACATGAAGGTACCCAGTGGGAGAAGGGGCGAATCGAACACGGACAGGCGAACTCATAAAGGGCGGAGAACGTGGCGTATCCGCACGGCGCCGGAAAGCGAAATTCCTCGCGTTAACGGGCGTGAGATTGATTGACAGCCCGAACTGTGAACCTCACCTTGCGACCGCAAATGCCGACCCGCTAATGAGCGGCGGGATTGACTCCTCTAGCACGATAATTGCGCACATAGTATTCTTGGTATGTCTCTAAAAATTTTGGTGATCGATGACAGCTTGGCGGCCTCTAAGCTCACGGAATCCGTGCTTGCTCAGAATTTTAATGGAGTCGATGTCCTTGTGGCGCAGCGCGGAGCCGATGCTTTCGATCGTTTTAATGTCGCACAGCCGGACCTGATCCTACTGAACGAATCGATGCCGGATCAGGACGGAGAATCGATCTGTGTCAGACTCCTCAATGATCCCGCGACATCGAAAGTTCCCGTCGTCGTAATGGCGACCAACGGGAATGCGGAACACTTCGACGAGCGCTACACAAACATCCTCAAGGTCCTGCCGAAACCGATCACTCAGGACTCGCTTTTGGAGGTCTTCAATACGGCTCTGGGCAAGGCGCGAGCACCGCTCGACCCGCGGAAGACCATCCTCTTCCACGATCCATCGCGCACCGTATTCAGCGGGCATACCGCATTCTTTTCACTTCGCTCGGCGCTGCAGATGGCGTTCAGCGACAAACTCTCCGGCGTCCTCCGGTTCTTCGTTAACCGCTTTCCGATCGAGTTGTTTGTCTCGAAAGGCCGCTTCCTGTTTGCGACCAC
>JAYTDO010000147.1:0-2587 GCA_043735935.1 Chthoniobacteraceae bacterium
CGCCTGCGGCCAGCAGGCCTGCCTGAACATCAGAAGTTCGCATCATAGGAGTGGCGTAATCCTGCCACCAAACTCGCCCCACACAAGCCCGCAGACCAAGACCTGCGAGGAAGGACAGTGAGCTGTGTTCTTATTGGAAAGCTTGGCCGACCACTTGATCGACTGCACGTAGCGGATGAGGTCGGTGATTTGCTGGTCGGTGATCAGGTCGAGCAGTTCTTCGGACATCCGGGCGGCCTTCTGGCAGGATAGGCACAGCGATTGCCCTCCTGCGCGCCAGCGAGAATTGAGAGAACGCTTTTCATGGAGAAGGGTTTCATCGTCGCGGTTACCCGGATTCGCCCAACCGCACGAAACGCTTCACAACGGCGCCAGCTTGACGGTCAAAGATTCGTAGCCGTTCGATCGCTGATAGCGTGCCTCTTTTTCGATGTGCTCCTTCGCCTCGAACACGGTGATGCGTCCGACGCCCCCGGTGAGGGCTTGCAACAGGCTGCGCACGATCAATCGCGCGTGCGGCGCGCCAAGGCAGAGATGCGTTCCGAAGCCGAACGAGATGTGCGGGTTGGGCTTGCGATCAAGGCGTACCTCCTCGGGCGCGTCGAACACCGTCTCGTCGAAATTTGCCGAGGCCCAGCCCAACGACACACGTCCGTCCGCCGGGACGGTGACTCCTTGGACTTCGGTCGCCACCGGGCAGACGCGGCCGATGTGCGTGAGCGGCATGAAGACGCGGAAGAATTCCTCGCCCGCGTGAACGATACGTTTCGGGTCCGCACGCAGGTATTCGAGGGCGGCGGGGTTCCGTCCGAAATACGCGATGATGGAGGAGATGCTGTGGATGATTGTGTCGCGTCCACCGGCGAAGGTCAGATTCCCAAAGCCCATCATTTCCTCGCGCGTCAGCAACCGGCCGCGATAGCTGGCCTTGGTCAGCGCGCTAAAGAAATCCTCGCCCGGATCCGCCTGGGCGCGGTCGAACTGCGCGCTCAGATAATCTTCAAGCGACGTGCCTTTCTTGAACGTGCCGCCCGTAACCTTGAAGACGTGCATGCCCCAACCAATCCACGTCTCCGCCTCTGACTCGGGCACGTTCAGCAGATAGGCGAGCGCGCGTGACTGCACCGGCAGCGCAAACTCATTCACGACCTCGATGGATTCCCGGCCCAGCGCTTCGGAAAGTTTCTCCGCGATCAACGCCTCCACCTGCGCGATCACCCCGGGTTGCCTGGCTCGTTGAAAGAACGGCTCGACGATGGCGCGATACTCCGTGTGCTCCGGCGGATTGGTCTCGATGGGCAATTGCCGCATCGACCGGACCTCCTCTTCCGACGGAATCGGCACGCGGAACGGCGCGTCCGAGCTGAACGTCTGCCAATCCTTCGCGGCTTTGCGTACGTCCTCATGGCGCAGAATCATCGGCACCATCTCGCCCTGGAACGGGCACTTCAGGACGCCGTCTTTTTTGCGGGCCTCGCGAAAGGGATCGGGAACGTTGCTCATAGGGCTGCTGTTTCCGCTGATTGAAACGCGTGAGGTGGCTTTCGATCAAGAAGCGTATGGCCCTGAGAACGGCAGTCGGACGAGAAGCCCAGGACTTGTTTCAAGGGAGTCAGATGTTCAGGGAAAGAGCGCCCCGCCGCCTAATTCGTGACGGAAGGACGCAGCGACGGGGGATTGCCGCTGTAAATGAATTCATCGCGGCTCAACACGCCGTCCTTGTTCGCGTCGAAACGCTTGAAGCGTTTCGGGGCTTCGGCGGGATCGGGTTGGCCGGCGAGGAATTCTTCGCGCGCCAGTTTGCCGTCGTGGTTGGTGTCCTTCTTCTCGAACAGCGCGGTGCGATCCTGCTTCTGCTTCGTGGCGACCTTCACTTCTCTGATTTGCGGTCTGGCCTCGGGCAGCTTCGCGAGCATGACGCGCATCCGGGAAACCACTTCGGGTTGCGCTGTCGCGAGGTTCTTCGTTTCCAAGGGATCGGTTTCGTAATCGTAAAGCTCGATCTCAGCCGACTCGCCAGCGGCGCCGGGGATTTTCCATTCCACCAGACGGTAGCGCGTGGTGCGGACGGCGCGACCGAGGCGCTCGCCGCGCGGATAGACGTGGAAGATGTAATTCTTCGTGCCGAGTTTCGGGTCGCGCAGCGCGGGCACGAAACTCTTGCCCTCGATTCCTTGCGGCACCTGCGGCGCGGGCGTGGTGCCGACGTTACCAAGCAGACACCACGGCAGACAAAAGCCGGGCATCGCCAGCGTGATCTTTTTGCCAGCGGTGCTCAGGATAAGACCCTCTCCGGCCTCCGGCGTCACGTCGTCCGTCAGGCCATTCAGGCTCTTGAGCAACTGGCCGCCCAACACTTTCGCCTGGTTCAACGACTGGGCACGACCGGTGACGAGACAGAGCAGCAGGGCGAGGAGAATGAGCGCGCCGATTCCGAACACGGGCTGGTGCCGCAACGTGGGAATTGCCATCCGCCGGCGCGATGTCGCGTGCTCCAGTGGTGAGAGGTCAATACGAGAGCAGGGCGGGCGGGATGACCTTCCTCGAAGGTGAATGAGGAGAGCGAAGTGGGCGGCGGGATGAGTGG
>JAYTDO010000148.1:0-1514 GCA_043735935.1 Chthoniobacteraceae bacterium
TCCGCGCCCACGTCCCCGTCTGGAGCACGCATCTCGAAGTCCTCACCGACTTCTGGGTCCGCATGACGGGCGGCCCTTCCACCTACTCTGGCAGCCTCGTCGGCGCGCACCGACCGCTCGCGCTCGAGCCCCGGCACTTCGCCGCATGGCTGCGCTGGTGGGATCGCACGTGCGACGAAGTCCTCGCGCTCATGCCCGCCGAAGCCGCCGAAATGAAGGCGCTCGGCCACAAACTTGCGGAGCAAATGATGCGGCGAAATGCAGGCACCGCTGATTTCCACTGACAGGTGCGGAGCGGTAAAATGCGCACGCCGCCTTCTCGTTCGAGGAACTATTGAGCCGAAAGACTCACGCTACCCTTTGTCACCGCCGCAGACATGCGCCCTTTGGCGACCTGCACGCGGACGGCCACGCGCATCGCCCCGCGCGGCGTGAGCACCCGTCTGAATGATCCAACCGCATCCAGCGTCCCGCGAAACGGGTAGGTTTGCTTCCCGATGCGCAGGACGGAGGTGAAGGCCCCGCTGGCGGAAACATTCAGCTTCAGCGTGCCAAAGGCGCGCCCGCGCGCATCAGCGACTTTCGCGAGGAAATTGGCCCGACCGGATGATGTGAAGTCGAGAGCATCCACGATCGTGGAGGAATCAAAACTTGGATCTCCGCCGGGCAAAACTGTGAAGGGAGGATTGACGTTGTCGAACCAGTTATCAGGCTGCTCCGAGGGCTTGTAGTAGTCGATGTGGTCCACAATCGTGATGTCTGGCATCGAATCGACGACCGGAGCTTGTGCGCGCGCCGCGAGAGGGGAAAGAACTAGGGCCAGCGCCGCCGCGAAACGGGGAATAATTGCGTTCATGGAAATACCTTGCGCTAAAAAAACAAAACGCAACCTGGCGTTCCATGAAAATCCCATCCCACTTCAAATACATGTCTTCCGGCTTCACCGCGCGGATTCTGCGTCGGACCGAGTGTGGTTTCGCGGCAATTGCCGCATTGTGCCTGTCGGTCGCGAATGGTCAACGCGGCGGGTGCTGTATCAGTTTGGTATATGAATAACATGGTCGGGACGGGCAGCGCGGCGATTCCAGCGGGGAATCAAATTACCAACGTCAATGACGTGGTACGCGGCTTGGATGATATGAATGGTGACGGCCAGCCGGACCTGATCATTCAGAATGGAGCGGCCATCTCCGTGAAACCTCGGGTTGGAACAACGGGATTTGATTTTGGGCCGAAACAATCTTTCAACCCGAATACCTCGGGGAGTGCCTACTGGACGATCCGCAATAATTAGCGCGACCGGGCCGGGCCGCTACGGAACGATCCGAAGCTGCACGGAGTCGAAGCGATCCTCCCCCGAGAGCATGTCGCTCACGATCACGAGACGATCTCCGGATTTGGTAAAACCAGCCTCGAGCAACAGCTTTTGCGCGGAGCCGATCGTGCGGAGCGGGTTCGGATCGAACGGTAGATAGTGTGGCGTCACGCCCCAGTTCATCACGAGCTGGCGGCAC
>JAYTDO010000149.1:0-1896 GCA_043735935.1 Chthoniobacteraceae bacterium
ACTCAGCGCGCGGATCGCGGTCGCGGCTTCCTGATTCTGCGCGTCGGAAAAAAGATCGGCCTTGTTCACCAGCACCACCGCCTTCGAGCGGCTCTTCCCAATGATCGCGAAATAGCGCTCCATCCGCCGCAGACTGAAATCCGACCCCGCATCCGTCACCACCACCACCACGCTCACATTGGCCGCGATGACCTGCTCCTCCGTACTCCGCCCCGACATCTTCCGCGAGAGACAGGTCTGCCGCGTGAGCCGCGCGCGGATCATCGTCTCGCCATCCGCACCGCCGAGTTCCAGCGCCACCCAGTCGCCCACCGCGGGCAGTTCGGCATCCGTCGCCGCATCGTGGTAAACCTTCCCGCCCATCGTGACTTCCAGCTCCTCCCCATCGGCGAGCAGCGCCCCGTAGGTGATCTTGTTATCCCGGATCAAGCGCGCCGGTTTCCACCCCTCCAGATGATAGGGAGTAAACTCCGCGGCGAACTCCGCATTCCATCCGAGATCTTCCAGCGTCATCGCCATCGGCATGCGCGCTTACTCCACCGCGCCCACCTGTTCCACCTTTTCCCGGATGAAGCCGAGTAGCTCCGCGCGCCCGCTCCGCGTCTCGGCGGACGTCGTGAAAACCCGCGGCAACTCCCCGCACCACGCTGCGATCTTCGCCAGAAACAGCTCGATATTCGCCCGCACCCGGCCCGGCGACACCTTGTCCGCCTTGCTAAAAACCAGCGCGAAAGGCACGCGCTCGTCGGCCAGCCATTCCACGAATTCCAAGTCAATCGCCTGCGGCTCATGCCGCGAGTCGATGAGCACAAACACGCACGCCAGATTCGCCCGCCCGCACAGGTAGCCCGCGATCATCTGCTGGAAACGGTCGCGCTCCGTCCGCGCCGTCCGCGCATAGCCGTAGCCCGGCAGATCCACGAGCGTCCACCTTGAGCCGACCGTGAAAAAATTGATGAGCTGCGTATGCCCCGGCGTCGCGGAAACCTTGGCCAGCGCCTTCGCCCCCGCCAGCATGTTGAGCAGCGACGACTTCCCCACATTCGACCGCCCGATGAAGGCAAATTCCGGCAGCTCCGATACCGGACACGATTCCACATTCGGCGCACTCGTCTGAAATTTGGCGGATAGGACGTTCATCGGTTCGGGGCGCGGAACCTAGCCGCGATCGGTGCGTTTGGAAATGCCCGTCATCGCCAAATGCGAACGCGGCGTCTCCAGCGGCCGATTGTTACGCGAAGCCGAATTCCTGCGGACCCACACACCACCAGCCCGGAGCCTCCTTTGACACTCGCGCGCGTTGTCCCCCAATCTGCCCCGCTTCGCCCTTGCCCGATCCCTCGGGAAAACCTACACTACCCGCCATGATCGCCGCCGTCGAAGCCATCTACGAAGACGGGTTGCTGCGCCCGCTCCAACCCCTCGCGCTGCCCGAGCACGCCCACGTCCGCATCTCCGTCGAGACCATGGACACCGACCCCGAACGCGCCGCCTGGCTCGCCGAGTCCGAGCGTCACTTGCGCGACACTTGGGAAAACGACGCCGACGATGTCTTCAATGCCCTGCTCCCGTAACGATGTCGTGCTCCTGCCCATTCCGTTCACTGACCTGAGCAGCCACAAGGTCCGTCCCGCCATCGTCATCGGCCTCGGCACTTTCCCCGGCGACTTGTTCGTCGTCCCCCTCACCTCCCGCCTCGGCCATGCCGACTTCCCGCTGGCCGACTGGCAGGCCGCCGGCCTGAATGCCGCCAGCGCCGTCAAAGCGCAACTCGCCACCGTCGAATCCCACCTCGTGCGCAAGATCGTCGGCCGCATTTCCGCCCGCGACCAGACCGCGCTCGACACCCATTTGCGCCGCTGGCTCTCCTTGTAAACTCGCCCAATCTCCGTGCCG
>JAYTDO010000150.1:0-13998 GCA_043735935.1 Chthoniobacteraceae bacterium
GCCTCGTTGCACATCCATTGCCGGCGGGTCGGCGGGGTGGCCGCCATCATGATTTTTGGCCGACGCTCGCTAGGAAATCGGGCGAAGACGTCCTGAGCAACGGAGGGATTGAGCAGTTCGAGCATGGACACTACGAACTCCGGCGGAAATGGCTCCAGCATTCGGACGGCTTCAGTAGGTGACTTTTGGACAACCCGCGGAAGCAGCTCCTCGATGCCGTCGAGCATCGGGTCGTTTGAATCAGTTGGAATAGTTTGAGTCATTGGAAAGAAAGATGGATCGGTGGAAATAGCCGCCCGGCGAGCTGGATGGAATGGTGTCCGCTGGAATGAAAACGCCGATGCGGGCGCAGTGAAAGGCGCACGCCAGGGACGATGATGAACGCCTCCGCGAAAGATGCGGCGGCTAACCTAACTGGGGCGGAGAGCGCCCGCGCGAAAGCACGGGGAAATCCGCGGGCGGCGTCTCGATCGCCCATAGGCAGTTCGCCAACGAACGCCAAAATGGTCCCGCGATTCCACCTTCATCGATCGCCGATTCGAAGAAGATGCGGCCCGATTGCTGGACCTTTTGCACCGTCGATTTCGGCATCGACCCGAGCGCCGCTAACCCGTGCTTGGCCCGACCCTGCACGACCTCGCGTTGCCACTTGGCGAAGCGGCCTCCCACCCACACAGGCGGCGCACTCAAAAGCGCAATCGCCACGACGAGCAGGACACTCGTCAGCCTTCGCATATTCTCAGGAACTCGCGCGGACACGCCCGAGCTTTAGCTCAAAGACCGCGGCGCGATACCAAATATTCCCCCTCGCCGTCAGCTGTCGTGCGCAAGGCACGCATTGATGAATCCCTTAAACAACGGGTGTGGCTTATTTGGCTTCGATTGGAACTCGGGATGATACTGGCACGCAAGGAACCACGGGTGATCGCGCAGTTCGATCAGTTCCACCAGCGTGCCATCGGGGGAGGTTCCGGCGATGATGAATCCCTTCGCCTCCATCTGCTCGCGGTACGCGTTGTTAAACTCGTAGCGGTGACGGTGCCGCTCGCGGATTTCCTTGCTGCCGTAGACCTGCATCGCCTTGGTCCCCTCCTGCAAATGGCAGTCCCACGTGCCGAGCCGCATCGACGCGCCCTTGCCTTTGACCTTTTTCTGCTCGGGCATCAGGTCGATGACCGGGTGCGCCGTCGTCGGCTTAAATTCCGTGCTGTTCGCTTCCGGCAGGTCGCACACATTACGTGCAAATTCGATCGTCGCGATCTGCATCCCCAGGCAGAGTCCTAGATACGGGACGTGGTTTTCGCGGGCGAATCGGGCGGCGAGGATTTTCCCTTCCACCCCGCGCTCGCCAAAGCCCCCGGGCACCAGAATGCCGGATACGTGGCCGAGCTTGCGCTCCGGGTCGTCTCCTTCCAGCGCCTCCGCGTCGACTTCCTCGATCTTCACAAAACAATCCGCCGCGGCGGCGGCGTGCGTCATGGATTCGATGATCGATTTGTAGGCGTCTTGATGGTCGGTGTATTTGCCCACGAGCGCGACCTTGACGTGTTTCTTCGGCTTGATGATGCGGTCGACGAAACGTCTCCATTTCGTGAGATCCGGTGGCGGCACATCCAGGCCGAGTTGGCGGCAGACAATGTCGTCGAGTTTCTCGGCCTGAAGCCACAGCGGCACCTCGTAAATGGTATGCTCCACGTCGCGGCATTCGATGACGGCATCAAGCGGCACCGAGCAGAACTGCGCGAGCTTGCCCCGTGTGTCGCGGTCGAGCGGCTGCTCGGTGCGTGCGATGAGCACATTTGGGTGAAGGCCGATCTCGCGCAGCTTCGCGACCGATTGCTGCGAAGGTTTCGTCTTCAACTCGCCCGCCGCCTTGATGAACGGCACGAGCGTGACGTGCATGACGATCGCGTTGGATTCCCCTGCTTCATGGATGAACTGACGGATCGCTTCGAGAAACGGCAGGCCCTCGATGTCGCCGGTCGTTCCGCCGATTTCGGTGATGACGACGTCGCATCCCGTCCCCTCCCCACCGCGGCTGATGCGCAATTTGATCTCATTGGTGACGTGCGGGATGACCTGCACCGTCTTACCGAGATAATCCCCGCGCCGCTCTTTCTGGATGACCGTCTCGTAAATCTGCCCGCTCGATGTGGAGTTGGCCTTGGAAAGCACGCAGTTCGTGAAGCGCTCGTAATGACCGAGGTCCAGGTCCGTCTCCGCGCCATCATCGAGCACGTACACTTCGCCATGCTCGAACGGGTTCATCGTGCCGGGATCGACGTTGAGATAAGGGTCGAACTTTTGCAGGACGACCTTGAGGCCGCGCAGTTCGAGCAGGGTGCCGAGCGAGGCGGCGGCGAGCCCTTTGCCGAGGCTGCTGACGACGCCGCCGGTGACGAAAATATACTTCACGTGGATAAGGGAGTTGAGGTTGGAAAATGGAACTGGGGCTAGGCCTTGAGGATCGCTTCGACGGCGAGCACATCCTCGGGGGTATCCACGCTCACGGCGGCGTGTTTGGCGAGGATGACCCGGATCTTCGCGCCATTTTCCAGGGCGCGCAGTTGCTCGAGCGACTCGGCCTGCTCGAGGATGCCGGGCTTCCACTTCACGAACTGCAGGAGGAATTTCGTCGTGTAACCGTAGATGCCCTGATGCCGGTAAAACGAAGGCCGCAGGCCGTCCGCACGCACAAACGGGATCGGGCTCCGGGAAAAATACAGGCCGTTCCCTTCACGATCGAGGACGACCTTCACCATGTTCGGGTTCGTCAAATCATCCGCCGGCGTGAACACGCTCGCCGACGTGATCATCTCGATCGAGCGCTCCTTCCGAAGCGTCGCGGCGAGCTTCGCGACGACCGCAGGATCGACCAGCGGTTCGTCGCCCTGCACGTTGATGATGTGCGAGTACCCGCGCAGCTTCTTCGCCACCTCGGCCACGCGGTCCGTGCCGCTGCGATGTTTCGCGGAAGTCATCGCCACTTCCGCCCCGAAGCCAAACGCCGTCTCTGCGATCCGCATGTCGTCCGTCGCCACGATCACGGAGTCGATCCCTTTCGCGCGCGCACACCGCTCCCAGACATGCTGGATGAGCGGCTTCCCGGCGATGGGATGGAGCGGCTTGGCGGGCAGACGCGTGGAGGCGTAGCGCGCAGGGATGACGACGGCGACCTTAGGCATCCGAAGTTCTTAAAATGAACGCCACCGCACTGGCAAAGTCTTTCGCCACAAAGACCGCGCCGGTCGTGTCCGCCACCGTGGCACCCTCGCCGGTCTGCACCAGGATCGGCCGCACGCCCGCACGCCGCCCGGCCACGATGTCGCCCGGTCGATCCCCGACCATCCACGACCGCGAAAGATCCAGACCCATCTCCTGCGCCGCCTCCAGCAGCATGCCGGCCCCGGGTTTCCGCCGATCCGTCGCCGTATCGGGATGCTCGGCGCAGTAGTAGGTCGCGTCGATGAGCCCCGGCCCGAGCAGTTCGAGCAGGCGCCCATTCACGCGCGCAAAGTCGGCCTCGGTAAAATAACCGCGCCCGATGCCGCTTTGGTTCGTCACGATGACCGTCCGAAATCCCCTCGCCTTCAGCAGCCCCAGTCCGGGCGCGGCGTCGGCATACGGTTCCACCAGCGCCGGGTCACCGACGTAGCCGGGATCGTGCATGAGCGTGCCATCGCGATCGAGGAAGACGGCGGGCGAAAGTGGGAGCGGCATCGGCCGACCATAGCGCAAGACGCAAGCCCCCGCTCATTTCCCCGCACCGAGACGAAGGACGGGCGCTATTGCGCCACCTTTTTCTGGTCGGGCACCCGATGGATCGTGTTGTGGATCTCCTGCTCCACCGGCTTGCCGTCCGCGGACTGGATCTTGAATTTCAGCCGCATCTGCATCACCGGCGCGATGTCGGGGATGGAGAACGTCAGCGTCTTTTTGTCCGCCGAAAGCGTGATCTTCTCGACCGTCACCGCGTCCTTCCCATTCTTCCCGTCGCTCGGTTTGATGTCCGGCGAACCGTATGCGCCGGTCCACTTATAGTTCCAGCGCTCGATGTTGTAGTTCTGCGGATCGGTCGCGCTCTTTTCGTCCAGAGCTCCGGTAAAATGCAGCGCCAGTCCGTCCCTGAGCACGTTCACGTCCGTCGGCATGACCACCGGTCCGCCCGTGTAACGCACGCGCGAGAATCCCCCGAACTTCGACGCATCGCTCTGCCAGACGTTTAGGCCGCTCATGTAAAGCTGCCCGTCCTTCGGGTTAAAACGTCCGCGCATGATTCCGCTCGGGAACTTAAACGGAAACTTGATCACCGCCCCCTGCGCGACTCCATCCACCGTCTCCATCGAGACGCCGTAAAGCGTGCAGTGGCCGTAGCTCATGTGGAGCATCCGCCCCTCCCACGGACCCCATTTTTTGCCCTCGACCCATACTTCCCCGCCGGGCGAATTATCCACCGCCTGCGGCATCCACAGCAGCGGCAGATCATACCCAGTCGTCGGCGTCGGCGTCTGGGCGTTGCCCCAAAAGTTCGTCTTAAACTCCTTCCTCGCCTCCTCCGAACTGGGATTCGCGTCGAACTCCGTCCCATCCGCCGCCTTGAAATGCAGCACCTTGTGCGCGGCCGGCGTCATCCCGTAGAATCCGCCCTGCTTGATGATGTTCAGCCGGTTGGCCGGCATCCAGTGTCCCTGATTGTCGCTGCACGTCAGAAAATCTTTCGGGCCCATCCCGAGCCCGTTCGGCGCGCGCAGGCCCGTCGCGATGATGTCCAGCTTCGATCCATCCTTCGACACCCTCAGCATGGTGCCCTGGTGCGGGCTCGTGTTGGTCGGTTCCCACGGCGAGCCTTTGCCATAGTAAAAATTCCCCGCCGCGTCGGTCTGCAGATCCAGCGCGAACTCATGGTAGTTCTCCGTCACCACACAGTCGTTGTTGAAACACTCGTAAAAGTCCGCCTCCCCGTCCCCATT
This sequence comes from Chthoniobacteraceae bacterium, assembly GCA_043735935.1. GTDB lineage: Bacteria > Verrucomicrobiota > Verrucomicrobiia > Chthoniobacterales > Chthoniobacteraceae > JANLQB01. The sequence goes on from JAYTDO010000150.1 coordinate 4,971, forward strand.
CAGGTCGTGCAGGCGCGTGATCTGATCCCGCCCGAGCACATACACTTTGCCGTCCACGATCTTGCAGCCGAGCGGCTGAAAGAGCCCCGTCGCGAAACGTTTCCACTTCACGTGCTCGAGCTTTTCATCCAGCCCGCCCACCAGCCACACGTCGCCGCTGATGTTCACCAGCGCCGCATCGCCGTTGGGGAAAAAATCGTGTCCGCCCGGCCTGAGCCAAGAGCCGTAGGGGTTGTCATCCGGCAGCGTGATTTCGTCCGCCAAGTAAGGCCCGTCACCCGTCCCGAGCTTTCCCTGAGTCTCCAGTGCCGCGCCCCAGTGCGCCGGGCCACCCTTTGTCAGCGACACCAGATCCGCCAGCGGCGCCCGGTTGATCTTCTCGATCACGTCGCTGCCGCCCGTGCGGATTTCCACCTGGAAAGTCGCGCTCGCCGCCAGCGTCGGCAGTTGCACCGTCACCCGGCCACCCTCCGCCTTCAGCGTGCTGCCCGTCGGGCCGGCCACCAGCGTCACCGTGGTCAGGCCGTTCCCGTTCGCGCCCGTCACCGCCGCCTGCGAGCCCGTCACCGTGCCGGTGCCGCCCGCCACATCGCAGACCAGCATCGTCAGGGGATTGCTCGTCTTTCCCATCGTGATCGTCCGGCTAAACACCTTCGCGTCGCCGCGCGCCTCGTAGCCCGGCAGTTCGAGCACGGGCGTTTTTCCGACCGTGTAACTCAGCACGACTTTATCCCCGCTCACGTACAGGCCCCGATATTTCGCCACGTCGTTCGGGAGATGGCCCTGGTGCTTAGTCCGCGGGTCCTCTTTGATCTCCCCGGTGCTCCAGCCCGGCGCGTAGTCCGTCCCAAAGGCGATTTCGCCTTTCGCGGAAGTCTGTCCCTCCAACCCTCCGCGACCACGCGGGAATTGCACAAATCCGCCGGTCCACGCCGCGCTCACCCTCAGCAATTCCGGATCGAAAAGCACCGTTGCGCCAGCATCCCCGCCCATCTTGATCGCGATCCCTTTCGCCGTCACCTGGTCCCGGATCTTAAAACAGCCCGTGTGAAATGGGCCGAGGTCCATCTTGTCCCATTTGAGCTCCTGCGCGTGCAGGGCGATGGGGGCGATCAGGGCGGTGAGGATGGCTAGGGGTCGAGTGAGGTTCATGAGGGATTGGGTGAAAATGGTTGAAAGGCGGGTGTGAATTATTTTTTCTCCACCACCCAGATGTTCCGGTAAAAGACCGGCGTCCCGTGGTTCTGGAGTTGGATGGGGCCGGGCTCGGGCCCTTCCTTCAGGCCGGCGGAAGTCGTCGCGTGCGAAGCCGGCGCGTGATCGTGGATGAGCACTCCGTTGTGCTTCACCGTCAGCGTCGCATCCTTGGTCTTCTTCCCCTCGGCATCAAAGCGCGCGGCCTCGTAATCAATGTCGTAAGTCTGCCACGAGAGCGGCGGGAAACACATATTCACGCGCGGACGATGCAGCGTGTAGATGCCGCCGCACTCGTTGTTCTCCCCTTTCAGACCAAAGGAATCGAGCACCTGCACCTCGTAGCGGTCCTGCAAATACACCCCGCTATTTCCCCGCCCCTGCCCACGCGCCTCCGGCATGAACGGGGTCCGAAACTCGATATGCATCGTGAAGTCCTGAAAGGCCTGCTTCGACTTCGTGCCGTTCTGCAGGAACCCGCGCGCGTCCACCTTCGCGCCCTGCCAAGCATCGGCATTAGTCCCATCAAAAAGCACGATGGCGCCCGCTGGGGGCTTTGCGCCGGCGGTCGGCGATTCGCGCATGATTTTTTTCAGGTGAAAAACCCCGCCGTCCTTGCCCGTGCCGGTCAGCGTGTCGCCCGAGATGTCGCCCTTCCACTCGGCGCCGGCGAAGACGACCTTTTCCCCCTCCCTCACCGCATCGACTTCGGCAGTCCGCTCCGCATCGGGCGTGGTGCCGGGCAAGCCCTTATCCCAGCCGACGATGTGGAATTTCCCCTGCCCGAGCGCGATGACCTGCGCACCGCATCCCGCCCCCGCATACTCGCCCTGCACCGCAAAATCCGGCCCCGCCTCGGAAGGCTCGATGGCCCCGTCCGCGGCAAAGGCCGAGAGAGAGAAAGAGAGGGAAAACGGCAGGGCGAGGACGATACGGGAGAACATGGCGGTCGAAATAACGATTGCTGGGCGATGGCGCAAGCCCGGCGTTTCCCGGAACAAAACCGGATCTCAAGGTGGGACTTTGGTCCCGAGGTCGAAGAAACGGGGCGTGCCGGGAGGCGGCGTCGCTTTGGCCGCCGGCCCCGGCCGCGCCCGCTCCGCGACGGGTGAAGTTGGCTTTGGGGTGGACGGAGTTGGCACGGGTGGCGCCGGGGTAGCGACGGCCGGCAGGATCACTGGCACGTGATTCCCGGGAACTGGGTTGGGGACGTCGGGATGGGCGCGTTTCCAAACGATGGCGAACACGATGAGGGCAAAGAGGAAACATGCGGCCCCGACGGCGAGGTCGCGCAAAAGGTAACGCTGGCGACGAGCGGCGATGGTGCGCGTCGCTTTGACGGCGGGGTTCGGTGCGTGAGTTCGGGAGGGACGGATGCGTGCGATGCGCAGGGCGCGAAGACGGCCCTCGAGGTCTTCTGCGGTGCCGATGAGCTGGTAGGGTCGGCCGGAGTTGATGATGGCCGTGCGGTGTTGCCGCTGGAGGGTGGCCTTTTCGGCGGGCTCGGGCTCGTGCGGGTCGACTTTGAAGGTGGTGCCGAGAAGGTAGATGTAGGTGGGCCGGCGGAGTTCGGCGGCGATCTCATACTCGAGCTGGGCGTAGCTGCGCTGTGAGTGGCCGGGGATGGGAACGGCAGGCGCGGTGCCGTGGGTGAAGCCGGCGACGTGGACTACGGCGTCGCACGCGGCGACGCGCTGGCGGACGATGGCGAGCGGGTCAGGAGCGTCGGCAGGCAGATCGTCGAAGAGCAGGGGCCGACAGCCCGCTGCGAGGAGGGCATCGCGGACGAGATTCCGCGTGCTGGCGAGTTCGCCGGCGTTGGCGCTGATGAGGACGTCTGGATGGAGCGCGCTCATGGAAATGCGAGGTTGCCTTTTTTTGCCCCCGGCTCAAGCCCGATGCCCCCGGGAGCGGCGGATCAGTCGGTCTCCGTCATCGCTTCGTCGGCCTGGGTGACACGCACGACTTCCTCGATGGTGGTCTGGCCGCGGAGGACCCGGCGCCAGCCGTCGGTGCGGAGCGAGTCCATGCCGTCGGTGATGGCGCGCCCTTTGAGTTCGTTGCCCGTGCTTTTACGAATGATGAGACGGCGCAGGGGCTCGGTGACGGTGCAGAGCTCGTAGATGGCGGCGCGACCCTTGTAGCCGGTGTGGCGGCAGACGTCGCACCCGGCGCCTTTGTAGAATTTGAAGTCCGTCGGCATCGGCGCTTCGATCTCCTGCAAATAGTCGAGCGGGTAGCCGGTCTCGACCTTGCATTCGGTGCAGATGGTGCGGACGAGGCGCTGCGCGATAAAGGCGCGGACGACGCTGGCGAGGAGGAATGGCTCGATGCCCATGTCGAGCAGCCGGGTGATGCCGGAGACGGCGTCGTTCGTGTGCAGCGTGGAAAAGACGAGATGGCCGGTCATCGCCGCGCGGATGGCGATCTCGGCGGTCTCGAAGTCTCGGATTTCGCCGACCATGACGATGTTCGGGTCCTGGCGGAGGATGGCGCGCAGGCCATTGGCAAAGGTAAGGCCGATCTCGCCTTTGACGTCGATCTGGGAGACGCCAGGGAGACGATATTCCACCGGTTCCTCGATGGTGATGATGCGCCGGGAGACGTTGTTAATGCTGGAGAGAAAGGAGTAAAGCGTGGTCGATTTTCCCGAGCCAGTGGGGCCGGTGACGAGGATGATGCCGTTGGGATGGGTGAGCTGGGTCTTGACCTTGGCGACCTGCTTTTCGCTCATGTCGAGCCGGTCGAGGCCGAACTGGAGCGTCTCGCTGCGAGAGAGGAGCCGGAGGGAGATGGATTCGCCGTTGACGGTGGGAATGGTGGAAACGCGGACGTCGATGGCGCCGCCGGCGGTGGCGAGATTGATGCGGCCGTCCTGCGGCAAGCGGCGCTCGGCGATGTCCATGTGGGCCATCACTTTGAGCCGCGAGATGATGGCGCTTTGGAGGAGGCGCAGCTGCGGCGGGACGGCGACTTCGTGGAGGATGCCGTCGATGCGGTAACGGATGCGAAGATCGCTTTCGAGGGGCTCGACGTGGATGTCCGTGGCGCGTTCGTGGATGGCTTCCCGGATGACCTGGTTGACGAATTTGACGACGGAGGCCTCGGGATCGTCGGAGGCGATGTCGTGGGCCTGCTCGCGTTCGATGCTTTCCTCGTAGCTGTGCGCGTTCTTGAGGAGTTCATCGAAGGTCTCGGCGCCGACGCCGTAGATCGCCTTGACCGCGCGCAGGAGCGTGCCGCGCGGAGTGACGGCCCACTCGATCTTTTTGCCGGGAAGCTGCTGGACGGCGAGTCGGCGGGCGACGGAATTAAAGGGGTCGTAAGTGACGAGGCGGACGGTGGTCTCAGTGGCCTCGATGGGGAGGACGTGATGCTTGAAAACGAAACGCGTGGGCAGGAGCTTCTGGAGCGGACGATCGATCTTGGTGGCCTCGACGGAGACGAGGGGCATCTTGAAAAGCGTACTCAGGCCGACGGCGAACTTGTGCTCGTCGAGCTTGCCGGTGTTGAGGGCTTCGACGGTCCACGTGCTGCCGGCAGGCGGGACGATGGCGGCGATTTGCAATGCCTCCTCGTCGGAGGTGATGCCGCTGGCCTGGAGGAGGTCGACGAGCGCTGCGCGCGAAGTCATTTACGATTCGCCTTCGGGGCGGGCTCGGGACGCAGGACGGGCAGGTCGCGACGGAAGGTCTCGTCGGCACGAACGCGCTTGCGGATGCCGGGCGGGGTGAGCGTGGACTCGAGGTCCGGTTCGAGTTGGTAGCCGTCGAGCTCGCGTTCGCGCTGGTCGATGGTGCTGCGCGGGGTCTTGCTCACGACCGGCCGGAGGATGACGACAAGTTCGTCGCGAGTCTTCTGAGTCGTCGTCTTGCGGAAGAGCGCGCCGATGCCCGGGATCTTGCTGAGATACGGCACGCCGGTCTTGAGCGTGGTGTCGAGCTCCCGGCGCAAGCCGCCGAGCACGATGGTGGCGCCGTCGGGAACGCTGACGCTCGTTTTTAAAACCCGGGTCGCGATCCGCGGGATGGCATTGCCGCTGATGGTGTCGTTGACGCCGGTGAGCTCGTCGATTTTCTGGACGACTTCGATGGCGACTTCGCCGTCGGCGTTGATGAGCGGGAGCACTTCAAGCTGGAGGGCAACGGTCTTGAACTGGACACTCGAATTCGTCGAGAGGCCGTTGTTGGCGTTCACGCCGACGGCGGAGCTGGTGATATTCGTCGGCACGGCGATCTCGGTGCCGGAGGAGATGACGGCCTTCTTGTTGTTGCTGGTGAAGATGCTCGGGTTCGACGTGACCTTAAAGCGGCCGGTGGACTGGAGCGCGGAAACGATGATGTCGAGCGCATTGCCGGCGGTGAAAAAACCTCCGAGCCCGCTCGCGCCCCCCGTGGCGATTTGGGTGACGGCCTTGTTTGTGAGCAGGTTTGTAATACTCAGCCCACCAGGATTGGTGAGGTTCGCGGGATTGACGACGAGGTTCGTGAGCGGCGTCCCTGAAGTGACATTGCCGTTGGCGTCCGTGGTGACGGTGCGATTGCCCAGATCCTTTTGTTTATGGAGGATGTAATCGACGCCAAACATTTCGTTGTTGTCGAGGTTCAACGTGCCGATCACGGCGTGGATGGTGACCTGCGGTGCGCGCACGTCGATGTTGTCGAGAAAGGCGAACACTTTTTCCTGCACGTCTTTATTGCCGATGACGATGATGGCGTTGGCGCGTTTGTCGGCGATGATCTTCGTGTTGCCGACCGTGAACGCCTCGGGGACGACATCGGGCTCCTGCGTATTGAGGCTTTCGGAAAAGCCGCCCGTGCCTCCGCCGCCCCCGCCGCCGAGATTGTTGCCACCGCCGAAACGATCGTTGTTGTTAAGGTTCGATTGGTTGCCGGTGTTGCCGCGATTCGGCTGGCCGGGACGCGAACCGCCCGCGGCGCCTTCGTCCTTGGCGCCAGGATCGGAGATGGCTTTTTTGAGCGCCTCGATGATGTCGCCGGCAGCGACGAATTTCAGCGCGCGCGTCACCGGCACGCCGAAGACCGTGTCGGCATCGAGTTGATCGATGAGTGTGCGGAAGAATTTCAGGTTCGCCGGACGAGTGACGATGTGGATGCGATTGGTGCGCTCGTCGGCTTGCAGGATCGTTTTACCCACGACGACCGCATCCTCGGAGAGCACACGACCACTGTTGATTTCGATGGTGCCCGGACCGGTGACTTCGACCGTGGCGTTCTGGTTCGGGATCGGCAGGCCCTCGGGGGTGGTAGCGATTCCGCGCGGCTGCGAGGCCGGACGCGGCACGGCCGCCACGGTGGCGTTGGGAGTGCCCGTCTGCGTTTTCGGGGCGATGATGTCCTGCAGCTTTTCGAGGACGGTCTTCGCGTCCGCGCGCTGGAGCGTGAAGAACTCGCTTTTCACCTCCGCAGGCGGCAGGTCGATCTCGCGCAAGACGCGAAGGATGCCTTTGATGATCGCCGTATTCTCGGTGATGAGGAGCGCGCCGGCCTTTGGCAGCGGAGTGATGGTCTGTCCGAGATTCGGGCTGGCGGGGATCGCTTGGCCGAGCATCTGCGCGAGTTCGGTCGGGTCCTGGTAGAGAAGATGCGCGAGATAGGTGATGATCTGCTCTCCCTGGGGCAACCGCGCGATTTCCTGATCGAGACTCAGAAACGAACGTTCCTCCTTGGTGAGCGAATAGATCGGGATGCCAAAATTTCGGGGGTTCTTTCCGGTGCCGATCACCTTCCAGATGTCGCCTTCCGCCGGCACCAGACTGAAGCCGTTCATCAGCAGGTTGATCTCGATGATCTTCACCGCTTCGTCGCGCGGGATGGGTTGATTGATGACGATATTGACCTGGCCGATGACCTGGTTGTCGCGAATCAGCCGACGACCCGTGAGGCGCTCGTAATAATCGAGCACCTGCGTGACGTCGGCATTCGGGAACTGAAGTTGGACGGTATCCTGCGGCGCGGCGGCACCGGGCGTGACTGGAGGGGCGACGACCGGCGCGGCGGGAGTAGGGGGAGTGGGCAGCGCCGGGGAGACCGGCACGGTCGGCGCGGGAGCCGGTGGTGGATTTTGCGCGATGGCTCCGATACCGAGGGACAGGAGTGCTAAGAGAGTGGTGAGGCGGAACACGAGGCGTTAGATAGATGGGGGGAGGGACGGGGTCAACAACAGCGGCTATTTCGCGAATTGCCGGTTTTCACCCGCGTAGAACCGATGCTACCTTCCATGCATGTCCCGCCGCGAGGGTTTTACCCTTCTCGAACTTTGCCTCGTCATCGCCGTCGCGCTGCTCCTTTTCGGGCTGGCGCTGCCGAGCATCTCGGGCCTGTTCGCGGAGCAACACCTGCGGAAATCCTTTGAATCGTTCGACGAGTTCGTTCACCGCGTGCAGGCCAGGTCCGTCATGGAGCGGCGCGCATTTGTGATGATCTGGGACGGCAACGGGATCACGGTCGAGCCCGATGAGCCGAAATTGGACGACTCGGTCGGCGAAGCGGATTACTTCCCCTTTAACGACGGAACGATCGGCTTGGAACGCCCAGCGGCGCTGGAAAAAGATCCTGCGGTGGAATGGATGTTCTGGCGCAGTGGCGCGTGCGAGCCGGCGATCATCCACTACGTTGGCGACGCCGGGAGTTGGTCCGTCCGATACGATCCACTGACCGTGCAGGCGACCTTTCTGGAGCAGACGTTGAAATGAAGCGCCTCGTTCTCCACCGCGGGTTTGTGCTGCTGGAAGCGATGATCGCCGTCGGCGTGTTTGCGATCGGCGTGATCGCGCTCGGGAGCTGCGTGCAGAACTGCATGGTGGCCGAGCGCGCCAAGGATGACGACGCACGCGCGCGCCTCGCTCTTGCGAATCGCATGGCGGAGATCGAGGCCGGATCGGTCGTCGTCACGGACAAGGCGACTGAGGAACTCAAAGGCATGTTTGAAGGGATGACGCTGCGGACGACGCGCGTGCCGCTGAAGGAAAAGAATGAAAAGGTGCCGCCGCAGGAACTTTTCGGCATTTTCATCATCACGCTCGATCTGCTGTGGAAAGCCGACGGCGTCGAGCAGACCAAGGAGCTTTCGTTTTATGTCTACCCGCGGCAACGCTAGCCGAGGCTTCACGCTGCTGGAGATCATGATCGCGGTCGCGGTCATCGCACTCATCACGGTGAGCGTGTACAGCTTCGTCGTGTCCAATCTCGCGGCGATCCGCACGACGCGCGAAGCCACCGAAGAACGCATCGCGCTCGTCACCCTCGTGAATATCATCGAGACCGAACTTCACGACCTGCCACCAAAGATGACCAACGCGCTCGCCGGTACGCCGCACAAGTTCAACAACCTCCCGAGCGACGAACTGGAATGGACGTGCAAGCCCGGCCAGGGCCTGATGACCAAAGCCGCGCACGGCGACTGGAAGACGACCCTCGCCATCCAGCCCATCAAAAAGACTTCGCGCGAACTCGAGATCGGGCTGCGGCGGCGGCTCGCCGACGCCAAGCCGAGCGACTACCAGTGGATGCCACTTCTGCAAAATGTCAGCGCGCTCGAGATCCGATATTTTGACCAACGCCTCAATGCCTGGCTCGAACGATGGACCGACGCGAACAGCCGCCCGACGCTCGTCCGCGTGCGCATCTGGCGAAACTACGAGGACGCGCCGTACGAGGCCGTGCTCACGGTCCCTTCCGCCGCGCTGCAACAATGACGACGCGCCAAGCTAAACGCGGTTCCGCGCTCATCATCGTGATGTGGGCGCTCATCCTCCTCTCGGCGGCGGTGCTGGCGTGGGCGAAATTCATCCAACAGGACATCCAACTCGCCG